>DATDFT010000094.1:0-5358 GCA_036522475.1 Pyrinomonadaceae bacterium | reverse complement strand
GTCTCACCGGTGGTCTCGCCATAGAGCGCGAAGTCTCTGACCTTCCCCGACCCACGGCCCTGCAACTCTTCCTTCAAACCGGCGTGTGCGACTACGAGGCGGCCGTCGTCCAATACGTAATGGCTGACGAGGTTGTCGATGAAGTCAGCAACGTGCTCTTTGAACTCGGGCGGCTCCTGGTCCAACTGCTCTAGAGACTCGGCGAGACCGTGAGTGATCTGAACGTCTCGACCGCGCAGTTTTCGCATCAACTTCGTATCGTGATTTCCGGGAACCGCGAGGGCGTCGCCCGATGCCGTCATGTTCATGACGAGTTTCAGGACTTCCGAAATCTTTGGACCACGATCGACGAGGTCGCCAAGGAAAACGGCTTTGCGTCCCGCGGGGTGACGACCTTCAAATGCCGGTGTGATCTCGTAGCCAAGCTCGGTCAGGAGAGCGTGCAGTTCGTCAAAGCAGCCGTGAACGTCGCCGATGATGTCGAATGGACCATGGTCGAACTTGCGGTTGTTCCAGAGGGGCTGTCGCTCGATGACTGCGGCGTCGACTTCCTCCGGAGTTGAGAATTCGTAAATGTGCCGGAAACCTTCACGCTTGAGATTGCGGATCGAACGGCGCAGTTGCTGGCTCTGTTGGCGGATGACGTGTGGTCCGAAGTTGCGATCGGCGCGGTTGCGATTCCGATCCTGGCAGATCCGATCGTTAAGGTTCAGTACGAGAGCGACGGGAAGGACGTGATAGTCGCGTGCGAGCTGAACGAGCGGCTTGCGCGACTCAAGCTGAACGTTGGTAGCGTCGACGACGGTGAGTTTTCCAGCAGCGAGACGTTTAGCGGCGATGAAGTGCAGGACCTGGAAGGCGTCTTTCGTGGCGGCCTGGTTGTTTTCGTCGTCCGAAACGAGCGCGCGACAGAGGTCAGATGACAGGACTTCAGTCGGTTGGAAATGTTTGCGGGCAAACGTCGACTTCCCGCAGCCGGATGGGCCGATCAGGACGACGAGCGACAATTCCGGAATGGTAATGGTCATCTCAGGTTTCTTCTTTGCGTGTTTGCGCCTTTGCGGGAGACATTCTTCAATTTCTTTCAAATACCGCCATCTGCGTGGGCGCACCGACCTCCGCATCTTCTGTTCCAACGGAGAGGAAACGCACCGCGTACCCGTAACGCTCACCAATCTTCTGCGCCCATTGCCCGAACTGCGCGCGCGTCCACTCGAACCGATGATCCTTGTGACGAAACATCCCCGCCGGCAAACTCTCAAACCGCGGGTTGTACTCAACATTCGGCGTCGTCAACACCACCGCACTCGGCTTCGCAAACTCAAACAGCACACGCTCGAACGCCGCCAGCCGCGGCTGATCCAGGTGCTCAATCACCTCGACCACCGCCGCCGCATCAAACCCCGCCAACCGCTGATCGCGATACATCAACGATCCTTGCATCAACTTGATCCGTTCACGCTGTCGCGCCGGCAGTCGCTCAACACGCAAACGCTCATGCGCGATTCGCAATGCGCGGTGCGACACGTCAACACCGACGATCTCCTCAAAACTCCGATCGTCGAGGAGCACACGCAACAACTTGCCCTCGCCACATCCAAGATCCAACACTCGTTTTGCATTCACACTCCTGAGTGCCGCAACTACCGAGTTGAGACGTTGCTCGTTCAAATTCAACGTGCTCTCAACAACCTCTTCCTCGTTGTTATGGACCACTTCAACACTATCAGGATCGGGACTCTCCACCAGTCGCGCCAGTGCGTCTTTGGCCAGATCGCGACGGTACTTCAGATATCGCTTCGTGATCTCTTCTTTCTCAGGATGCGACGCCAACCACTCGCGTGCGTGTCGCAGGAGTTTCTCGACTTCATCGTCTCCGACCCAGTAATGCTTCTCGTTGTCGAGCACCGGAACGAGCACGTAAATATGCGTCAACAGATCCTGCAAACGGACCGCGCCACTTAACTCAACCGTGAAGTACTGGCTGTCACCCCATTCGGGAAACTGTTCGTCGAGCGAGTGACGCTGCGCAGTGACGGTGTAGCCGAGCGGCTCGAACAATCGTCGCAGGAAGTTTTCACCGCCCCGACACGGAAGCACTGAAATCTTCGCTTGCAACGGAAGCGCAGTCGACGCGAGTTCAGGCCTGTCCTTGCTTCGACCACCCAACGCGCTCCCCAACACGCGCGAGATTGCGACGCTCAGGAACGAAGACGCGACGTAAGGCCGATCGTTCACATACTGTTCGAGTGTGCCGCCTTCACCCGCAGGACCTCTGCGATTTCGGACCAGACCCACCGGATCGATGTCGAGCAGCAATGCCGCCGTGCAACGCTCCGCATTCGTTTCGGGATAGAACACGTGCGCTTCTCCGAACGGGAGAGCGAACGAGTGCAACCGCGCGGGGTTCTTGTGGAGTAAATAACCGAGATCAGTTGCGGGCTGATGCGTGGTGGTGATAGTTAACAACATGCGTCGCCAGTGTAGGCAGCCCACTCATAGATTGACAATTGGGCGAAGGAACTTTTTTCTCTTTCGAGCATCAAAGGATCGCAGTTCTGATTTTTGATTCCTGGAATCTCTGGGATGGTCCTCAGCAAACTCAAAACCCGACTCGCCTCCTGTGTCTTTTGGAGTCTGTTCATCTGTATCCCGATTGCCGCTCAATCAACCGCGCTCTTCCCGATTCAACAGAACGACAGGTGGGGCTATATCGATCGCTCCGGCAAGATCGTGATCGATCCGCGGTTCGAGTCTGCCGGAGAATTTTCCGAAGGACTTGCAGTGGTCTACCTTGACGGAAAGAGCGGGTTCATCGATACCAGTGGCAAGATCGTCATCGAGCCGAAATATCCAGTCGCTCGGCCGTTTTCAGAGGGCCTGGCCCGTGTACAGGTAAGCGGTGAGCCGTATTCATATGAAGGGCAGTGGGGATTTATCGATCGAACCGGGCAGATGGTGATCGCGGCGCGGTTCGGGAAGCTCGAAGGCGTCAGTGAGGAGGCTTACGATTTTCACGACGGTCTCGCAATGATCCAGTCCGGAGGTTTAACAGGCTTCATTGACAAGAAGGGCAACACAGTGATCAGGGCGCACTTTCAGTACGCTTACCCGTTTAACGAAGGACTGGCATGCGCCAGCGAAGGAAGAGAAAAGTGGGGTTATATCGATACGACCGGCGCGTGGGCCATCGCACCGAAGTTTGAGTCGGCCAGCCTGTTCTCCGCTGGCTTTGGTCCTGTCTCGCTCGACGGCACTTGTGGATACGTAGACAAAACCGGCGAGCTAAAAGTGATCCCGAATTTCAAGCGCACCGAGAAAGATTGTGCCGTCGCATGGGGGTCGTTTGATGATGGTCTTTCACGATGGATGATCGGCGATAAGTACGGGTTCATCAACACACGCGGCGAAGTGGTTATCAAGCCCGAGTATGATCTCACGTTCAATTTCTCCGAGGGTCTCGCCTTCGTGGAGAAAGATGGCAAGTACGGCTTTGTCGATCAGACCGGCAAGATGGTAGTCGAACCGCAATTTTACTTCGCCAAAGACTTCCGCAACGGCCTCGCGAAAGTGGGTTTTGCCCCGCAGAGTTGGGGTTACATCGATAAGTCCGGACACCTTGTTTGGAAGCAGACCACTGCTCCGCCGGCAGACGATCAAGCGATCCGGTTTCTTCAGTTCGGGCACACGCGCGACTTGCTCTTTGTGGGTTGGAGTCCGGACGGAAATCTGGTTGCGTCCTACTCGGGCGCCGACGGATGGATCAAAGTTTGGAACGCAAAAACCGGCCAACTAATCTGGAACATCGTGGCAAAACTGCTGAAACCTGACGAGCCACTGAAAAGTCCTGATGGAGCGCTGCTCGCTTCGGGCGTGAAAGGTGAGTCTTACCAGATTCGCGACACGCAGTCAGGAGAACCGATCTGGACCATCAAGGCAGGCTCGACCAGTCCCGAACGAGTCACGAGTCCCGATGGTTCGATGATTGCCGAGCGCGGACGCTATGGCGATGCTTGTGTGAAGATCATCGATGCACAGAGCAACACGGTGATTCGGCGTCTCGAAGGACATCCGGGAATCGTGCGTGCACTGGCGTTTAGCCCGGATGGAAAACTCATCGCGTCCGGCAGCGACGATAAAATCGTCAGGCTTTGGAATGCGCAAAGTCGCGAATTAGTAAAAACACTGGCCGAGCACACAGATAAAATCACGTCGCTTGCTTTCAGTCATGACGGCAAGCGACTGATCTCCGGCAGTGAAGACGACACCATCGAGTTTTGGAATGTTGATGATGGGCGCCTGCTCCGATCCATCACGACTCACACCTCAGGGCTTCATGGCGTAGGGACGGTGGCACTGAGTAACGACGGACGGATCGCGATCAGCTCCGGCGGTGACGACGAGATCAAAGTGTGGGATGCGGTAACCGGTAAACAGCTTCACGTGATCTCGTCTGGCGACAGCGAAGTCCGATATGTCGCGTTTAGTCCCAAAGAAAATCTGTTTGTTTCGGCCCATGCAGACGGAACGACCAGGTTGTGGGATAGAACGAAAAGTCGACCCTTGCGCGTCATGAAAGGACGATTTCACGATGCGGACGTAGCGGTGTTTAGTCCGGATGGAAGGTTTATCGCAACTGGATATTATTCGAGCGACACCCGGGTTGAGATCCGGTCGGCGCAAAGCGGAAGGTTGATACGGCGACTCGGTGAGGATTCAGATTACACTCGGTCGATATCTTTTAGTCCTGACGGAAAATTGATCGCAACCGGCCACATCGGATCGCATATCAACGTGTGGAACACGCGAACAGGAAAGCTCGTCAAAACTTTCAAACAACCTTACTCTTCGAACGATCAGGTCGCGTTCGGTGCGGACGGCAAGCACATCGTTTCGGGCGGCGAAAACCAGAACATTCTTTTGTGGAATGTCCAGAGCGGTAATTTGATTTGGACCGCCATACCGATCGATTGGGAGACTGAAAAGCGAGAGACGAAAGAAGCGCAAAAAGAAGCTGCCATCGCGTCAGCTCTGGCAGCGGAAAAGAAGCGTAAGACTGCCGAGGCAGACAAGGAAGTCAGCACGTGGGTTCGACCGGTTACTATCACCTTCGATCATTTTGGTGAAGCGATTAATCCGCTCGCGCAGCGCATGATGGAAACGGGCAACGTTGAAAAGAGTTTGATTACAAAATCCGCCGACGATGCTGACGGAGTTTGGCTGCGTCTCAGAAATAACTCACCACTGCCGATCAGTTTCCGTACCGATAGCGGCTATCCTCGTTTATCCGATGGCGCGGAGGTCAGCATTCAGTATCAGATCGAGGAAGCGAATGGGAAGCCCGTTCCCTGGGGTTTG
>DATDFT010000093.1:0-5620 GCA_036522475.1 Pyrinomonadaceae bacterium | reverse complement strand
GCAAATCAAAACGGCACTGCGTTATACGAAGGCGTGACGGTGTTGTTCCTGGCCCAACTCGCGGGCGTCGATCTCACCCTGGGCCAACAGTTGATGGTGGTTTACCTCGCGATACTCGGCGGGATCGGCACTGCGGGCGTTCCGTCAGGCTCAATTCCGTTCATCATCGGCGTGCTCGTTACGATCGGTGTGAACCCGGCATTGATCGCGATCATTCTCGGCGTCGATCGCATACTCGATATGTGTCGCACGACGCTCAACGTGACCGGCGACATCACCGCGGCCACTTACGTTGCGCGGTCGGAAGGCTACGAATTACTGAAGCCGCACGAACCCGCGCTCGTTCACGCGGGCATTCCGATGGCGGATCGCGCCATGGAATAAAAATACTCTGCGGCCCTCTGCGGTCTCTGCGTTTAAGGGCGCATTAAAAACGCAGAGCACGCAGAGAACGCAGAGAGCCGCAGAGAACGCTTTAGTAACAGGCACGCGACAATCTATACATACGGCACGCGTTAGAATCCTTCATTTCAATGAGGTGATAGACCATGGTTTTTCCGCTATATGACGACAATAGCGATCGCACCATCACACCGCTGATTAACTATGCGATTATCGCGCTCAACATTTTTGTCTTTGTTGTCCTCCAGCAACTCGGAAGTAATGATCAATTCACTTACTCTTTTTCAACCGTGCCGGCCGAGATTCTGAGCGGCCATGATGTCGTCACGTCGGCTCGCCACGTGCTCGATCCAGTCTCGGGACAAGTGCTAACAATACCTGGTCTTGGTCCAACTCCGGTTTCGGTTTACGTAACTCTCTTCACTTCGATGTTCATGCACGGCGGCATCGCGCATATCGCCGGCAACATGCTCTTCCTTTGGATCTTCGGCGACAACATCGAAGATCGCGTGGGCCATGTCAAGTACCTGATTTTCTACTTGCTTTGCGGCGTCATCGCTTCGTTGTCGCATGTGTTTGCCACCAGTGTTTTTGCGGGCGATGAGAGGAGTCTGCTGGTTCCGAGTCTCGGCGCTTCGGGAGCAATCTCGGGAGTGTTGGGTGCTTACATTCTGCTGTATCCAAAACGTCGCGTGACGGTGATTCTCTTCCGCTTTCTCACGCAAGTTCCTGCTTACGTTGCGATCGGGATCTGGTTCGCGTTTCAGTTAATCAGTGGCCTCGGCATGCTCGGTGGCGGCTCGCAGACGGGCGGTGTGGCTTATGCGGCGCACGTCGGTGGGTTTTTGGCGGGCCTTGTGCTGATCAAGTTTTTCGACTCGGGAAAGAAGGATAGCGCGCCAGCGTATTAGCCGCGGATTTGTTAAGATGCGGCTGCAATGACTACGCTACCAGCACCAAACCAGCAATGCCTTGACATTCAATCGACGCCGCGCGCGGAGATGAATCTCTTTCCGCTCGACACGTTCGCGTACGAGTTTCCCGGCAGTGAGATCAAGATCAATTTCGAGATCACGGAGTTCACCGCGATCTGCCCATTCTCTGATTTTCCCGACTTCGCCACCATCCGCATCGAATACGTTCCCAACGAGCGTTGCATCGAGTTAAAGAGTTTGAAGCTCTACATAAACTCTTTCAGAAATGTGAAGATCTTTCACGAGCACGTCATCAATATCATCGTGGAAGACTTCATCGCTGCCTGCGATCCGCTGCGTGTCGATATCGAAGGCGACTTCCACGTTCGCGGAAACATCAAGACCATTGTCAGAGCCAGCTACCGCAAATCATAGCCACATTAACGGCTTATGGCGGCGCTATCGCGGACTGCCGCGAAACGTGGTCACGATTGGCCTGGTGAGTCTGCTCAACGATGCCTCGAGCGAGATCATCTATCCGCTGCTGCCGGTTTTTCTCGCCAACAGTTTAGGCGCTTCAGCACGCGCAATCGGAATCATTGAAGGACTCGCTGAATCGATGGCGAGTCTGCTGAAACTATTCGCTGGTTATCTCAGCGATCGACTGGCAAAGCGCAAGTTTCTGGTTGTGGCGGGGTATTCGCTTGCCTCCATCGTGAGGCCGTTGCTTGCGTTTGCGCGCACGTGGACGCAAGTCCTCGCGATCAGGCTTACGGATCGAGTCGGCAAAGGAATCAGAACTGCACCGCGCGATGCGATGATCGCCGACACGGTAACTGTCGAACAACGCGGGCTCGCGTTTGGTTTTCATCGGGCTATGGACCACGGCGGCGCCGTTATTGGACCACTGGTCGGATACGTGCTGGTGCTGATCTTCGTCGCGAAGGCTTCGTCGCCGACGGCGTCAGAGTTTTCCAAAATATTCTTAGCGGCTTCTGTGCCGGCGCTGATCGCGGTGCTCGTCGCGATCTTTTTCATGC
This sequence comes from Pyrinomonadaceae bacterium, assembly GCA_036522475.1. Taxonomy (GTDB): domain Bacteria; phylum Acidobacteriota; class Blastocatellia; order Pyrinomonadales; family Pyrinomonadaceae; genus PSRF01. The sequence continues at coordinate 3,264 of DATDFT010000093.1, read as the reverse complement.
GCGAGTCGCCGGTACACGCGTCCGCAGACTCGCAAGTCAAATCGCTCTCGTTGCGCGGGTTTGATAGTAACTTCAAACGATTCCTGGTGGTGCTGGCCCTGTTTACGCTCTCGAATTCGTCCGACAGTTTTTTAATCCTGCGTGCGACGGAGTCGGGTATGTCGGTGGTGATGGTGCCGTTGCTTTGGGCAGCGCATCATGCGAGCAAAGTATTGAGCTCGTTGTTCGGCGGCGATCTTTCGGATCGTTTGGGACGCAAGCGTTTGATTGTTTCCGGTTGGATTTTGTATGCCGCGGTTTACGCGGGCTTTGCTTTTGCGACGCAAACAATCTCGCTGTGGATCCTTTTTCTGGTTTACGGCATGTATTTTGGTTTATCGGAAGGAGCGGAGAAGGCGTTGGTGGCCGACCTCGTGCGCCCGGAGCAACGCGGCACCGCGTACGGCTTGTACAATCTCGCGTTTGGCGTGACGGTGTTTCCTGCTTCGTTCCTGATGGGTATGATTTGGGACTGGAAAGGGCCGGCGGTTGCGTTTCTGGCGAGCGCAGTAATGGGCGCGACAGCCGCGGTCTTGTTATTGATTCTCGTGAGGCCTCATCCTGATCGCGAAAGGATTTTGGTATGAGACGCAGACTGCTAACTCCGCATCCAGGTTTATCGACCGGCATTGGCTACTATCTCGGCGGCATGGAAGAGGTGCGCAACCAGGTTAACGTCGCGGTTAAGAACCTGCCGGACGACGTGATCGGCAAGCCGGCGTTTCTCGGCGCTCATTCGATTGGCGGGCTCGTATTGCATATCGGTGAAGCAGAATGGTTTTTCATGCAGATGGTTGTCAGCGGGCATAAGCTGACTGACGAAGACAGCAAACAGCCGTACTGGGACGTGCTCGACGATCTCGAGCGCGTGGCGCGCGAGGGTTACACGGCGGAGTTTTGCTTGAAAGAGGTCGAGAAGATTCGCAATCAAACTCGCGACGTGCTTTTTTCTTACAACGACAAGGATCTGGAACGCATCATCACTTTCGAGCGCAACGGAGAAACCACTGAATACAACCTGCGCTGGATCCTGCATCACCTGATCGATCACGAAGCCCAGCACAAGGGGCAGATTTTTATGTTGAAGCGATTGATGGCACTATAGGATGGTTTGGTTGATATAGGTCCTATAGGACTTATAGTACCTATTTTGTTCATGAACTACGAGCTAGTTAAAACCCCCGAGGAACTTCGGAAAGCAATCGAAACCCTCACCAGCCAGCCAGTCGTTGGCCTGGACACGGAAACCACTGAGCTCGATCCATTCACCGCGCGCTTACGCCTGATCCAGCTCGCGACACCTGACCGCGTCTACATCGTCGATTTCGATCATTTCAGCAACGGCAATGCCGACGCACTCGCGCCGCTTCGCCATCTTTTGACATCTTCGCGTCCGATCAAGATCGCGCACAACGCGAAGTTTGACGCAAAGTTCATCAAGCACAATCTCGGTGTCGATCTCGTCGGACTCTTCGACACTTTGCTCGCGAGTCAACTCGTCGGCGCCGGCGATATCGAGGAACGTCACGGGCTCGAGACGGTCGCGAGTCGTTACCTGAACGAAGCAGTCGATAAGTCCGAACGCCTGAGCAACTGGAGCTTCGAGCTCTCCGAAGCACAACTCGAATACGCCGCTCGTGACGCCGTGGTCCTGCTGCCGCTGCGCGAAAAGCTGATCGACCGTTTGAAATCCGAATCGCTCGTGAAGTGCGCACAGCTCGAGTTTGAATGCGTGATGCCGGTGGTCGACATCGAGCTGGCGGGTTTCTACATGCACAAGGACCGCTGGCTCGAACAGTTGGGGATCGTCGAAAAGAAACGCGCCGAGCTTGCAGAACAGTTGCAGCAGGTGCTGGCTGAAGAGTCCTCGCAGGGTTCGCTGTTCGGCGGCCCGCAACGCGACGACATCAATCTCGATTCACAGCAGCAGTTGACGAAAGCACTCAATCGTCTCGGCATTCCAGTTCCTGATTCAACGCGCAACTGGAAACTTCAGCCGCTGGCAGCGCAGTACCCGATTATCGGAACACTGCTCGAATACCGCACCGTTCAGAAGGCGTTGACGAGTTACGGCGAGAACATGATCGAGTTGATCAATCCCGTAACGAAACGACTGCACGCAGACTTCCGCCAGATCGGTGCGCCGACCGGACGCTTCGCCTGCACGAACCCGAACATTCAGCAAGTGCCGCACGCGGTTGAGTACCGGCGTTGTTTCAGTGGTCATCCCGAAGGACGAAAGTTGATCATTGCTGACTACTCGCAGATTGAGTTGCGAATACTGGCCGAGTTCTCGGGCGATCGCGGGTTCATCGATGCGTTCAACTCGGGCGCGGATCTCCATCGCGTCACGGCATCGCAAGTCTTCAACGCCTCGCTGGACCAGGTGACAAAAGAGCAGCGCGACTTTGCCAAGCGATTGAACTTCGGTGTCGTTTACGGTATCGGCGCACAGCGATTTGCCTTGATGACCGGAATGAGCGTCTCGGATGCTGAAAATATTCTGCGACGCTACTTCGGGACTTATCGCCAACTCGATACCTACCTGCGTGAAGCCGCGAACCGGGCGGTGAGCGATCGCCAGGCGCGCACGGCGTCCGGTCGCCTCGTGCGTTTTCGTTACGACGAAAACGATCGCCAGCAGATTTCGATGACTCAACGCAACGGCAAGAACACGCCGATACAAGGCACGAGCGCCGACATCCTGAAACGCGCGCTCAAGTTATTGAAGGACGAGCTCAGCGAAACAAACGCGAAGATCGTCAACATCATTCACGACGAGATCGTCGTCGAAGCTGACGCGGACGAAGCTCAGGACGTAGCGGAGAAAGTCGAGCGCCTCATGTGCGTCGCGGGCCAGGAATATCTAAGGACCGTTCCCGTTAAAGTGGAAACCGAAATTGCCGACGAATGGATCAAATGAATCCGCGTTCATCGGCGTCTCCATATGAGATAGATTGGGACGCCTGTGAATACGAGCAAATATCCAATCCCCGAGGTCGACGGCGCGAGTATCGCCAAATCGACAATAAACAACCCGGCAATCAAAATATAAATCAGCGGCACGATCGGATATCCAAACGTTCGGTACGGCCGCTCGATCTCTGGCGCTTTGCGTCGCATCACGATCACTGCGCCGACCATCAACACGTAAAAAATCAGATCCGCGGAAACGATGTACTCGAGCAGTTGCGTGTAAACATTTCCAAACGTGAACGCGCCCGT
>DATDFT010000092.1:0-21737 GCA_036522475.1 Pyrinomonadaceae bacterium | reverse complement strand
GGCTCACCGGCGCACACGTGCCAATGAAGGTGCTTGGAATCCTGGTACTTCCCGAGATTGGTTAATACGCGACATGCGCCGTGTTCAGCGAGTACTTCCTTCGCTACCTCACGAACGACATCGAGCAGCTCGAGCAGCAGTGGATCATCACTCTCTTCCAGCGCCAGCAACGAGGCTACGTGCCTTTTTGGAATCACGACGATGTGAACCGGCCAGAATGGACGCGTGTGATGATAGGCAAGAACGTTGTCAGTTTCGCGAACCACTCTGACTGCGGTTCGACCGCTCAATACTTCATCGCAATAGAAGTCTTCAGTCATCGACGCTCGATTTTACGGCAATCCGTGTTATTTTTTGGAACTCAAGGCGGAGTCGCAAGTGACACTGCACAGTAAGCCTCTCTCCCAATAGTTTTACCACCACCTTTCGAAAGGGAGACCTTCCATGTTTCTGCGAATCATTCTTTTCTCGACATTGGCATTGATCTGCGCGGGTGCGGCAATGGCCCAGGAACCAGGCCCGCAATTCTGGCGTAAGGTCGGATGCCAGCCACTCGAACCGAGAACGAAGTTGGAGTTTCTCGAAGAAACCTATGGTGCTCTGGTGGTCAAAGGTTTCACAGCCATAGAGACTACTAACGTCAAGAAGATCGATCTCGAAGCCGTCGAAATGCGCACTCTGAGCAAAACCTCCAACCCAAGAGGAATCACGGCTGCCAAGGGCATCGTGTTAATTCTCAACATTCAGAATCGAGCCTGGGTAGATTATGAAGAGATCGATCCGTTGTTAAATGCGATCGATATGCTATCGCGTGTTGATGAAACGGTGACGAAGCTCGCTAGTTTCGAAGAACGATACCGTACTCAGGGTGACCTCGAAATCGCTGTCTTTAGACAAACTCGATCGGGTAACGCTGTCAGAATCAGCATCGGCATTTGTGAGCCGGCGACCGTATATTGGACGCTCGACGATCTCGCGAAGCTCAGAGCCATGATCAAAGAAGCCAAAGCGCGACTCGACGAACTCGGTTAATCAACCACGCGCACACGCGTCTCGGCGCCGTTCGTACGAATCTCCGGCACATACATCGCCTGGCCCAACACGGGCAGCGCATGAAACGCACCGGGCGCTTCGGCTCTCATCTCGTAACTGAGTTGCCACACGCCCTGCGGCAGTCGATCGATGAACAGCGCCACTTTGCGATCGCGTAACTCCTGGTACACCCAGCGCTCGCGCCCGGTGAAACCGCCGTCGGCCTTGAGCTCGCGTACGAAAAGACTCTCCCCACTGCGAACCGCCACTGCCTCGAGTCCCGCCGGCTTCAAATCTTCGAAAAGCAGATACTCGTAGTTGTTCTTCGCCTCAACCGTCAACACCACTTCAACTCGATCACCGCTCTTCACGGTTTCGCCGTCGTTCAGCGGCACTCTTTCCGAGACGATTCCTTTGAGCAGCGTCGGATGATTCACCAGTTTGAAATACTGTCGCCGCACGAAGATCTCGTTGCCCGCCGGTTTCAAAGGCTCTTCCAGGCTGAAGAACTCCGCCGCAGCCGAGAAGTAAATCGGACCACTGCCACTCGTTCTCACGATGCTGATCTCGTTCTGTCCGTCATGCAACAGTTCACGCGAGACGGCAAATTTACTCGGCGCACTGAGCGCGTCGTCGGCAGTGAGTTGTTTTGTGGCCACTGGTGTTCCGTTAACCACAAGCTGATAACCCATGGCTGGTTGGACTTCACCACTGACTCGCAAATAATCGTTGAGAGTCAAAACAACGATCGCCGTGTCGCGCGTGTTGCTCCACTGCGCGCCTCTGCGATTCTTCACCAACCAATTCGTCACCGGCTCGACGAGCTTGTTCTGCGGATCGATCGCAAGCAAAGCGCGCAGGACAAATGAAGTCGCTTCGACGCTGCCATCAGACCAGCGCCAGTAAACACCATCCTCACCCCAATGCGCTGTGCCGATGACAGAAGGATCCGAAGTCTGTGCACCCCGTTGCACGATCGAAGTATCAGGCTGAGAGTCGATCTTCACGCCGTTTTCAAGATTCGCGACGAGCGTCTTAGCCTGGTCGTGATAGCCGTAGTTGTGCGCGGCGAGTGCCAGCAACGCTCGTGTGTAAGCGTTCAGCTTGTCACGGTTGTTCCAGAGGTTGGTGAATGCCGTCTGTTGAAATTTGCCGACTTGAGATTGCTTGCGCATCGCGTGGTACACGGAAAGCGCATGAAGCATCCACGATTGTGCGTCGTAATTCGTCTCTTCTTCGACGAGCTCCTTGTCGAGAAACGCAGCCGCACGTTCCATCACGTCCTGCTTGACGCGGATGCCCGCCTGGTCGCCGAGACTCATGCCCCAGAGCACGTATGCGGTCATGAAGTGATCGCTGTCGCCCTGCTTCCACCAACCCCAACCGCCGTCCGGATGTTGAAAGTCGTAAAGACGTTCCAAACCCGCGTCAGTGATGCTCTCGAGCTTTTTGAGATCCATGCGGCCGTGAGGATGAGTTGTGTCCGCAGTGGACTCTTCGATACCGCCAAAGATCTTGTGCATCGCCGTTTCGGGTTTGAGACCGAGATCGTGCAGGGTTTTCGCCGTGATCACCGCCGGCAAAAAGCGACTCATCGTCTGTTCAGTGCAACCGTATGGGTAGTCGATCAGATACGGCAACGCATCGAGCATCGTGGTCGCCATGCTCGGCGCGATCTGAACTGTCAGCTTGGTGGAATCTGCGCGACGCTCCTTCGGGATGTCGAGTTTGATCGAGACACTGTCGCCACGCATCTTACCCGAGCGCGAAATGAACTTCTCGATGCCGTGCTCGAAGATCGTGAACGTCTTCTCCATAGCGTCGGTGTACTGGCCGCCACGCGCTTCGACCTTCAACTTTGCTTCGCTCGCATGAGTCACAGCCACCAGCCAATCGACTCTCGTTTCACTGTTGGCTTTCACTTCAACCGGCGTCTGCGCTCCGCTCACAGGTTTGCCGTCAACAAGCAGACCGGTGATCGTCAAACCCTCCGCATTCAGCGCGGGCATCACACTCATCGTCTCGTCCGTGTTGTTGTTGATGACGCCCGACACCGTGACCTGATCGCCGACGACGAAGAAGCGCGGCGCCTGTAGACGAACGATCAGCGGCTGCTTGGTTCGTGTCGATGAGTTACCGAAACCGAATTGATTGCCCGCGGTCGCCACGCGCGCTGTCGCGGTCCAAGTCGTCAAAGAGTCCGGATACTTCACCTTTATGATCGCGGCGCCGTCAACGTCAGTCTTTACATCGGGCAACCAGAGTATTGTCGAACGAAAGTCGCTGCGTACTTGCACGGGCGGTTCTTGTTCGATAACGGAGACAGAGTCGACCGCTTTTGCAGCCGCCCCGAACTCCGCCGACGCCACGCCCGGGCGTAACATTAGAAGTGAATTCACCTGTCGCCCATTTATGGCGCCGTCATAAAACCTTCCTCCGACACTGCTGACTCCACCGTTAAAACTGATCTGGGCTTGTCCGCTCGAGGTAACTACCGAAATTGCATCGAGCTCGTCCTTCGCGCCGGCGTTTCTGCGATCCACCAACTGGCCCGGTGCAACTTCAACGAGACGCGCGTAAGCCTTCTGACTCAACGTAGCCTGCGTTTGCACAGCGAGCGTGCGTTTTTGTCCGTAATAAAACTGGCGCGGATCGCCGGCGTAGTCCTGTTGAATGTACTGCACCGACTCATCAACGAGTCCCAGCGCGATCTCCGCCGACACCGGCCGGCCGTTCACATCCTTCGCACTGATTGCGAGCGTGCCTTCCTCACGGGGCTGGTATTGCTCGCGATCAGCTTTGACCGCAACTGACAGGAACCGCTCTACGGGCGGGACCACTACCTGCTTAGTGTCCGAATACCAATTCGCGTCGCTGATCATTACCGCACTCAGATAGATATTCGGAACATACTTCTCCTCGATCGGCAGCTCGATCAACTTGGTGTTGCCTTCAACATGGACCACCTTGTAACTAAACAGATCCTCGCCTTCGACGCTGAAGAGCACGTAACGATCGTTTGTCGGAACTGAAATCATTACCGGGGCTGTCTGCCCGGTGCGGAAGGTGTCTTTGTCAACGGTGATCTGAAGACCGTCAGTGTGGTACTGCAAGTCAGTCGTTGCATTCGTGGCGACAAACACGTTCGTGTCGGCTTTAACCGGCGGCAGGAAGCGATCGTGCTTGGGATCCACGCCCTGGTTGCTCTGCCACGCGACGCGATAATAACCCTCACGCTCCGGAGTGAAATTAAATTGCGCTGCGCCTTCGCTATCGGTTGTTACTGTCTGCGTGAGCACGTCTTCGTGCTGATAACCGCGGAACTTCAAGCGCCACGGACGTTGTCCTTTACCTGGCGGCAATGGAAACTGCGGTGAACGCTGTCGCAACTGGCGCAACTCTTCGCCCGACACTTCGCGGCCGCGCGGATCGATCCAAACTTCCCACCAGTAATCGCGTGTCACCTTTACTGTGCCTTCCGTTTGGACCGGCTGCTCGTTGGCATCGAGCGCCTTGATGTCCACGGTGACCTTGTCCTTCGGGCGATAGATGTTTCGTTCCGGACGCGGATAGACGTAGTAACGCTGGCGTGTGACGCGTACGCGATCGCTGGCGACGATCTCGCGGCGCGACGAATCGACGACGCGCGCTTCGATGCGATACTCGAAGTCCTGATTGTAATTCTCACGCGGCGTGTCGAAGGTCAGTTTCGCTTTACCAGTGGCGTCTGTTTGGAGCGTCTGACGCTGGACAACACTCCCAGGACCGCGGCCGTAGTAGTTATAAGTCTGAAAATCGTCGTAATACCAGGCGTAATCCCGGTGTGGAAACCAGTAATGGAAATACGGAAGCTGGTAAACGACTGCTTCAACTGTAGCGTTGCTGACTGGACCACCGAAGTAGTAGTCAGCCTGAATCTCGACTTCGACTTTCTCGCCGAGACGAAACGCTTTCTTCCTGCCCGCCTCTTCCGGAGTCTTCACCTGAACTTTAAACTCCGGCAGCTTGTACTCTTCGAGACGAAAGAGCCTGGCGTTTCCGATACTGTTCTCGCTTCCCGGAGTCCAGAATCGAACGGTGTATTCACCCAAGGGCATTTGTTCGGTGAGTTCGAGCGAACCCCATGCGCTCCCGAACTCGTTCAAGGTTGATTTGCCTTCAGTGACCTTCGTGCCTTTCGGATCGGTGATCTCATACTGAAGAACCTGGTTTGCCGGAGTCGTGTAGACGCCGTTCTTTGACTGCCTGGCGATGAACTTCCATTGCATTTTTTCCTTCGGGCGATAAGCAGGCCGATCGGTGAAGGCATAGATGCGCCAGCCATCGTTTTGGGAATAGCTGGACGAATTGCCGGAAGCGAACGATTGCCTGTCGTTGCTGGCGGCAGTGACAAAGAGATTGTGTGACTCGGTACGGTTTTTTAACGCGAAGCGAGCGAGACCGTCGGCGTCAGTGGTTTGACGCAAGCGACGCCAGTGCCAGCTACTGTTCACGTAATAACTTTCCCAGAGCGCAATCGTCGCATTTGAAATTGGAGCGCCACTCAGCGCATCAGCGAAAAAGACGAGTGCTTGACTCGGAGTCGATTTGAGCACGAGGGTTGCATCGGAAACGAGGATCATTTCGCGTGCGGAAAGTGAACCGCTCGTCGCCTGCAACAGGTAAGCACCGACCGGCAACTTTCCCTGAATCCGCATCTGTTCACTGATGGGTTCATGAGAGGGACTATCGCTGAAGTTCCTGGACCACGACTTGACGGATGGACGGCCTCCGATCGGAATTCTCTGTATCCACGGCCCCGCATCGGCTTCACCTTCTTCTGCATCTTCGGCCTTGATGAAACGCACGTCCTGAGTCATATCAAACTTGTAGATGTTGAAGTCAACGCGACGAACGTTGCGGGCATTCAGAGCAAACTGGATTTCCGAATCGGGTAGAAAGATATTCGAGACACTTACCGCGAGTGTGGGGTCGGTGATGGCGTTGATCTTCTGTTGGGCTTGATCGTAGTAACGAGTCTCACCTTTCTTGAACTCTGTAACGAGCCGGCGGTACAACTCCAACGCCTTTATGTAGCTAGGGTGTTCTTCCCACTGGCCGTCTTCGAGCTGACGAATCGAACCGTAGCTGTTCATCCACTCGGCATAGTGGAAGAGCGCATCGTCGTACCAGTCCGATTGCTTGCCGGCCTTGAGGGCTTCTTCGAATTCGTCGGGCACACGATAACGCGCGTAATAGTCGCCACCCACGGAACGCATCGTCATCGCGATAAGGTAATTAAGATGTGACTTGTCGTTTGCGGTGGTGCTGATCTTGAGTGCGTTTTCGAGGACGTCGACTGGGATGTAGTTACCGTAATAAGTGTAGACGTAATACTCGTCCATGCTGGGCGGCTGCGCGGCCGTGAAGACGATCTTGAGATAACGATCGCGCGCGCGTTCGATGTCGCGTTGTCCGGCCCACCAATCGAGCGCCTGTTGATAGTGCTGCCATGCCACGCCCCAATTCAACTGGCCGCGACGCCAGAATAGATCGCCGAACGATTCGTGAGCTTCGGCCCAGACCAGGTCTCGATCCTTCTCCTTGTCTGCAACACGGATCAAATCTTCGAGTTGTTTTTGCGCTTGTTCGAAGATTGTGGTGTCGGACGTTTGCGTGGCTGCCTGCGCGCGCCATGATGTATCCGCGAGACGAAACTCAACCCAACGAACTTCGGCTGGAGTCAACTTGCTTTTGTCGACTTTCGAGTAGAGTTCGTGGGCGCGAGCGTATGAGCCCTGCGCGTATTGCGTTTCTGCGTCGCTGCGAAGTTGCGAATAGTCGGATTGTTGCGCGACTGCGTTGAAGAGCAGAAACGCAAAGGCTGCGACGGAAAGGATGATGGTTTTCATAGCCGGGTCCTTGGGTTTGAGATCGGGAGACGAGGTTGGACTGCGACCATTAGACCTCACATCGGCCCTCACAGTTGCCTACCCCGATGCAGGAACGACAAAGTTTTTCAGACTTGCAAGAAAACTACTCGTTCGAAAGCAAAAACACGGCGAATGAGGCGAGCCAGTGTTCACCTGCGTAGTCGCCACTGGCGACGTGAGCGAGCGCGGCGGCGGCGTGTTTCTCGGCGGAGACGGAAAGGATCTTGCGCGCCGGGTCACTCTCCGGCAAAGCGTTCGCGATGCTTCGCATGCACCACGCGCGACTGAGATTCAGACCATCAAGATGAACGAGCTTCGGGTCCGTACGGTCGGTAACGATCGCGGGTTGTAACAGCGCCGCCGGATTCCCCTTCTCAACTCCCGGCAGGAACTTGTGAAACCACGTCGCAAACTCCTGCGGCTTCATCACGCGCCGCATCAAGTTAGCCTCCATCAGCGCCGCCGAAAAGAAATCTTCGCCACCGGGTTCCCACGCACCCGGATAATCGGCGTCCTTGCCAAAGTAGGTGCGGCTTCGTTCATCCAACAACGACTCCAGCTCGCGGTCACCAACTGTCTTCGCATAGTCGAGAGCAAATGCGAGCCCAAACGCAGTGTTCGGATGCACTCCGGTCCTGATCGGATACGTCTGCTTTGGAAGAAACGTGCGATACAACTGGCTGAGCGTCTCAGCAAGTGGCTGTAAATTCCCTGCCCATCGTTTTCCATCCGCGTCGTTCCACGAATGCAACTCCTCCGCCAGTTTCAACGCCCACGCCCAACCGTAGGTGCGTTCGAACGACTGGCGATTCAACTGCTTCATGTAAGCAACCTCCTGCTGAATGTTCTCCGCGGTGAGATTCGCGTTCAGCGCGTCACGTATCTGCTTCGACTCCGGCAAATTCGGAAACGTCTTCAACAAACGGATCAGCATCCAGTGGCCATGCACCGAGGAATGCCAGTCGTAACAACCGTAGAACGCAGGATGTAAAACTTTCGGCCCTTTAACCTCGCTCTCGTTGTTGATGACGTGCTCGGGTTTATTCGGAAACTCTCGACTCACACACTTGAGCGCGAGCGCGGCGAAGTGTGACGCCTGTTTTTCGGTGAGATTCATTTGAGCTCTGGTGCTGATGGTTAAGACGAGAATGGTCAAGCAAACGAAGAAGACTTTCATAGTGTCAAGACTCAATAACGGTGAGAAGGTCTACCAATGTGAATGTGCGGCCCGGTTGCGGTGCCGGGGATAGCTTCGCGAAACGCCGAATATGGAATTCCGTTCTTTTGCAAAAAGTTCAGCAGCGCGCGCCCTTCAACGCCGTCAGGATGAAGTTGAATATCCATTGCGTTGTGATGGTCCAGGCGCCAGCGGTCGTGAATCGCTCCCTGTCCAAAGACTGCGATTGGAAGTTGTTTGTTGAAGGTGTCGGAAAAGAATCGTTGAATCTTCCACGCGTCGCTTAGATTCCAACCGCCGGAGCCCGTATAACGCGTGAACGCTGCGGTTCGTATCAGGCGTTGCCTTGCGAGACGCAGATTCTTCGAGATCTCATCGTCAGCCGCGGTTTCAACGAGTACGCCGGCAATCTGCGAATCAGCGTTAGTCATCTGGCGGCGAGTCTCCGCCACCTTCTGTTTCTCTGCATCGAGTGCGCGCTCGTTTTCTTCGACCTGAGTTTTTGCAATCAGACCTTCGGCGAGCAGCTTCTTCGATAACGCAACTTTATCTTCCGCTTTCTTGACGTTCTCTTCGTAGATTGCAACGAGCTTCTCGAGACTCGCTTTGTAGTCGTTGGTAGCTTTGACGAAGTCTTCACGCAGCTTCGCGAGCTCGGTTTGCGGCGCAGCCGGTGCAGCCTTCTTCTTCGGCTTGCGTTGCGCAGAAACATCCATCGCTACAAGCGCCAAAACGAGCAACCATACCCAAATTCTCTTACGAAAGGTCATTTCTTACTTATATACCGTATGTGCCTTTTTGTAGCCATATTCACAGTTAACTTCGCCGCCAATCAGAATAGCAACACCACTGAGGTAGAACCAAAGCATCAGCACGATCACCGCACCGAGCGAGCCATAAGTCACGCTGAAAGAATCGAAGAAACCCAGATACAGGCGGAAGCCGAAGGATACAATCAGCCACAATGCCACTCCAACAAAAGCTCCGGGTGTAATCCACCGCCGCGCTGCGGGAGTAATATTCGGTGCGAAGTTGTAGATCAAGTTGAACGTTGTGAGGACGAAGATGAGTGCGATGGGCCACTGAACCACTCTCCATATCGTCGTGAAGAGACTGCCAAAACCGTAACGCACTGCGAGCGCCTCGCCGATAGTGCCACCGAGCAACACGATGGCCAGCGCCGCGACGATCAGGATCGCGAGTGCGATCGTCAAACAAACCGAGATAACTCGGACCCTCCACCACCGACGACTCTCTCTGACGTTGTACGCAGTGTTGAGCGTGTCACTGATCGCGCCCATTCCGTTTGACGCGGCCCACAGCGCTGCGAGCAGCCCAAACGATAGTTTGCCGGTGCCCCTGGAAATACTGATTTCGTCGACTGTCGCGCGTACGAGTTCAAAAGCGCTGGAGGGCATCAGCGCTCCCAGATAAACGAGTAACTTGTTGCGGAAGAGCGTTCCCCTCTGGGCCATGTACCCGAGGATATTGATCAGAAAAAGAAGAAGCGGGAAGAGTGCGAGTAGAAAGTAATAAGAGAGCTGGGCAGCACGGCCAAAGATCCTGTCCTCTTTGATCCGCTTTGCAAGGCGTTTGAGATGCATATTGTTTTTGCCGCAGATTTTCGCGGATGAACGCGGAATTTTTTTCTGCGTTCATCCGCGAAAATCTGCGGCAAAAAGTTTTACTTGACGAGCTTGCCGGTACGACTCCAGCGCGTGTTTATAAGGAAGTCGCCGATGATCGTCAACCCGGTATCGGGCGCGCTTTCATCGTAGGACCAGTAAACAAACATCGCGCGACCGATGACGAGATCGCGAGGCACGAACCCCCAGTAGCGACTGTCTTCGCTGTTGTTGCGATTGTCGCCCATCACAAAGTAACTATCAGGCGGCACAGTGATCTCGTTCTTGCCCTGAAAGACGTCGTAATCCCCCGGCTCATCTTCGGAACCGGGCTTGTAGTAAACATCGTAGCGCTCGCCCGGTTTACGCGGCTGATCGTCTTTGGTTTCCAGGGGCGCTTTCTGATTGATCTCCTTCGCGGCGATGTGATGCTCCGGGACCACCTGATCGTTAACGTATACGTTGTTGCCCCTGATGCTAATGCGATCTCCGGGGATACCAATCACACGCTTTACATAGTTCGTGAAAATGGGCCGGTTGTCAGGCCTGTCGTCGCGCTTGGGATCGTAAGGATTGCCGGGATACTTGAAGACGATAATGTCGCCGTGCTTGATCTCTCGTTGCGGCAGAAACGGCAGCGACTTACCCGGAGCAAAGATGAACTTGTTTACGAGCAGATGATCGCCAATCTCGATCGTGTTCTGCATCGAGCCCGTTGGAACCTTCACTGCCTGAACGATGAAGGTCATGCCGAAGAGCGCCATGATCACCGTCACCACTGCTGATTCGAAGTACTCGCGCCAGACACTCTTGGGCGGTCCCTGCGGCTTGGCAGGTGGCAGCATCTTCTTTTCGTGACCGTTACGATGGAATAGCCGGGAAAAAGAAAAAGGCTTCGCTTCGGTGGGGGTTTCCGTTTCAGTGTTTCGTGTCTTGTCAGTGGTACGGTTGCTCGCCATCAAAAACATCCTAGAGACGTTGCTTGCAGTGGTCAAGTTGAACTCCATGAATCGTCTGGGGATTCGATTATGTTTTCCGATTCGTCTAACTTCATCCCTTCGAGCGCGGCCCGGGCGGCGGCTGCTTCGGCGGCTTTGATCGAATGTCCTTCACCCTGAATACTGCCTCCGTCCCAGGAAACCTCGACGTGGAATATACGTTGATGCGGCGGACCGAGGGTTTCGATTACCGCGTAGCGAGGAGCGGGGCGTCGCGCAGCTTGAAGTCGCTCCTGAAGCATGGTCTTGTAATCGGACTTGGCCGCGCTCAGCGGATCCGCGCCTTCCAATTCATCGCGCAACGCGTGACAAACAAAACAAGTTGCAGCTTCGAGACCTCCGTCCAGAAAAATCGCGCCGGTTATCGCTTCAAACACGTCCGCCAGCAAAGCGTTCTTGTGGCGTCCTCCACTCTTCTCCTCGCCGCGCCCGAAACGTAGAAACTCACCAAGATTCAATCCCTGTGAAGCCTTCGCGAGCGTCGGCGCACTGACCAAACGATGTTTCATGCGCGACAGTTCCCCTTCAGTACCTGCCGGATAAGAGCTGCACAGGTAATTTGAGACGATCAAACCCAGCACTGAGTCACCGAGAAACTCGAGCGACTCGTTGTGAAGCTTGCGTGCCTGGCGCTCATCGCCGGGCGCCACTTTCTCGTGGGCCCATGAACGATGCGTGATGGCGCGTTCCAGCAAAGCACGATCTTTGAAGTTATAAGCGAGGATCGTTTCGAGGAGATCAAGATCAGGAGTCGTTTCGGAATTTTTCAAAACGCACTGAATTATAAGCAAAACGCCGGAAGCTGTCTAAAACGGCTTCCGGCGCTGGAATGGACACGCAATGTTCGTCGGTTATTGATGGTTGCGTCGTGGTTTATCCGACTTGGTTCCAGCCGGCTTGGCTGCCGCCGGAGTGGTCGTAGTCTTGTTGGCCGTGCTGGTATTCGCTGCCGGCGTTGCTGTTCCGGTGTTTGCTGAAGCAGTGCCGGTGCCCGGTGTTCCCGAATTGTTAGCGGGTGTCGCAGCCGGAGTGGAAGACGGCGGCAACGAAGTCAGCGGTGTTGGTTCGGGTGGCAGCGGTTTCGAAAGAACGCTGGCCACAAGCTGGTCCAATCCGGTGAGCTGGTTGTTGTTCCGGTACTTGTACCAGGTATCCAGGCTTTCTTTCCACTGCACCTTACCCTGAGCGAAGGCGGCATCATTGCCGGCGAGCGCAACAGCACGGGCGTAACCGTCGATCATGCGATCGACGAGCTGATTGATGTTGGCAAGCGCCAGTTTGCTCTCCGGAGTTTCATCCTTACCGGAATAGATCTGCTTGTAATCTGCGGATTGCTTCGCATATGGACCAGTCTCATAGGCACCCGCGATGTACGCGTAGGTGTATGGCGACTTCTTCAAGGGCGTCTCAAACTGTGCGGCTTTGATCAGGTGCTTAAGCGCCCCTGCCGGATCTGTTTGGAGTGACAGCGCGCCGATGGTGTAGTTCAGGTAAGCAACGGCGACGTCTTTGCTCGCGAGCGGCTGCCAGTCCTCGACAGTCTTTCCCGAGTCGAGCATCTGCAAAGCCCTCTTCGCATACTCGAGCGCTTCACCACTCAAGGATGCGTTGTTCGCCACCAGATATCCGTTTGCGCCGAGGTCTATCAGCACTTTCAGATTTTCGGGGTCAGCGGTCAGGAGTTCTTTTCCGAGCGCATAGGCTTCAGGATATTTCTTGTCGTTGTAAAGCAGCGTGCGGAATTTGATCTTCTTGTCGGCAGCTTCGTATTTAGTGACGAAGTTTTTCAAGTAGGCGATGATCTTTTGCTGACCTTCGTCAGCGTTATCCGCAGGACAAGCCAAATATTTTTTGGCAGCATCGTAAGCTTTATCCTGTTCGGTCTTGAAATTGTCAGTGAAAGTCTTGTACAGGGCGTTTTTGCCTTCAGTGGAGCATTGATCCTGAACGGCATTATCCGGTTGCGCGATTGGGTTGTGCGCTGCTGCGGGCAGAGCAAGTATCGCGACTGTTGTGCAAATACCCAAAAATGTTATCAGCTTCTTCATTAGTTGTTCCGAACCTCCAAAAATCATTTCAGCAGTCGCGCCAAGGGCCCGGCCCTTTTCGGTCGCCACGGGGAAAGTTTAGGATGCGATTGATACAAAGACCGGTTGCCGATCTTTGAATACAAGGGGACGCACACTCGGGTGCTATTGAACCTGGGTAAATAAAGCCCCGCAATATTCCTGCAACTATATGAAATGTGTCAAGGCGTTGAGTGCGATGAGTAGAAAAAGATAGAAAAAATTGCGCCGAAGCTAGAAACTCCGGCGCAGATGAGCAAAGGGTGATAAGGGCTTTGGGGTTATGGTTGTATCCGCCGCGGCCTTTGTGCGCCGGAACTTGTCGTCGCGGGAGCCTGAGTTGATGTGGTTGAGCCGGTCGTAGTCTTCTGACCGTCAACCGGTTTCTTTTCGAGCGGCATGAGCACACGCTTCACCTTACTGGCTGGTTCCGATGTGCTCGTTTTGGCATTCGACGGAGCAACAGGATTTGATGTTACGGGA
This sequence comes from Pyrinomonadaceae bacterium, assembly GCA_036522475.1. Classification (GTDB taxonomy): domain Bacteria; phylum Acidobacteriota; class Blastocatellia; order Pyrinomonadales; family Pyrinomonadaceae; genus PSRF01. Next base: position 8,444 of record DATDFT010000092.1, on the reverse strand, counting down.
GGTGCTGTTGCTGTCTGATTCGTGTCTGTGGTTTCAGTGGTGTCGCCATTCGCGTCTGCGTTTTCAGCAGCAGCTTCCTGGTCCGCCACTTCTTTCTCTTCATCGTCGAGCGTCGTTGCAACCTGGAGATTGATCGCGGTTCCGAAGCGATGATTCAGTTGACGGTAAATCTCTCCTGCGACGGCTGCCGGGAAATGACGGCGACCATCAGTTCCTTCCGCGATAACCACGACCGCAAGTCGCGGATTTGCGAGTGGAGCATAAGACGTGAATAAACCAACCCAGCCGTTATCGCCGATGCACGTGCCGGTTTTGCCGGCTACTGTCTGCGTCGGGTCATAAGCTTTGCGGCCCGAACCGTAGTTCACGGACCCGACCATTCCGGGAACCATGCGCTGCCAAACATCCGGAGTGATGGGCAACTGGCGACGCACCTTCGCGCTCATCTTGTTCAGTTCTTTCGCGCTGTGCGGAATCTGTGGGACCAGCAACTTGCCGCCGTTAGCCATCGCTGACACGAGCGTGCCGAGTTGCAGCGGCGTCACTTGAAAACCGTCCGCATGAGAGAACATTCGTCTTTCAGTTACGCCAACTTTTATTTCAGGTAACTTGCCGGCAAACTCAAACGGCACGTTGATTCCGGTCTTCTCGCCGAGACCAAGCTCGCGAGCATAGCTGACCATCTTCTCAGAACCGATCTTGGTGCCGACAGTTTGGAAGAAAGGATTGTCAGAGTGGGCCAACGCGGAAGTTAAGTCGATTCGATAACCATCCCCGACTGTATCAACGAGTGGAATCGCGTTCTCGGAGAGTCCGGCCACGCCCGTGACGAGCTTGATCGTCGAGCACGGTTTGAATCCGCGGCGCAGTGCCCATTCCTGGTTCACGATCGAATAGACGCGACCAGTGATCGGATCCATCACAACAACTGTGCCGGCGTGATTGCCGAGCGCGTTAACCGCAACTCGACGCACTTCCGGATCTTCACCACTGAGATCGTCTTTCGAAATAAACGTCTGGACCTCATCGCGCATGGCCTTGTCGATGGCCATCTGTCGAGCGATTGCCGCACGGCGTGCAGCTTCGGCACGACGACGAGCTTCGAGTAACGCCCGGCGATTTCGACCTTCAACACGACGCATCTCCGCGGCGCGCTCACGCTTCGTCAGCGGCCGGTGCAACCTTCGCTCGAGGGCTTTAATCGATGAAGCCTGCTCACGAGCTATCTGTGCTCGGCTGCGTCGAACTTCACGAGCTGACATTCGACCGCCGCGACGCGAACCTCTCGCAACGTATCGTCCTCCTCGGCGCGACGAGCGGGACGCTCGAGCCGAGGCTCTTCTGCTTTTCTGACCGCGGGCGCTCCGGCCCGAGGAGTGTTTTCTCTTCCCGAATGCTGTACCGGAAAAAACGAGACAAATGAGTACGAAGGAAATAAAGACGAGCCGGTGTGACTTAGGGGAATAGAAATTCAGAGTCATCAGGCTTTGGTACCTCTCTTTTAGGGATTAATCTCACCTACTGGTGAGCAGGAACGAACTTCCCAGTTGCGTTCCCGAAAAACTTGAAAACCTTGCAACCTGCTTGCAACACTGAGCTTTCTCAAAAAACGCCTCTTTTCGTGTCTTCGATCAAACCTTCTGCTGCAACTTGAGGGCGGGAAGAGTTTCCCTAACTGGCGGTCTCTGGGGACATTGATTTGAGACCGTCGCAAATATAACATCAACAGACAGTTGTGGGCAATCAAAAAGTAATCGATTATACATATTTCACTGGAACAGTACGTGCAAGCCGCTGGTCCTTGTTCCAGACTTGCAGCCCAAAAGCCACGAATTTTTTGCCAGACGTTTTAATAAAGATAAACACGCAATGCGCTGCATCTACCAGAACGCAACGTCAGATGCCGAAACAATCCTCTTAGTTTTCGCATGAAGTTTGCAGCCCAGATTCAAAGCTTCCGAGCCCGCCTCCTGCTACTGCTGGCGCTCATGCTGGGCCTCACACTCGGCATACAGTACTACTTCAACCTCCGCACCGTCCGTGCGAATGCGCGCATGATTGTCGAGCAGGAACAAGCCATCATGACCGGCATCGCGCTCGGCATCGAGAGCCTGCAAAGCGATCAGTATCTCGACGCCATCGTCGGCGGATTGCGAGAGCCGCTCCTGAAAGATAAGAACGTTCGCGTCAAGAACATCATGGTCGTAGACGACGCCGGGAACGTCCTCGACAGCATCATTCCGGAATTCAATCCGCGCCAACGTGAAGACAAAACCACGCGTTTCGTTCAGTTCAAGGATATTCAACTGCTTCCATTGCGAAGCGCAGTACAGTTTGCCAACGAGCAGGAACAGCTCCCCTCCTGGATTCCGCCGTCAACAAATGTCGATTTTGCCGAAGCCGGCGCGTTTTACTTTCCGGTGCAGACCGACAAGGGCCGCCGCTTCATCATTGTTGTGCTCGACTCAGCCCACACTCTGACGAACGTGCTGGAACGCCAATCGTCGCGTTCGGCGCTCTACACGCTCGGCGTTTTGTTCGTGACCACACTTATCACAGGGTTCTTCGTGTGGCGCTTCACTCGCCCGATCAAGGAGCTCTCAACCGCAGCTCGGAAGGTGGCCGGCGGCAATTTCGACGTGCAGGTTCCCGCCGATCGAGCCGATGAAATGGGAACGCTCGCGGCGGCGTTCAACGAAATGACGGCGAAACTGAGTCGCGCGCGTGAGCTCGAAATGCAGCTTCATCAAGCCGAGAAGGGCGCGGTCGTGGGCCGCCTCGCGGCTGCGATTGCTCATGAGATTCGCAACCCACTGAACTACATCAACCTGACATTGGACCATCTGCGCTCGTCGTTTGCTCCGCATGATCCGGCTAAGAGAGAAACGTTTGTCCGGTTGACTGATCAACTGAAGACGGAGGTCGCGCGTATCAACCGTCACATCACCGACTTTCTCAAGTATTCACGGCCGTCAAAACTCGAGTTACAGGACGTGGACATTCGAACAGAAGCCGAAGACGCGCTGCGCCTCGTTGAAGGCAGAGCTGAAGAATGCGGAATCGAGACGAGGATCGTTCAGGATGGACCACTGCCGGCAGTCGTTGCCGATCGCGAATCGCTGCGCTCTGTGTTTACCAACCTGGTCATCAACGCAGTCGAAGCAATCAACGGCGCGGGCGGCAGTATTTCGATCAATCTTACGAACACGCCGGCAAACTCTGTTAAGGTTGAAATAAGCGATACGGGATGCGGGATTGCGGCTGAAGACATTTCGAAAGTATTCGAGCCTTATTTTTCGACCAAGGAAACCGGAACAGGCCTGGGCCTGGCAATTGTCAAAAAGGCGATCGACGATCACGGCGGCACCATCAGTGTCGCTTCGAAGGAAGGCAGCGGTACAACGTTCACGATAATTCTACCGGCTAAAGAGAACAGACATGCCACGAAAGAACATCCTCGTAGTTGACGACGAGAAAGCGCAGCGAGAGATTCTCGAGCTGATCCTGACGGAGGAAGGTTACGACGTCACCACCGCGGCCTCGGGCGAAGCGGCACTGAAGTTTGCGAAGGATCGTAGATTCGATCTTGCTTTGACCGATCTGAAAATGACGGGTATGGACGGCATCGAGTTGCTGCAACACCTGCTCGCCTACGATTCGTCCATAATCGTCATCCTGCTCACTGCTCACGGTTCGATCGAGTCGGCCAAGGAAGCGCTACGGCGTGGCGCGTTCGATTATCTCGAAAAGCCTTACGACAAAGCGGCGCTCCTTGAAACGATCAATCGCGCACTCGATCGGCTCGATGCCATCGATAGCGAGATCATCTCGGCGTCTCCGAAGATGGAGACTGTCAAGAAGATGATTCTGAAAGTGGCGCGCTCGAATTCGACGGTGCTCGTACGCGGTGAATCGGGTACGGGCAAGGAGTTGATTGCGCGCGCGGTTCACAATCAGTCGCCACGCTCGACGGAGATGTTTCAGGCAGTCAACTGCGCTGCGATCAACGAGAACCTGCTCGAGTCGGAGTTGTTCGGACACGAAAAGGGTTCGTTCACCGGCGCTCATGCCGAAAAGAAAGGCCTCTTCGAGATTGCGGATCGCGGCACGTTGTTTCTCGATGAGATCGCGGAGCTCGACGTCGGTATTCAAGCGAAACTCCTGCGGGCGCTACAGGAACGAAAAATTCGTCGCGTCGGCGGTACGCACGAGATCAATGTCGACGTGCGCGTGATCGCTGCCACTAATCGTGACTTGCGCGCGATGGTGTCTGACGGGCGTTTCCGCGACGATCTTTATTATCGCATCAACGTGCTCTCGATTGATGTACCGCCGTTGCGCGAACGACGCGAAGATATTCCGGTTCTGATTGACTACTTTCTCAAGAAGCACACGAAGAACACATCGCGCCTCGTGCGTGGCCTGACTCCGGAAACGAAGAAGTTGATGAACGACTACAGTTGGCCCGGGAATGTGCGCCAGCTCGAGTCAGCGATTGAGCGCGCGATTCTGCTGAGTGAAGGGGATCTGATCACGCCGGAAGACTTGCCGACCGAAGTGCGTCAGGAAGTTGGACCAGCCGCCGAGGGCGCGTTCAAATTACCGGCCGAGGGAATCAACTTCGAAGAGGTCGAGCGCAATCTCATCACGCAGGCCATGGAACAGACGGACTACAACATCACCAAGGCCGCCAAACTCCTCGGCCTAACCTTCCGCACGCTTCAGTATCGGTTGGAGAAATTTGGAATTAAGAAGGCGGACGGTAAGGAAATCGAAGACGGCGAATAAAACTACAAAAGGCACATGCTGCCGGTCGATTACTGATGGTAGCCATACGTATCTCTGCACGCTCTGCATATGAAAAGCAAATTACTGTTAATGGTTTTGTGTTGCGTGATCGCCGGGTGTGCAAAGGCGCCCGCGCCGGCGACGAACACGAGTGAGGCGCCGCCGATTAGATCAACCGATGTTGTGAAAGCTATGCCGCAACAAGCTACGCTCGCGGCGGGACAGTCGGGGGAGGCCCTGGTGGCGGTTCAGATCAGCAAGGGGTATCACGTGAATGCCAATCCGGCGACGTTCTCGTATCTCATAGCCACGCAACTGGAGATCAAGCCTGGCGACGGTATCTCAGTGGAATTCATGAGTTACCCGGACGCACTGACGAAGAAGTTTCCTTTCGCAGAAAAACCGCTCGCGGTTTATGAAGGCGACACGATCCTGAAGGCGAGACTAAAAGCTGAGAAATCAGTCAAACCGGGTTTGCACAACCTTTCCGCCCACCTGCGCGTCCAGGCATGTGACGATCATGTTTGTTACGCTCCCGGAACTCTCGACCTGACGGTGCCGGTGAATATCAAGTGAAGACGTTTTGGATGATCATGGCTGCCGCGGGCGGCGTAGTTGCCATACTCCTGGTGCTGCTGGAAAACTACGACAAAGCCTTCGTAGCCGCGGCAGCCGGCGCGGTCTGCTGGTTCCTGAGTTACCGGCAACAAGTGCGCGCAACGCTCGCGAGTGAAGAACTAGAAGATGAGGAGTCAGATGAAGAAGTACGTTTGTAATATCGTAATTGCCGTTTTATTCATCTCCGCTGGTGCGGTGGTAAAGGCGTCAGACCAGTCCGATGTTCGCGCCACAGTTCAAAATGTTTTTGAGCAACTGAAGTCTCACAACTACGAGGCTCTCTACGATTTCTTGCCCGACGCTTCGCGCAGTCGCATGTCGCGCGACCGTTTCGTCAATGCCCTACAACGCGCGCAGGATTTTTATCAACTAGATCGCATGGAGATCGGCGCCGTCAAAGTGATGGGCGATCTTGCTGTTGTCGACACAGTGCTTTACGGGAAAGTCGTGGCTCCGATTCAGGCGGAAGGAAAGATTGTCGCGCAGCAGTACCTGCTGCGTGAGGGTGGCAAGTGGCGCGTAGCCACGGGCGATCAGTCAAGTGTAAGAAAGGTTTTGGCTGACAATCCGGGATTTAGTAAAGGATTCAAAATTCGACCGCCACGAGTTTACGTGAAGCAGAACGGCGCATGGGTTGAATTCAACGCGCCACGCAAGTCTAAGTGAGCAGCAAATCGTCAAACGTCAACTGCGCGTCATCGACTCGCTCGGCATATTCACCATGACGAATGCGGTGTCGCGGAACTTCGAGCGACTCGCGCACAGCATCGAGATGAAAACGGATTATTCGCGGCGTTAACCTGACGGAGGGAATGCGACGCTTCGCAGCCAGGCGTCGCACAGTCGATTCACTGACTTGCAGTATCGCGGCAAGCTGCTTTGCAGTTAAAAACTCCTCACGCTCTTCCATGACCTTCACGACTTCGGCGGCAACGACAGCGCCACACGATAAACCGCAGCACCATCGATCTCCACGTCCTTCGTCACCGGCTCGCCGGTCGTCTTCACAACCACGCGATACTTCGCCGGTTCCGGTCCGAGTCGAAACTTGAACGAACCCGTTTCGGTGGTAATGCGTCCATCGATCTTCTTGGTCGTTCCGTCCTCCAGTATCCGCAACAACTCGATCTTCGCGTTCGGCACGCTTCGTCCGTCTGCGGTGAATACGCTGCCACTCAGAAACGCGATCGACCCTTCGTCAATAGTCAGTATCAAACGATCTCCGAGCGAGCGGGTCTTGCCGGCTTTGACTTCAACATCCTCAATCGTCCCGATACTCAATCCGGTTTTGCGAAACGTCAGGCCATAAACTCCCGGCGTCAGACGCGATACGAGAAACTCTCCATTCTTGTCGGTCGTGGAACGTGTGACTTCCTTATCGCCGCGTCGCACCAGTACGGTCACACCGGCTGGCGTGCCCGTTTCCACACGCACTTTGCCTTTGATGGCTCCCATGGTCTTATCCTGGCCGACCGAGATGCCCGCGGCAATAAAAACTATCGCCAGCAGCGGCAAAATTTTCGTGAATCTCATAGTCACTCCTTCGCGTATTAGTTGCACAAATACCGATTTTAGACGCTCAGGATGATATCACCGTTTGCTTCGGCAGGTCGCGTCCGTATAATCCTGAGCGGCGCCCCCAGGGAGTATTAATGCCTAAACGATCCGCGGCTTTTTTAGCGCAAGTTTTTCTTCCTCTCCTGCTGCTGATTGCGGTTGCAATTCCAAGTGTGCCGCAGGATCAGAACCCCGAAAACAAGTCTCAACGACCGCGCAAGGTTTTTCCGAAGGAACCGCAGCCCGAAGAGATCCTGCGTTTTGACACCGATCTGGTGTCAGTCGACGTGACCGCGATAAACGCAGAAGGTAACCCGGTGCGCAATCTTCGCCAGGAAGACTTCAAGGTGTATTCCGACGGCGCCGAACAACCGATCTCTTTCTTCCAAATCGAGCAACGACAAGGTGAAGGACGGCCGCTCGCGATCGTCTTCGCGCTCGACGTTTCGGGCAGCATGACTGCCGAAGAGCTCGTTCGCTTGCGAGGCGCGCTACAGTCGTTTTCGAGTCATCTCGCCAAGCATCCCGTTGTTTACTCGGTGATGACTTTCGGCATGCGCGTTAAAACTATCCAAAAGTTCACTTCAGATCCCGGTAAACTGGACGAATCGCTGGACCGCCTCTCCAGAGACTCACCGAACGGATTATCGACGCATACTTACGACGCGGTTGACGACGCGATCAGGATGCTCGTTCGAAACGCACCGCGCACGCGTGAGAAACGTTTGATGAAGCGTGCGGTGCTGGTCGTAACTGATGGTTTTCCGGTGGGCGACACGATCGCGCCGCAAACAGTTATCGAACGCGCCAACGCAGCCGATGTCAGTGTTTATGTGGTCACGCTGCCGTCATACTCGCGTGTGATTGCGTCGTCAGCGCAAACTCCTTTGCCGACTCCGCTCGACGTGAGTGGACTGGCTGAATCGACCGGTGGTCGCAACGTGTACGCGAACGAGAAAGACTATGCCCCGCTCTTTCGTGCTTTACCCGAAGAGGTCAGCTCCGCGTACGTCCTGGCCTTTTATCCGCCCGATGAAAAGAGACGAGATGGGCAATTGCACACGATCAGGGTTGAGGGACCACGTGGCTTAATTCTAAGACAAAGCCGCTCTGAGTATCGAGCAGCGAGCAGGTAAGCAACTGCCGATTACCAATTGCCGATTGCGAATCTTCGTTGTCGAGTTTAACGAACGAAACAATTGGCAAGTGGCCATCGAAAATTGGTAATTTCAGTATTCGTCTTCGTCCTCGTCTTCGTCGTAACTCTCCTCTTCCACGATGTCCAACTCGACGGGATCGAGTCCAACAACTTCCAGTTCAGTCCCACATTCTTCACAAGACACTATTTCGCCCTTGTCCGTGTCCAGATCAACGTGGACATCAGCATCGCATTCAGGGCAAGTTCCTGTCGGCACTTTTTCTTCCTCCCCGCAGTAGGTGAAGGCAGGGCTATCCCTCCAATCGGGAGAGCACCTCTGCCT
>DATDFT010000091.1:0-13634 GCA_036522475.1 Pyrinomonadaceae bacterium | reverse complement strand
GACGAGTATTCGCGCGCAATATCTCGCACTTGATCTACAGCAACCCGACGCCGGAGCGCAGCTCTTTGAAGAGACGAAAAAACGTGAGTTGGAAATCGACATGCTCATCAACAACGCCGGCTTCGGCTCGATGGGCGACTTCGTGAAACTCGATCTCGATCGCGAGCTCGAAATCATCCAGCTCAACGTCAGGGCGCTCGTTGATCTGACGCATCGTTTCCTGCAACCGATGCGCGAACGCAAACGCGGCACGATCATCAACGTCGCCTCGACCGCAGGGTTTCAGGCAGTGCCTTACATGGCAACTTACGCAGCGACGAAAGCGTTTGTGCTTTCCTTTTCCGAAGCGCTTTGGGAAGAGAATCGCTCGCACGGCGTACACGTGATGGCGCTCTGTCCGGGCGTGACGGAGACGAACTTCTTCGAAGCAGCAGGAATGGATCATCCACCGATGCGCATCACCCAGACACCGGAAGAAGTCGTGGATACGGCGCTGCGCGCACTAAACCGGAAAAAGGGTACGGTCATCTCCGGATGGACGAACTTTTTTACCGTGGAAGTGGAACGCATCTTCCCGAGATCGTTTATAACCAAGGTCGCAGGAAAAGCTTTGCGCTCGCGATTCGAAGAATAAATCTTATAGGACCTATTAAGGTTTTTGGAGATAGCAATGACGGAACGAATTTTTAACTTCAGCGCCGGCCCGGCGGTTTTGCCGGTGCCGGTTTTGGAAGAAGCTCAACGCGACATGCTCAGTTTGCCGGGCGTCGGCATGTCGGTGATGGAGATCAGTCACCGCTCGAAGACCTTTGACGCGATCATCGCGGGCGCCGAAGCGGGTTTGCGCGAGCTCTTAAAAGTTCCGGACAACTATCACATTCTTTTTCTTCAGGGCGGCGCGAGCTTGCAGTTCTCGATGGTGCCGATGAACTTTCTGCCGCCGGACGGGAGCGCCGATTACGTGCTTACCGGAAGCTGGGGCAAGAAGGCATTGAAGGAGGCGAAGAAAGTCGGCGCCATAAACGTCGCTGCCACGATGGCTGATGGCGGCTTCACGCGCGTGCCGTCGCGCGATGAAATTAGTTTGAGTCCGCACGCGGCTTACGTTCACATCACCAGCAACGAAACGATCGAAGGCGTGCAGTGGAAACGCGAGCCGAACGTTGGCGACGTGCCGATAGTTGCGGACATGTCGTCCGACATCCTTTCGCGTGCGATCGACGTAAGTAAGTACGGACTGATTTACGCGGGCGCGCAGAAGAACATGGGACCAAGCGGTGTGACTGTCGTAATTCTTCGTGACGACTTGTTGCAACGAATTCCCGAGAACCTCGCGACGATGCTCGATTATCGCATTCACGTCGAAAACAAATCGCTCTACAACACGCCCAACACCTGGGGCATTTACATCCTCAATCTCGTGTGCAAATGGGTGCAGGAGAAAGGTGGTCTCGGTGCGATGGAGCGTGAGAACGAAGAGAAGGCGCGGCTCGTGTACGAAGCGATCGATGCGACCGACTTCTATCGCGGTCATGCGGACATGGATTGCCGGTCGACGATGAACGTCACGTTTCGTTTGCCTGCTGAAGAGCTTGAGAAGAAGTTTGTCGCCGAGTCTACTGTGCAGGGATTGGATGGATTGAAAGGACACCGCTCGGTCGGCGGTATCCGCGCGTCGATCTACAACGCGTTTCCGCACGCGGGCGTTGAGGCGCTCGTGTCGTTCATGAAAGATTTTGAACGCCGCAATGGCTGAACCATGGATTACGCAGATTGGACCGGAACATGCGGGGCTGCGTCTTGACGCCTATCTCGCCTCTCAGATCGAAGGTTGGAGCCGGGCGCGGCTGCAACGGCTGATCGAAAATGAAGACGTAGTCGTAAACGGCAAGGTCGCGAAACCCTCCTACAAACTCCGCGAAGATGACGAGATCGAAGTCGAACTGATCGCACCGCCCGCGGATTTCTTTGCGCCAGAAAACATTCCGATCGACATCGTATACGAAGATGAGACGTTGGCGGTCGTGAACAAACCCGCCGGGCTCGTGGTCCATCCGGCGGCGGGAACACCTTCAGGCACGCTCGCTAACGCACTCGCTTATCATTTTCAACAACTGCCTGAACGAGGTGTGCGGCCGGGGATCGTGCACCGACTCGATCGCGACACGTCCGGGCTGCTCGTTGTCGCTAAGACTGAAGCTGCACTCGAAAATCTTTCCGATCAGTTTCGCGATCGTACTGTGTTTAAATCGTATGTGGCGCTGGTCCATGGGCGCGTGACTGCAAACTCCGGGAAGATCGATCAACCACTCGCGCGCGATCGTTCAAATCGCACACGCATGGCGGTCGTGCGTGGCGGGCGCAATGCGTTGACGTTGTATCGCGTGCGGCATGCGTTCGGGAGATTCACACTGTTGGATGTTGAGCTCAAGACTGGACGAACGCATCAAATCCGCGTCCACCTCGCGTGGTTGAAACATCCGGTTGTTGGAGATGAGACGTACGGCGGCGGGCGTGACAATACGATCGCTGATCCACAACTACGTGCGCGCGTTCGTAATCTCAAGCGACACTTCCTGCACGCCGAAAAGCTTGGATTTAAGCATCCTGAGACAAACGAATTTGTGAAGTTCGAATCCCCGTTACCCGCGGAGTTAAGTGGAGTCCTCACAGATATTTTCGCCGCAGATGAAAATATTCTTACGGGATCGGCTCAAAACGGCTTATCAAGGCCTTGAAGCGTTCATCCCCACGCAACCCATCAAACATCGGCTCGATTCGAATCAGCACGAGCCCGGGATGACGCGCCTCGAACGCCTTGTTCAAATACTCAATCGCCTTGTCATTGTCTCTAAGCCCGGCATACACGATCGCGAAGTACAACGGCGACACATAACGCCGCTTCGTTAACACATCGAGCTGCCTGAGGATCGCTTGCGCCTCAGCCGGCTTCCCTGCGATCCCATACACGAACCCGAGTGACGACGTGGCTTCGCACTCCGCTTCAACTACCTGATCCGGAATCGGACCACTCGCCGGCGCCTTAATCAGTTTGCGTAACTCCGCAATCGCATCCTGGTTCATTCCCTTTTGCACGTACGCCAACGCCAGGTAGTGACGAGCGACCCAAAAATCCGGATCGCTCTGTAAGGTCACTTTATACTTCGCGATCGCATCGTCGTAGTTGTGCTCGTAATACGAATACAGACCGCTGTTCGCACTGATGATCGGCGAGAGCGGATCGAGGTTGTGCGCCTGTTCAATCTCCGCCTTCGCGAGACTAAACTTACCCATCTGCATCAGGTACGACGCATACCACTGATGCGCTGTCGGATACTTCGGATTCAACTTGAGCGCCTGTTGGAAATCATTCTGCGCGCCGAGCCAGTCCCAGTCGTAAGCAAGCCGTACAAACGCGCGCGATGTGAAGGCTTCGGCAAGCGTGGGATCTGCATCGACGGCTTTCTCCGCGGCCGCTTTCGCTTTCGGCATTTCATCGAGCGGCCGAACGACACCGATATCACACAGCAGCGCGTACGAGTCAGCGAGTCCGGAAAAGGCGAGCGCGAAGGTCGGATCCTTCTCTTCTGCGCGTTTGAAATAGTCGATGCCGTTGCGAAAGCCTTCTTCGTTACGGCGGTTCCAAAAGTAACGTCCTTTTAAATAGAGTTGATACGCTTCCGCATCATGCGTGTAACGCTTGGCGAGTTTCTCCTCGTCCTCGCCCGTGAGTCGCAAGCGCAGGCTCTGCGAGATCTTTTTCGACACTTCCTCCTGCACCGAAAAAATATCCGCGAGACTGCCTTTGTACTCATCGCCCCAAAGCTGCGATCCGTCAGCGACTTTGATCAGCTCCGTTTTGATAACAAAACGATCGTCAAGCTTCACAAGGCGCCCCGTCAGCACCGCACCCACGTTCAGGTTGCGACCAGCTTCAACCGGATCGAGATTCGAACCTTTGAAACGAAACGCCGCGTTGCGCGACATTACCTTGAGATTCGGTAACTGCGAAAGACTGTTGATGATGCTTTCGGTAATTCCGTCCGACAAATACTCGGCATTCGGATCCTTGCTGTCGTTCACAAACGGCAGGATGGCAACTGAGTTGATCGGCCTTGATGACAAAGCATACAAGACTACGGCCGCAACCAACAGCAACACGCCGAGCGCACCCGCCACTGCATAGACCAGCCATCGCTTTCGACTCGGCGCCTGAGTAACGCCGCTATCGTTCGAAGCAGTCTCCCGCACTGTCTGGACCTGCGATCTCAGGACCGTGGGCACGGAAGTGACCATGTCGGTTTGCGTTTCTCGTGACGTTGACCGCGTGAGCTCTCCGGTGTCAGAAGTGTGCAGCTCGTCTCTGAGTTGTTCCAGATCGAGTTTTAGATCCGTTACCGTCTGATAGCGCTTGAACCTATCTTTGGCGAGCGCCTTCGCGACGATGCGCTCGAGCTGGCGCGGAACGTTATCGACGAAATGTGACAACGGCTGCGGCTCGTGATCGATGATGGAAACGCGCGTGTGACTATCCGTCTTGCCCTTGAACGGCGGATGCCCTGCCGCCATCTCATAAAGCAGAACTCCGAGACTAAAAACGTCCGAGCGCTCGTCGATGCTGTCACCCTGCGCCTGTTCGGGCGACATGTAGCCGGTTGTGCCCATGATCGTCCCCGCACTGGTCTCAGTAATCGGGATCGTTACCGCTTCGGGATCGGAGCTTGACGCGTCGCGATCGGTGAGTTTGGCAAGTCCGAAGTCGAGCACCTTCACAAACCGATCGCGCACAAACTTGTCCTGGCGCAACATGATGTTCTCGGGTTTTATGTCCCGGTGAACAATGCCTTCCGCGTGCGCGGCTTCGAGCGCCATGGCCACTTGAATGCCGACGCCAAGCATCTCGTCGAGCTTCAATGGACCACGCCAGAGACGGTGGCGCAGAGTTTCGCCTTCGATATATTCAGTGGCGATGTAATAACTGTCGGCAGTTTGGCCGATCTCGTAGATCGTGAGGATGTTCGGATGATTGAGCGCGAGAATCGCTCGTGCTTCCTGTTTGAAGCGGCGCAAGCGGCTTTCTGACCTGGTTACTTCCTGCGGCAGCACCTTGAGCGCAACCTTGCGACCGTGCTGTTTGGTATCTTCGCCGAGCAACACCTCACCCATGCCACCCTTGCCCAGCCTGCGTAAGATGCGATAATGGGCGATGTACTCAGGCGGTGAATTGGTCTCGGCTGAAGCTGGCTTGTTCGCGCTGTCGGACATCAATGGCTACACCGCGCATTGTACCGCTAAACAGGTCTTATATGACTATTTGACCTATATGACCTATGGCCTGTACGCGGCGCAACGTTACGCAGAAAGGGCAACAACTTCGAGAGCATTGGCATCGAATTCAAGCTCCCGAACATAATCCAACAGCATGTCAGCACGTCTAACACAGTTTTTATTCAAATATTTGTCAGTCGCTTTCGTGATTACGGCGACGGTGTTGCCCGCCTCCGCGCAGAAGCCAAAATCCTCGCCGACGCCGCCTCCCGAAACTTCACAAGGCACGGAAAGGATCTTGATTCGGCGTGTGCGATTGCCAATCACGGTCACGGACAAAAAAGGTAACTTCATACCCGGATTGACCAAAAACGACTTTCAGATCCTGGAAGACAAAGTCCCGCAGACAATCGAGACGTTCTCCGATGACCTCTCCCAAACAACGCCACTCTACGTCGCCGTTCTGCTGGACACTTCGCCGTCAACTGCCGGCAAGCTGAAGTTTCAACAAGAGTCGGCGATGAACTTCATCCAGACAGTCGTAAAGCCGCGCAAGGATCGTGTGCTCTTCGGTACTTTCGACGACGAGATCAAACTGCGCCAGGATTTCACCGACAAGCTCGACCTGCTCGACAAAGCTGTGTACGGCGTGAAGGAGATGGGTAAGCAGACGGCGCTGTTCGATGCGGTGTGGCAGTTTTGCGATGAGAAGATGCGCTCGGTTCCGGGTCGACGCGTGCTGTTGGTCGTGACGGATGGTGAGGACACCTACAGTCGTGCCAATTTGCGCGACGCGATCGATATCGCGCAACGAACTGAAACAACCATCTTCGCGATCTCGACCAAGGCCGGTTTTCTCTCGACAGTACCCGGCGTTGAGGCGGGACAAGTGTCTGACAAGAAAGACAAGGATCTGATGACGCTGTCGGAAGAAACAGGTGGCATGGCATTTTTCACCGGCGACATGCTCTCGCTCGAACGTTCGTTCACGAAGATCTCGAAAGAGCTGCGTGCGCAGTATCTCGTCACCTATGACCCGACGAATAAGCATTACGATGGAACGTTTCGGAAGATCGTTGTAAAACTGTCAGACGGACACAAAGAGCTAAAAGTAAGGACCAAGGACGGGTACAGAGCGATTGCTGACAGCGTCGCGCAATAAACGGAGATTGGAAGTAAGAGATGCAATATCGCCGAATATTTTTGTTCGTTATAGTTTTTCTCCTCCTGTGCGGCGGCATCGCCAACCGCAGTCAGTTTGCGAAAAACGAGACGGGCGCGCCCGGCGCGAGTGCAGCTCCATCGCCATCACCGTCACCGCGAACGCGTGAAGAGCTGCCGCAGGACTCTGATGAGGTCGTCAAGGTTGAAACAAACCTGACGAACATCTTCTTCACCGCCGCCGACAAGAACAAACGTTTCATCAGCAACTTGAAAGCTGAAGACATTCGCGTCCTCGAAGACGGCCAGCCGCAGCAGATCTTCACTTTCCAAACGAACATCGATTTGCCACTCTCGATCGCGATACTCATTGACACGAGTGCTTCCGAAGAACGCACGCTACCCGATGAAAAAGAAGCGGCGCGCGCGTTTCTCGAAAACCTGATGCGGCCGAACAAGGACGAGGCCGCGGTGGTTTCGTTCACTGGCGAGACGACTTTGGAGCAGGGCTTCACAGGAAACGTCGAACGCTTGCGCCGGGCGATCGATCGCGTCGAGTTTATTCCGCCGTCGGGTTATATCGGCGGCGGCGTCGTGGTTAACGGCACTCCTCCGATTTCCGGAACCAACCAAAGTTTGGCAGGTTCGACTGCGATTTGGGATGCGATATGGGCGACGTCGGAAGAGTTGATCAGCTCCTCGGCGGAAAATACGCGACGGGCAATCATCCTTTTGACTGACGGCGAAGACACGAGCAGCCGCATGAAGATTCACGAGGCCGTCGAGCGCGCCCAGAAGGCTGACGCGCTTATCTACGCGATCGGCATCGGCGACCGTTATAGCTTCAACGTCGACGAAGGCGCATTACGAAAAATCACGGAAAAAACCGGCGGCCGCGCATACTTTCCGCGGCACGAACGAGACCTTCGCGATGCGTTCGCACAGATCCAGAAAGACCTTCGCGAGCAGTATCTGGTCGCTTATTCGCCCAGCAACAAGGCACGCGACGGCTCATACCGTAAAATCGAGATCCAGCTCGTAAACCCGGCGTTGCGGGACCAGAACCTCAAGCTAAACTATCGGTCCGGCTACTTCGCCAAAACAACCGCGGCTGAGCCGGCGACTCGAAAACGCACCCTGGACCACTGAGTCCGCATAAATCCACGATAATCCGTGGCTGACAAACCTCAGCCAAACCTGTTATACTCTCCGCGCAAGTGCGTTCGTCTTGGCACTGCGAGGAACTCCCGCACCGAATCCCAAGTTTTTCCTCCCGAGGTTCCTTACTAAAACGGCCGGAAAACAGACTAGATGACCAGCAGCAGCTCAGACCGGGGCAGAATCCTGATCGTTGACGATGATCGAAGAATCCTCGATCTACTACTCGATCTCCTCCAGGTCGAAGGGTACGAAGTTGCCACTGCCGCCGACGGAGCCGAGGCGATAGACCGCGCGCTCTCCTTCAATCCGGACATCGTTGTCAGCGACGTGGTCATGCCGCATGTTGGCGGCCTCGAGCTCTGCCGCCGTCTGAAGGAAGAGTCGCGCACCGCGTATATCCCGGTGCTTCTCATCAGCGGTCTGGCTACTTCAGAGGAGGCGGGTATCGAAGGTCTTCACGCCGGGGCCGACGACTATCTGGAACTGCCGTTCCGAAACGAAGAGCTACTCATGAAAGTAGCGCGACTGGTCGAACGACATCGCATCGGCAAGGCGTTGAAGGAGAGTGAGGAACGTTATCGCCGTTTGGTCGAACTCTCTCCGGATGGGATCGTCGTTCATCGTGAAGGCAAGTTCACTTACGTCAATCCCGCGGCTGTACAACTCTGGGGAGCCTCCAGCGCTGATGAACTGATCGGCAAGTCGATTCTCGACGTGGTCCATCCGGACTATCACGACCACGTGCGCGAGCGCGTTGAGTACATCAATCAGTTTCAAAAGTCGACGGAGTTGGCGGAACAAAAGTGTCTTCGTCTCGATCACTCGCAGCTTGACGTTGAAGTTATCGGTTTGCCATTTACTTATGACGGACAATCCGCCGTGCTGGCGGTTTTTCGCGATGTCACTGAAAAGAAGCAAGCACGCGAGGCGCTGCGAAAAGCCGAGAAGCGTTTGCGCACCGTGGTGGCGAGCGCTTCGCTCATTCTCTTCGCGACGGATAGGAATGGCATCTTCACCTTGTGCGAAGGCGAGGGTTTGAGGAGCCTCTCGCTCCACGCGGGCGAACTGGTGGGCCAATCAGCGTTTGAAGTCTATGCCGGCTCGCCGCAGGTTGGCGAAAACATCAGACGGGCTTTGAGAGGCGAAGCGTTCACCGCATCAGTGTCGGTGGGCGATCTCGTTTTCGAAGTTCGTTATTCACCACTGACAGACGAAAACGAGAACGTTCTCGGTGTTATCGGCGTCGCCACGGACATCACTGAGAATCGCCGCGCCGAGAACTCGATCCGTGAAAGCGAAGAGCGTTATCGCGAACTTTTCGAGAACGCTAACGACATCATCTACACGCACGATCTGCAAGGAAACTTCACATCGCTGAATCGCAGTGGCGAACGCATCACCGGCTACTCGCGTGAAGAAGCAGCGATGATGAACGTCGCTGACGTAATCGCGCCGGAGTATTTGAGTCTTGCGCGAGATATGATGGCCCAAAAGGCGAGTCAGGGTGCGTCCACTGTTTACGAAATCGACATCATCTCGAAGCAAGGCAAACGAGTCAGGCTGGAAGTCAGCACGCGCCTGATCTTCAGTGACGGCAAGCCGGTCGGCGTGCAAGGGATCGGGCGTGACCTCACCGAGCGCAAGCAGTCGGAAGAAGTGCTGCGCGAGAGTCAGGCCTACCTGGCCCAACAGGCTCAACGCGAGGCGATGACCCATCGTATCTCTCAGGCCATTCGCTGCTCGCTCGATAGTCATGAGATTTATCAAACGGCAGTACGGGAACTGGGCTCGTATCTCGACGTCGACCGTTGTTCGCTGTTTATGAGAGACGACCGCGCTCGGTCTGCGACGAATGTGGCTGAGTATCACGCGGTCGGTGTGAAACCAGCAGCGTCGGATTTCGCGCTCACGCACCTGCAAACCTTGGTTTCAGCGCTCGATAAAACCGGCGTTTTAGCTTTCACGGATGCCGCCCACGATTCGCGTATCAAGGATCTCTATCAAAACATACTTTCGAAAGCGGACGTGAAGTCGATCATCTACGTCGCGATCAGAGTGGGCGAAGATGTGCCGGCGGCGTTTGCGCTCTCGACGACCAGGGAAACCAGGGAATGGAGTGAGGCTGACATTGCCCTCGCGAAGGCTGTTGCGGATCAAACCGGAATTGCGATCCGCCAGGCGCAGCTTTATCAAAAAGCGGAGAGCACTTCGAATCGTGAAGCCCTCGTGAATCGTTTAACCATGGCGATTCGCGCCTCGTTGAGTTTGCCCGAAGTTATCAGCACAGCGACGCTCGAACTCGGACGTGCGCTGTCGGCGTCGAGAGTCCAGCTTTGTTTGTACGACAGTGAAGGTGTTAACGAACCTGTCGAATACGAATATCTCGGACCGGGAGCCAGAACTGTCCAGAACAGCGTTGTTAATTGCGACGACCCGATCGGCTGTCGACTGTCGTGTTCAGGTCAGCCACTCATAATTGACGACGCCCAAAACTATAAAGATTCTTCCGAGACGTTGGCGGAGCATGTGCGACAGCGCGCCGAGAGGTTTGGTATTCAGTCGCAGATCAACTATCCGATCTTCATCAAGGAACAATTTCGCGGCTCACTCTGCATCTACCAGACAGACCGCATACGGTTATGGACTGAAGATGAAGTCTCACTCGTAGAAGCTCTCGCGGAACGAATCGCAATCGGCATCGCACAAGCGGAATTGTTCGAGATGGTCGCGCGTGGAAAGACCGAGTGGGAAACGACTTTCGACGCGATGTCTGACGGCATTTTCATTTTCGATCGCAGCGGTGAGTTGCAACGTGTGAACCGCGCGGGCGCGGCGATGGAAGCAGCTCATCCGCGACTGCTGCTCGGCCGGCAGTGTTGCCATATCCTGCGCACCAGCGAAGAAGACGAAGCTTGCGTTGTCGAAAAGGCACTCGAAACCGGCCGCAGCGTGACGATCGAGATCACTCCCATGCGTCTCAATCGACCGTTGCTCGTTTCAGTGGAGCCGGTGCTTGACGAGAATAACCAGGCCGTTGCGGTTGTTTGCACGGCCCGTGATTTGTCGGATCTGCGCAAGGTCCAGGCGGTCGCACGCGAGCATCAGTCGTTGTTGACGAACATCCTCGAGAGTGCCCGCGAGTCGATCTATGCGGTCGATCCTGACGGCAACTTCAAGTGGTGCAACACGGCCACGTTGAAGGGCCTCGGCTATCAACGCAGCAACTTTATTGGCCGCCCCTTATTGAGCATGGTCTACGAAGGCGATCGTGATCTGGTCCGCGAAAAGTTGGCGGCTGCAATGACCGGCGCTCCGCAAACTTACGAGATGCGTTACTTTGCTCACGATGGACAACTGCGATATGCGCGCGTCGATAACTCACCTCTCGTCGTCGAAGGTCGGACCACCGGTGTTCTGGGGATCGCGCGCGACATCACAGAGCAAAAAGAAGAACGTGAACGTGCTGCGCGCGCCGACAAATTACGCGCGCTGGGCCAACTTGCGTCAGGCGTGGCTCACGACTTCAACAATTCACTCGCGGCGATTCTCGGACGCGCACAGTTGCTGCGACGCCAAGTGAATGATCCCGGCCTGGTTCGAAATCTCGACATTATTCAAACGGCGGCGGAAGACGCTGCGGCAACCGTGCGTCGCATTCAAACCTTCGCGCGCAAATCGGCCGTGAAGGAATTCGAGCGTGTTGATGTGGCGAGCCTTCTGAACGACGCGATCGAGATCACACGTACTCGCTGGCAAAACGAGGCGCGCATTCGCGGGCTTGAATACGACGTTAGACTAGACACTCCGCCGGGGCAGTACACGTACGGCAGTGCGTCTGAGTTGCGCGAGGTGTTCGTCAACCTGATCGTGAACGCGGTCGACGCCATGCCGCGTGGCGGTAAGTTGTTGGTCACGTGTCGTCAGAAAGACGGTCGCTTGCAACTGCACTTCGCTGACAATGGGATGGGAATGGCCGAAGACGTGCGGCAGAAAATTTTTGAACCGTTCTTTTCGACAAAGGGCGCGCACGGCACCGGGCTGGGTCTGTCGGTCAGCTACAGCATCATCGAACGCCACTCAGGTTCGATCAGTGTGGTGTCTGCACCCGGGACGGGTACGAACTTCACGATCGATTTGCCGGCAGTTGCCGTTGAAATCACTGCTGACGATTCAGAGACAGTACTCAGAGAGGTACCGAGTTTGCGGATACTGGTAGTTGACGACGAGGAGCCTGTTCGCGAGACACTCGCCGAGATGCTCGTGGCAGTCCATCATCGAGTGGAGTTAGCTGGAAGCGGACAGGAAGCAGTTGAAAAGATGCGTCGCGGCGACTTCGACTTTGTCTTCACCGATCTCGCAATGCCAGAGATGGACGGCTGGGAAACAGCGCGATTGATTCGCAAACACTGGCCCACCGTTCGGATCGTGCTCGTGACCGGCTATGGACCAACCACCACTCCACCCGTCGGCGAAGAAAATCTCGTCGATGCCATCATCGGCAAGCCTTTCGACTTCGCACAAGTCGGCTCGACGATCAACACCCTCATGAAGAACGAACACATCTGTGTTCATTCGTGAAAATTCGCGGCTAACTAAATTCTTAATTAAAGTTCATGATTCCGGCGCTGGCGGTGAAACCGACTCCAAATCCAACCACCATCGCCGGACCGGACCAATCGTTTTTCTCAGCCAGCATAAAACCGGTCGACGCGCTCGACAGATTGCCGTAGCGTTGCAGCACTTGGTAAGAGCCATGCACCTTCGCTGATTCCGGTTCAAGATCCAATTGAGAACAAACGCCATCAAGAATCTTCTTGCTGCCGGTGTGAATCAAACAATCATCAACTTCAGTCAGATCCGACACGGGACAATCGGGATGTTGCAGCACGTTCTTGACGGTAGTCACTGCGTAATGCGCGCCGCGCGCGGGAACGCTCGGCTGCATGAAGTATTGCGGTCTTCCTTTCAGGAAGGGGTGTGAGCTGTTGCTGACCATCGTGAGCAGGTTCATATCGGTTGGCTGGTCGTTGGTCAGGTGGGAGATTGGTCCGAACGCGGGTTTTCCTTCTTCACTGCCTACCAGCAAGGCCACCGCGCCGTCCCCGAAGAGCATAGATTGGATTACGAAGGTGGTATCCAACCTTTGTTGTTCAAATTGATCGGGATCAAGTCTTCGTTCCTTTCTCAATCGAATGATTTCGCGGTACCCGGAATACTCCTCGCGCAGCAGGGGAGCAACGTATGGTGTGTGAGCTTCGGCCATCACCACAATTGCGAGCTTGCCGGGATTTGCGGCCAGGTACCACTGAGCAACTTCTATTGACTTGAGTAACACAGAACAACCTTGAGACTGCATGTTGACTGTGCGTAGCGACCTTGAGAGTAGTCCATGCGTCTGTCCCATGATCTCGGACGCCAGGCACGGCAACATCTGGTCAGGAGTGTTAGTTGCCGCGACGAGCAGCCCGATGCGGGTAGGATCACCTCCCCATTCGTGAATGCAGCGCCTTGTAGCGGCCACGCCGAGTTTGGTGGTGGAGCTGGTGGCGCACTTTGGTTTGCCGCAGAGAAAGTCTGGATAATTTTCGAGGGTTGAGAATCGCTGATGGACGCCGAGAGTGCTGATGGTATTGATCAGCTCGGGTGAGAGTTTGTGCATCAAACTGCCGACCAGCTCGGTAGTTGTGAAAGGATTCTGAGGCACAGAAGTAGCTGCCGCTAACAGATTAATCATTGTCGTTTTTCAGCTCCAAAAGAGAGGGGGATTTTGCCGCATCGGATCTGTCTACCCGACCGTTCCGACGTCTTTCTGAGTAACAACTCTTGTGCCGCAGTCGGGAGTTGGATCGATAGGGCTTATGGTGCGGATTTAATTGGGAATTTAATGAATTTCGCGTGAGGTCTCAAACTGCTTCCGTGTTGTAGTTTTGTATATCCTCTACCCACCCACTAAAAACCTCATATTTCCCTAAGGATTTCACTGAGGCACCGCGAAACCGTTTTGGCACAGAGATATACAGTGCGTATTGAGTAGTCACGCGTCC
>DATDFT010000090.1:0-8920 GCA_036522475.1 Pyrinomonadaceae bacterium | reverse complement strand
CGAGTCTGGTGCCATCGTCGTTGAATGATACCGCCAACACGCGTCCAGTATGTCCCGTCAAAGTTTTGATCGGAGTTGGATCCGGTACTCGCCATAGTCTCACGGTGTTATCGGCGTTTGCGGCCGCGAGCACTTTCCCGTTGGGACTTATTGCGAGAGCGTCAACCTCAACATCGAGATTGTTGAACGATGAAATTGCTTCACTGGTCCTACAGTTCCACACCCTTACAGTCTTATCGAAACCTGCTGAAATCAATTTCGCACCTGAGTCGGCGAAGACCAGACTTGTGATCTCATCGGTATGACCCTGAAGAAAACGGACCTGCTTTGTCTCCCGGTCCCAGATCTCGATGTTGTGGTCCATACCGGCCGCAGCTAAAGATTTCCCATCAGGACTGAAGACAAGGATGTTTATGCTTTTGGAATGGGTTGGAAGGCTGAAAGCGAGTTGGCCGGTTGAAACATCCCAAACCTTTAACTCTCCGCTTCTGCTGCCCGAGGCGATTAATTGGTTGTCAGGACTGAAGGCAAGGGTGGTCACGTATCCCGTGTGGCCCAGCAGCCTGGGCAGCTCACGTCCGGTCGCTAATTGCCAGAGCCTGATAGAGGAGTCGTTCGAAGCAGCGGCAAACCATTTATTATCGTTACTGAAGGAGACTGCATTGATGGCCGCAGAGTGACTTTCAAGTGTACCGGCAACGCGGCCGCTGCTGGTGCTTTTAAGAATCACCTTTTTCTCACCAATGCCAAAGGCCAGTGTTGAAGCGTCATTATTGAAACTGGCGAACACGGTTGGCTGACTGTCACTGCCAACAGACGACGATGATTTCTTTTGCCCATTGCTGACGTTCCAAAATTCGAGTACACCATCTGCATGAGCCGCAACGAGCTCCATACCGAAAGACAAGGCAAGCACACTTGCGGAGTTACTCTTCAAAGAAAACTGTTCACGATCCGAGTTCGGCCGCCAAAGCCAAACTGTTCCGTCCGTGCTGCCGGACGCGATGACGCTGTCGTCGTTGCTGAAAGCAATCGCAGTAACTGGTGCACTGTGCCGCACAAACTTGTGAGGGTCCCGCCATGTTTTGACGTTCCAAATTCGGATATCTTTTCCCGAGGATGACGCCAAGTATTCGCCATTCCGACTAAATGTAATCACGTCAACCGGACCCGCAGCTTCAGTTAACGACTCGACTTGTTTGCCTGTCTTGACATTCCAGATGCGGATCGTTTTGTCGGCGCCACCTGAAGCCAGCCATTCGCCGTTCGGACTAAATGAGAGTGAATTGATCGAACCTGCATGACCGGTTAAGGTGAAAATTTCAGTGCCTCGATCAACATTCCAAATTTTAATCGTGCGGTCGTTGCTGCCGGACGCCAGCAGCTCACCATTTCGACTTATGGCAACAGAGCGAATTGGGCCACGATGGCCACTGAGTGTCCGCAACTGTCGTCCTGAAGGTAACTGCCAAATGAGAATCGTGTTGTCAGCCGCACCGGAAGCTATCCAGTTCCCGTTCGGAGCAAAAGCCGCACACGTCGCGCCCAACGAATGTCCTCGCTGAAGCACAAGCTCAGGGCGAAGTTGAGGTCCTTTCGCTGTGGTAACGCGAACAGCACTGCTCCGGGCTGTAAGCAGTATCAGCGATAATAGGAGCACGAGGACCGCACATACGATGCCCTTGGCTGTCAGCTTCTGAAGATGTCTGTGTAAGTACACTCGCGATTCCTTGAGCAGTCTTCGAGGCAGACAGACTTCATTTAATGGCGAATGCTACCGGGGTTGCTCACCTGGCCATGCGCTCTGATTTGATCGTGCAGATTCTCGCAGGAAGCGCATTCGGCAAGCTGCTCCTGCTTGGTGCGCGTCGTCAGACGTTTGAGGTAACTTAAAAGCCCTAGAGTCTCACAGAAGTCTGGTCATATTCCGCATGGTAATTATAAAAGAACCGAGATATTTGTGCATGCCGAAAAGGTGGTGTCGAACTATTTCTGACACGACATTGGTGAGTGCTCTCATCCTGAGTTAGTAAAGCAAACTGCACTTTAGATGTCGCTGTGCCCCGGGAGCCATCTTCGTAACAACATCGCCCAAAACTGCTAACAGAGATTCTAACAATCGCTCCTGCCAGACTTTTAAAGTGTAGTTCCTGTTATGAACGGCCCAAAATGTTCCAACCTGGACGCAATCCGCTGTTATTTGCTTGTTTATAGTGTAAGTGGACCACCCCGGTACTGAAGCGGCGCGCCTCGAGGAGTTCGAGATTCCGTCGTAAGGCTACTCGGAATGCCGGCTTCCCGCCGCCGACGATCACCGGGTTGACAAACAGGTGACATTCATCGACTAGATCGGCTTCGAGTGCAAGGCTTGCAAGCTCGGCGCCGCCAATGTTGATGTCGTGCTCCGATTCCCGCTTGAGGTTCCGAATAAACTCGACGTCGAAGTCCCGCTCGACACGCGTGTTGCGCGTCGTAGCGCTTATCAGTGTTCGTGAAAAGACGATCTTCTCGGCCGCCTGCCAGACCTCTGCGAAATTGCGGTGTTCCGGTGGATAGTCCTCCACCGGCGCATCCCAGTAAGACATCGTCTCGTAGAGTCGCCGCCCATACAGATAGGTTCCCATCGGCCGCACCAACTCGGTGATGAACTCGTGAACTTGATCCGAAACGATCCAATCGAACGCACCAGTTTCGTCCTCCACGTAACCGTCGAGCGACGTATTGTTGATGTAAATCAACTTCGACATACGAGACAGATTATAGAATTACCGCCGTATTTCAATTCTTTTGTTCGAAGACGTAACGCGCGATTTCCACGCGGTTACTAAAACCTTTCTTATCGAGTATGTGGCTGATGTGGTTCTCGACAGTCCGTACGCTGATCTCGAGTTCTGCGGCTATTTCTTTGTTACTCAAACCGCGCGATACGGCAAGCGCAACCCTGTTCTCGGCATCAGTCAACGCCTCATCCTGAAAACTGGTCTCCGGCTCTGCATTTGCAGAGCTAACGAGTTGCGCGATTTGCGAATGAGTCCGTTCCACTCGAGTGAGAATTCCGTTTACAACTGCAATCAATTCATCGGGTTCGAAAGGCTTGGTCAGGTAAGCGTCGATGCCGGCGTGGAAACCTTCGATACGATCAGCCGTCTCGTCCTTCGCAGAGAGAAACACGATTGGCACAAGCGCCGTTCTTGGTGAACCGCGCAGTTGCCTGGCGAGCTTGTATCCATCCATACCCGGCATTCTGATGTCGCTGATGATGAGGTCCGGCACAAACTCGGCCAGTTGCATCAGTGCCTCATGCCCGCTGCGCGCTGTGCTCACTTCATAATCTTCAGCTTTAAGACATGCAGCCACGGCGCGGAGAAGGTTTGGCTCATCGTCAATCACCAGCAAGCGCTTTGATTTCATTCTCCTCGCTTTCTTCAGCGACAGCATCAATCCATCGAGGCAAACGCACGCTGAACGTCGTTCCCACGCCTTGTCTGCTTTCAGCTCTGATCTCGCCATCGAGTTGGACCACGATGTGTTCCGCTAAGTAGAGTCCGAGGCCAACTCCCGGTGCTGCTGTGCCTGATTGATTTGCCACACCATCCGAATTGGCGCGATAAAACTTATCGAAGACGTGTGGCAGATCAGTTTCAGCAATTCCTTTGCCCGTATCGTTGACGGTGATTGAGATCGTCTCATCACTCAGCCGAGCAGAAACTGTGATGCGACCGCCCGCAGGCGTGTACTTCAGCGCATTACCAATCAGCTCGCGAATCACTCTACGCAGTGGTTCGGAGTCTCCCTTAATGGCGCCTGGATCAAGAGGAATGTCAGTAATCAACGTGAGACCAAGCGATTCGGCGCGATGCCGTTCGACGCTGACGCACGAATCGATCAACTCACGAACATCAACGCGCGTTTGACGGAGCTTGTAAGCTCGCGATTCAATGCGCGAGAGATCCAGCAAATTGCCGACGAAATCGATTTGCCTGTCACATTCGACGGCAATCGTTCTTGAATAATCGAGCTTTTCCTCTTCAGCAACATCGTTGCGCTGGAGCAGGTGGGCCAACAGTTTGATGGTCGTCAAAGGCGTCTTGAGTTCGTGAGAGACACTGCTGACAAATTCCGACTTTAATCGGTCCAACTCCGTCAGTCGTACTTCTCGTTCGGCAATCTGCGACGCCATGGTGTTGAAAGCAATTCCGAGATCGCCGATCTCGCCGCCTCCGAGTCTGGGCGCTCGAGTGGTTAGATCACCTCCTCCGAGACGGTGCGCTGCTGCACGTAGACGTCGAACCGGCAAAACGATACTTCTCTCAATCACCAGCGCTGCGACAACAGCCAGCGACAAAGCGATCAGACCAATCAGCGCGTAACGAATCAGCCTTTGTCGCGCCGGTTCGTACAAGGTCGAGCTCGGAATGCCGATCATTGTGACGAGGCCGGTCTCTCTTACATGGGCCATGCCGTACACGCGTTTGATTCCATCAATCGGACTGGTCAACTCGACAACATTCGTCCGTTCATTTGTCAGCACCGACGAAAGCGGCGCCCAGCTCACGTCAGGTTCGGAAGGTGCTTCAGAACCGCGACGTCTGTAAAGGACACGCCCGTCGGAATCGACAACGGAGATCACCACTTGTGGTGAGAGCTCAATGCTATCGAAGAGTTGATTCATCGCCGCGCCATCAATACGCGCAATGACGGCGCCGGCCTTTTGAATAGGGACCGCGATAATCACGATCGGCCGTGCTTCATCCAATGTTCGATCAGTGACGACGGCCCAGGAATTGCGCTCACGCATTTCCGTAACGAGGTAGTCTGTGAGTGCGTTGGGAAGGATTTCTCGGCGACTTGGCTGCGACATTAAGGTGGTGCCGGCAGCATTAGTGATGCGTAGATCGAGCCAGAACGGTCTCGTGCGCAGGACGTTTTCAAGATTCTCGCGAATGATCGGAGAGTGCGTGTCTTTGTCGCCAGCGAGCACTGCTATAGCGTCGAGTGCCTTTTTCTGATCGTCGAGCCAGCGCTCGAGCGCCACTGATGCGAGATCCACTTGCTGCTTGACTGAGTCGTTTAGTTGAGAACGACTCTGCCGCCACATGTTTCCGAGATCGAGTACGCCGACGAGCACTAGCGGCACAGCTATGCCAGCCGCCAGCAGCAATAATTTTCCGCGCACTCCCAAGTTCGATCTCCTTCGAAACCAGAATAAAAGTATACCAATGCATGTATCACGACGCAGGCCTGCGTTCAGCAGAAAAACACAAAGACGCAAAGTTCAAGTCTTTCAGACTCGTCCTTGCGTCTTTGCG
This sequence comes from Pyrinomonadaceae bacterium, assembly GCA_036522475.1. Taxonomy (GTDB): domain Bacteria; phylum Acidobacteriota; class Blastocatellia; order Pyrinomonadales; family Pyrinomonadaceae; genus PSRF01. The sequence continues at coordinate 3,611 of DATDFT010000090.1, read as the reverse complement.
CTTTGCGGAAAACGATCGAACAAAGGTTGGGAGGTCAGTAGGTGTTCGATTGGTCCTGCGTCACATTTTCTGGACGGTTATCGTGACGATCGGGTTGTCTCCCGCGGTTCGGTTGTAAGACACCCAGTATCCTGCTTCCGGATAACGGTTTAGTTGATACATCGAGCCGTCTGGTTTCGCCTGGAGCGTGACTCCGAGCACAGCTTCAGGCGCCGGCGCATTACTGGTGTCGCCGAAGTAATCAATCGAGATTGCACTCACTTTGTGCTTGTCGTCATAGTAGATTTGAGCCGATTCATGTTCGGAGAAAGGCAGGTAGTCCTGCGTGTCTCCTTTCTTGATGCGATCCAACTTTGAGCGGACGTCTGCGGCACTCATTCCGATGCTTACGCCGCGGTAATCGGTAAACAGGGGCGCATTGGATTTCGCTCTACTGCTCGCTGGCGAATTCATCACGGTCGCAACTTCTTTGTGCGACGGCTCGGAAGTAGTCTGCGCATCAACGCTGGACGCCACAAGCATGAAAACAATCGCCGTTAATAAGAGAACGAAATTACTTGTCTTGACTCCCATTGGTACTTTCCTCGTTAGTGATTTTCACCGACCCCTGCGCCTAGGATAGACAAGTCAGCTCTAGAGGACATCAGTGTCAGTACCTAGGCGTCGTAGGTGTTTTCACCTATTATGAGTGCACCGTTATGCTGACGAATCTACAAACTGAACGACTATTGCTGCGGCCGTTCACGATCGACGATGCGGAGTTTATTCTGACCCTGCTCAACGAACCGTCGTTTCTCCGTTACATCGGAGACAAGAAGGTCCGAAATCTTGACGGCGCTCGGCAATACATTCTGAATGGACCAGTCGCGAGTTACGAACGACATGGCTTCGGGCTTTGTCTCGTTGAACTCCGGGAATCACACACGCCTATAGGCATGTGTGGATTACTCAAACGAGACGAGCTGCCCGATCCTGACATCGGTTTCGCTCTACTGCCGGATTTTTGGAGCAAAGGCTTTGCTTTCGAAGCATCCACCGCAGTCTTAGACGATGCACGCGAACGACTGAAGCTCGAACGCATCCTCGCGATCACGTCCGTCGATAACCACGCCTCGATCGATCTTCTCCAGCGACTGGGATTCACGTTTGAAGGATTGAGACAACTCGCTTCGGATCGCGAGCCGGTCAAATTATTTACGAGGAACTGAGATCGGCGAGCACCTTTGAAATACTCTTATTTCTCCAGAATCGGTACATGTTTTCGGCCGTGGTGAGGGTGCGGGTTTTCATCCGATCGATGTAGAGAATTCCGTTCAGATGGTCGATCTCGTGCTGAAGAATGCGCGCGTACCAACCCTGCGCGTTGATTGTTACTTCTTCGCCGCGCTCATTCAAACACTCAGCACGCACATTTAACGCGCGATCCACTACCGCGCTGAATCCAGTGACACTCAGGCAACCCTCGAAGAACACTGCCGACGAATCATCGACCACCGTGAGTTTCGGATTGATGATCACGTGAAACGGAATCACCGTTCTCTGGTATTTTGCGAGTTGATCTGCGGAGAGATCACCCAGGTATTCCGCTCGATCCTCAATCACGGCCAGTTGAATCGACTCGCCGATTTGCGGCGCAGCCAGCCCGACTCCCGGCGCATCGCGCATCGCTTCTCGCATCAGTTCGATTAACTGCTGAATCTGCGGACTGCGGATCTCGTCTTTGCTTAATGCGCGACCTTTCTTCCTCAATACCGGATCGCCGGCCTGAACAATCGTTAACGTCATTCCAGTTACTATAGCAATCGTACAGTGATCGACGTAACCAACCCCGCACCAGGTTTGTTGCGGCGCAGAGTTCTTGGTTCAATAGGGGGCATGAGACCGAAAAGACTGCTTTGTATTGGCTTACTTCTGTTTTTCACCAGTGTGTCGGCGTTGGCTCAGACGGCGATGACGGTTAGCGTCGATGCCACCGATGCCGCCCGAAACATCATTCATAGCAAACTCACGATTCCCGTGAAGCCAGGTCCGCTGACGCTTTTCTATCCGAAATGGATTCCCGGAGAACACAGTCCTACTGGTCCCATCAACGATCTGGTCGGACTTAAGTTGAGTGCCGGTGGCAAACCGATCCCCTGGCGGCGAGACGACGTGGAGATGTTTGCTTTTCATTGCGACATCCCACAGGGAGCAACCGAGCTGGACGTTGCGTTCGATGACGCTTCGCAACCCGAGTCAACTGCGAGTGCGAAGCTGGCGCGCATCAAGTGGAATCGATTGCTCGTTTACATAGAAGGGCTGAGAAGCGATGCGATCAACGTCAAAGCATCGTTGAAGTTGCCGGCTGCTTGGCAGTTCGCGTCCGCCCTGCCCATCGTGAGTGAGCGCAATGAAGAGCTTCAGTTCAAAGAGGTCTCGCTCGAGCAACTGGTCGATTCGCCCGCAATCATCGGCGCGAACTTCCGCAAGTTTCCACTCAGTTCCGAAGGCGTCATGCACGAGATGGACATCGTGGCCGACACTCCCGCAGCCCTCGAGATGAAGCCAGAGACGTTGGCGGGCTTGAGAAAGATCGTCCAGGAAGCGTATGCATTGTTCGGCGCGCGTCATTACCGAAGTTACCGGTTTCTGGTGACGTTGAGCGATCACGGCGGGAGTGAAGGACTCGAGCATCACGAATCCAGCGAAGATGGAGTCGGCGAAAAAGCATTCAGCGAGGAACTCGAGCTGCTCGATTTCGATGAGTTGATCGGCCATGAGTACACCCATTCGTGGAATGGAAAATATCGTCGTCCCGCCGGTCTTGCGACTCCTGATTTTGAACAGCCGATGCACGGCGACTTGTTGTGGGTTTACGAAGGACTCACGCAATATTTTGGCAAAGTATTACCTGCCCGCTGCGGTCTTTGGACTGCCGAAGATTATCGCGAAGCGATGGCGGCCGTCGCTGCTGAAATGGAAAACCAGTCTGGACGCGAGTGGCGTCCCCTCGTCGATACTGCGATAGACGTCCAGTGGGCGTATTCCTCGCCGCGAGCATGGATGAATTATCGTCGTCGCGTTGATTACTACGACGAAGGCTCGCTGATCTGGCTGGACGCTGACGTGCTCATCAGAACGCAAAGCAATGGAAAACTCTCGCTCGACGATTTCTGCCGGCGCTTCCACGGCGGACAGGACACTGCTCCGTTAGTCAAACCGTATACGTTCGACGACATCGTAAACACGCTCAACGAAGTCCTGCCGTACGATTGGCGAGGTTTCCTGAACGCGCGAGTAAACAGAGTCAATCCACACGCGCCGCTCGGCGGCATCACAAACGGCGGATGGAAGCTCGTCTACACAGACAAACCCAACACTGAGATTCGAATCGCCGATCACGCGCGCAAGAGCGTGGATTTGTCGTACTCGCTCGGCGTGTTGTTGAAAGAGGACGGCACCGTGATGGACGTGAATCCAAACTACCCGGCGTTCAAAGCGGGAATCGCGCCGGGAATGAAAATCATTTCTGTGAACGGCCGTGGATGGTCCACCGACGTGTTGCACGACACTATCGCTTCGTCGAAAAGCAACACCGCGCGGATTGATCTGGTGGTTGAGAACGGTAGTTT
>DATDFT010000089.1:0-23216 GCA_036522475.1 Pyrinomonadaceae bacterium | reverse complement strand
CCTGCTCGCTGAGCGTGAAGTAAACCTTGATCGGATCGAGTGTCGAAACTGTTGTTAACGGATTGCTGGTGGTGCTGACGAGATCACCCACCTGCGCCTGCGCGAGACCAGCGATGCCGTCGATCGGCGAGACAATTCTCGTGAAGCTCAAGTTCAGTGCCGCGGTCTTCGCGGCTGCCTGTGCGTTTTCGAGTTGACCCTTGGCAGTTGCGACCCCCGCACGAGCCACGCCGATCTGTGCGCTCGCATGGGCCAACTGTGCGCGTGCTGCTTCAACGCCCGCTTTCTCAGCATCGACCTGTGCCTTCGCGGCAGTGTTCGACTGCAAGGCATTGTCGAGATCCTGTTGCGTAACGGCTTTCTGTTCAGCTAACGGTTGATACTTTTTTACGTCGAGTTCAGTTTTGACTTGGTTCGCCTGCGCCTGCGCCAATCGTGCCTGCGCTTGTAATACTTGGCTTTGAGCCTGCGCCAGTTGCGCTTCAGCTTGTGTAATTTGAGATTTAGCTTGTTCGAGTTGCCCCTCGTACTGCGCGACTTGCCCGTTTGCCTGATCGAACGCGGCCTGGAATGGACGCGGATCGATCTCAAACAAAAGCTGACCCTGCTTCACGAACGAGCCTTCTTTGTAATCTTGTCGTAACAGATAACCGGTTACTTGTGCTTTCAACTGCGCGTTGACCATGCCTTCGGTCGTTCCGATCCATTCGCTGTAAATCGGAACGTTTTTCTGTTCGACGTGGACCACACCGACTTCAAGGACCGGCGGCGCCGCTTGCGCGGGTTTGCTCGAACGCGCGAAGCCCAGCACCACTGCCAGCGCCGCGACTGCGAGCACGATTAAAGGAACACTTATCTTTCGGTTTCTTAAAATTTGGACCAAACGAGTTTTCATTTTGTTCTCCGATTCCCCCCGAGCAGGTGAACTCTCTGCCGTGCCCACAACCGGCGTTGAGTCCACCTGCTGTCTACACAGGCCGCGCCTGCCTGTGTTTTTTTGCAATGCCGGAAGAAGAAGCAACCGCTTTGCCACTCCGCTTTGCGTGCAGATTCGTTGTTTTGGTGGTGAGATGCGTGACGATAGTTGGTCACGTGACGATATATCGCCACAGAGCGTTGTCACGACTCGAGCTCTTGAATGAGGCAGCGGCTCATGATGCTTGAGGAGATGAGTGTGGCCCCGTGGTCGTGCATGCGTTTGAGTAGTTGTTTGCCGCGGTCGTCGATGAAACTCACGCTCGTTAAGTCAATTAACAGTGAGGACCACTTCGAGGGGGCATCCTGCCAGCATTTGTCTAATTCATCGACGCACGCGCCCGCGAGCTTTCCCTCGAGGACCAAACGCGTCAGCGCCGCCTCGTTATGACAGGTAATTCTGATTACTTCATAAGCCATGCGCCTAAGCCCCGTGCAATTTGCTTGCCGCTTCTCTGCGTCTCTCTGCGGTGCTCGGCGTTCTCTGCGTTTATGGGCGCATTTCAACGCAGAGAATTCAGGAGAGGCAGAGGAACCAAAGGCCTGTTTTGCTCGTAGGCACAGTTCAAGTATCCTAGGGAATATACATGGGAGGTAGTAAGTGAAAGCCAACGCCGCTCAACTCTCCAGCGTCGATGAGCAAACCCAGAAATACCTGACGTTGCTGGAACTCTCGAAGGCCATTGCCTCTCACCGCAATCTATCCGAGCTCTTCCACGAGATAGCCTGTCGTCTGCGAAATCTTTTTCCGTTCCGCGACCTCGCCGTGATGTTGCACGACGAACAGCGAAACGTGATGCGCTCCTATTTCTTCGAAGGCTGCAAGGAAGGATGGGCCAACATACAGTCGACTGAAGTCGCGGTCGACGAATCGATCAACGGTCACGTCTGGCGCGACCAGGAACCGCTCATCATTCGCGATCTCGATCAGGAGACGCGATTTCCTTCGGCGCAGAAGCTGCGCGACAAAGGCATCAAGTCTGTTTGTTGCCTGCCGTTGAGCACGGTTCATCAAAAGCTCGGTACGTTGAATTTATGGAGCGAAGAGGCCGGAGCGTACGATTTGCTCGATCTCAAGTTTGCACAGCTCGTGACTTCGCAGATCGCGGTTGCGGTTGAAAGTCAGTTTTATCGACAACAGTTGGCGCACGAACGCGACCGCTCCGAACTGCTGCTGCGTGTAAACAACACACTCGTTACAAATCTGAATCTGCGCGAGTTGCTCCAGTCGATCTCCAGTTCGTTGAGCACCGTTATGCCGCATGAAGCTGCGGCACTGACGCTTTACGACGAGCCGTCGAACGAGCTGCGTGTGGCCGCGTTCGATTTTCCCGACCACGAAAGTCCGTGCGCTGCGGGTAAGGTCATTCCGTTTGAAGGCAATCCGGTCGGCGAAGCATTCACGACACGCAAAACCACACTCATAGACTACGATCCGGCTACCCACGTGGGCCTGGCGTCAGGTTGCGCATCTCCGCTGATCTTTCGCGATCGCGTATTGGGCGTGCTCGCGATCAAGAGCTCGCGGCCGCACGCATTCTCACAGGACGATGCGGAACTGTTTGAGCAGGTCGCGAACCAGGTGGCGATCGCAGTCGAGAACGCGCTCGCGTACAACGAAATCGAGACACTGAAAAACAAGCTCGAGAAAGAAAAGCTGTATCTCGAGGAAGAAATTCGCAGCGAGTACAACTTCGAAGAGATTGTCGGCAGCAGTCCTGTTTTGAGGCGCGCATTGCAGAACGTGCAGACCGTCGCGACAACTGACTCGACCGTTCTGATCTACGGCGAAACGGGAACGGGCAAAGAACTGATCGCCCGCGCCATTCACAACCTGAGCGAACGCCACGAGCGCACACTAGTCAAAGTAAACTGCGCTGCGATTCCGACGGGCTTGCTCGAGAGTGAGTTGTTCGGTCATGAGAAAGGCGCGTTCACCGGCGCGATCGATCGACGCATCGGCCGCTTTGAGCTCGCTCACCAGGGAACGATCTTTCTCGATGAAGTCGAAGATATCCCGCTGGATTTGCAGTCGAAACTGCTGCGCGTACTTCAGGAACACGAGTTCGAACGGTTGGGAAGTTCGCGCACGCTGCGCGTCGACGTGAGAGTAGTGGCGGCAACGAACGCCGACCTCGCGCGAATGGTTGAAGAGAAGAAGTTTCGCAGTGACCTCTATTACCGTTTGAACGTCTTTCCGATCAACGTGCCGCCACTGCGCGAACGGCCGGAAGACATTCCGGTCCTGGTCCAGTTCTTCGCTGACAAGTTCGCCCAGCAGATGCGAAAGCGAATCGAGAGTGTGCCGAAGGAAACGATGGCCGCGCTAGTTGCTTATCACTGGCCCGGCAACATTCGTGAACTGCAAAACCTGGTCGAACGCGCAGTGATCCTTTCGCGCGGATCGACGCTCGAGATACCATTGGCTGAGTTGAAGCAACCCGTGAAGACTGCCGTCTATGTGAACGGTGGCATCACTCTCGAACACGTCGAACGCGATCACATCCTCAAGGTGCTCGACGACGCGAAGTGGGTGATCGGTGGTCCAACCGGCGCCGCCGCTCGCCTCGGCCTCAATCGCACCACCCTCAATCACCGCATGCGCAAACTCGGAATCATGCGCCCGCAGCCGCAGCCTGCAAAAGTCGGTTAGCCATGGACCAGATGACGGCGAGCGACTGGGAGCAGGTGCGCGCGATCTATGTCGAAGGGCTCCGTGAGGGAAACAGCACCTTCGAGACTCAAGCACCTTCATGGGAAGCGTGGGACGAGGCACATCTGAAGTCACCGCGGCTCGTGATGCGAGCTGACGATAAGGTGCTTGGTTGGGCAGCTCTGAGTCCGGTGTCAAGGCGAAGCGTGTACAGCGGTGTAGCAGAACTAACGATTTACGTGACTGAGAGCGAGCGAGGTAAAGGTATCGGGCGTGCTTTGCTCGAACAACTTATTGAAGAGTCTGAACAAGCAGGAATATGGACACTTCAGGCCTCGATCTTTCCGGAGAACGCCGCCAGTATCGAGTTGCACTTAAAATCCGGATTTCGCGAAGTCGGCAGGCGTGAACGTATTGCGAAGTTGAACGGAGTCTGGCGCGACACGATACTCTTTGAGCGTCGTAGTAAGCGAGTTAATTAATAGCCACAAAAAGGCACACAAACTACAGAGTCCTTCATCAATCATTTTTTGTCTTTGCAAATTTCATCTCACCTTCCTTTATGGACCAACCGCCGAATGCTACGAGAGGGCCGCAGAGAGTTGCCAGATAACGTCTGGTGGCGGTGTCTTTATGATGAAGGTCAAACTTTGCCCAGAATCGGAAGATTGATGAGGATTTTGCCGCGCGTCCAGATACCCAAGACAAAAGCGGCGCGCCGTCTGTGGCGTAAATCCAAGGCGCACATCACCCCACGCCGGATTTACTACACCTCCGAGCTCCTTCTATTCGCCGCAATTTACCTCCTGGTTTTCACGGGCAGCCGGCTACGCGCAATCGATGCGTTCGGTTCGCGTGCAGACGCCCTCGTCTCTCTCGTTCTGGTCGCCGCGTTCGTACTGATTCACGTCATCGCCCGTCGTTCCCTCTTGCCGAGAATTGAGAGTCACTACGCTCCCGCGCCTTACGACGAACGCAAGATATTCTTCGATCTCGGGCCCGGCTCACAGCACGTTTCGACCATCGGCGATCTTTATCAACATCTCGCCGAAAGAATCCGGCGCGCACTCGATGCCAGTAACGCCGCTATCTTCACCCGCGACGAGAAGACTGGCCACTTCAACCTGCGCGTCGTAGCCAGCTCCAACGAAGCTGATCTCAGCGGCAAACGTTTGCAACTCAATCAGCGCGCGTTTGTCGTGCGCCGCCTGATGAACCTCTCAACTCCACTCGTGATCGAGCCGCGCGAAATCGAGACGTGGTCGCAGGCACTCAGCGCGCTCCACACAACGCAACGTGAAGAGCGGGCGGGCGAACACGAAGTGCTGCGCACGATCAAGTCGACCATCCTCGTCCAGATCAAACAGAGGAACGAGCTGGTCGGAATACTCTCGTTCGGTCCGCGTCGCGGTGGCTTTCAATACTCAGTCGCCGATCGCGAGCTGTTGATGTCGATCGCCGGGCAGCTCGCGTTGATTATCGACAATGCGCGTTTGACGGAACGCATGGTGCTCCAGGAGCGACTGCGACGTGAACTCGCGCTCGCGGCCGAAGTTCAGCAACGTCTGCTGCCATCGCAGGCTCCGAAGACTAATGGCATGGAGATCGCGGGTTTCTGCGAACCTGCGCGGGGAGTCGGCGGCGATTATTACGACTTCATCAAGTTTGACAACAGCCAGTTGGGTGTCGCGATTGCCGACGTTGCCGGCAAGGGGATGCCCGCCGCGCTGTTGATGTCGACGGTGCAAGCGACGCTGCGGAGTCTGACTGCGCGAAACGGTTCGGTCACTTCAGACTTGTCGTCGATCGTGAGCAAGTTGAATCGTCTGCTGTTTAATTCAACCAACGGCGAACATTACGTGACGTTCTTTTATGCGATGTTCGATCAGGCGACGCAGCGCCTCACGTACGTTAACGCCGGTCACAACCCGCCGCTTTACCTGCGAGCTGACGGTGGTTCGGAGTTTCGGCAATTGACTTCCGGTGGACTCGTGGCGGGCGCGTTCGAACACGCTGCTTACGAACAAGAGACGGTGCAGATGAGATCCAACGATCTGCTGTTTCTCTACACCGACGGACTCACTGAAGCGTTGAACGTCGACGGCGAAGAGTTTGGCACGAGCAGGATGATGGAGACGTTGAAGTCGATTGCGTCACTGTCGGCCGATCAGATCCGTGATGTCGTGGCGCGACGTGTCAAAGAGTGGTGCGCGGGCATGTCGCTTTATGACGATCTGACGTTCGTCGTGATGAAGGTTAAATGAGCCAGGCGCAAAAATAAACCTGCCTGCGCCACAGTTAAAATCAGTTACAAAAAGGCACAGAAGTCACAAAAGATTTAATCTCTTCTTTTGTGCTTTTTGTGCCTTTTTGTGGCTTAATCTCCTGCTATGGCTTTCATGGCGATAGACATGGGATCGGCGTCGACGATCATTGCGGTGCGTGGGCGCGGTGTGGTGGTTGACGAGCCTTCGCTCGTTGCCGTCGATACCGCGACGGGCGAGGCGATTGACATCGGTCGCGAAGCGCGACAGAAGTATGGACGCGAGGCGCGCGGTGTGGCAGTGATCGCGCCGATGCTCAACGGCGTCGTGGCGAACTTTGAAAGAACGCAGGAGATGCTCGCGCATTTCGTGCGCAAGGCACAGGGTGGTCTCACGAGCTTTGGGCGTCGCGCACTCATGAGCGTCTTCTCGGATGTCACGCCGGTTGAGCGACGCGCGTTGCTCAGTGCTGCTCAGCATGCGCGTGTCGGTCGCGTCGGCATGATCGAAGAAGGACTGGCGGCGGCTTTCGGTTGCGGCATCAATGCGAACGACCGGCGTGCTTCAGCAGTCGTCGATATCGGCGGTGGTACGACGAACGTCGCCATCGTTGCGAGTGGCAAGATCATTCGCGCGCGTGCCGATCGGATCGGAAGTTCGAATATCGACACTGCGATTATCAACCACGTGCGGCGTCATCGCGGCTTACTGATCGGCGCCCGGACGGGTGAACGGCTCAAGTTGGAACTTGCGTCTGCGACCGTTCCCGTTGACCTGGCCCAACAGATTCCGGTCAACGGCAGCGACGTGTTGACGCGAATGCCGCGATCGATCGAGATCACTGCCGGCGAGATCTATCCAGTGGCGCAGGAAGTTGTTCGACAAATGGTGGCGGGTGTCGGCGCCACGCTCGGTGAGCTGCCGCCTGAAGTCGCGGGCGATATTTACGATCGTGGAATCATTCTCACTGGAGGTGGTGCACTGTTTGGCGGCATTGATGAATATGTTCGCGAGGCGACTAACCTGCCGGTGCGAGTCGCTGACGATCCAAGATACGCGATCGTGCGTGGTCTCGAGCAGATGTTTGACGAGCCGCTCTTGATGCGCAGAGTCGTTCGTCAGAGCGAACAACTCGCGCTGGAGCCCGAACCCGAATGATTGTAGGGGCGGCCACGGAGTGCCGCCCCTACAACTAGGCTTGTACCACGCGTTGCACTTCCGGCGGCTCTTCACCAAGCCACTCGGGGTGTGACGCCGTACCGTCGTAGACCGACGTCGTCTTGAACAGTTCAAACTCTCCGCGTGCAGCCGCTTTCGACGTTCGGGCGAGTAGCGCCGTCATTTGTTCTTCACTCATCGGCCTGAAAGTACGCGCTGCAGTCAATGCCTGCTCGAGATCTTCCATACTCTCGCAACCCGTGATCACGACCGACACCGGCAGATTCATCGCATACTGAAGACACTCGATCGCAGTAACAGTGTTTGACTCCAGGATCGTTCCGTTCGCCAGCGTCTTCATCGCCAGCACGCCGATCTTCTGTTGGACCAACTCGGGCAGCACCATCTTTTCAAAACTGCGATAATGCGCGTCCATCACGTTCAACGGCATCTGCACCGTGTCAAAGCGGAAACCATTTTCCTTTGCGACTTCGAGCATGTGAAGATGAATCCGCGGATCTTTGTGTCCGGTAAAACCGATGAAGCGGATCTTGCCCGCGTCGCGCGCCTCAATCAGCGCCGCGTTGGCGCCTTGCTCGTCGAAGATGCGATGTGGATCTTCGAAACGGAGGATCTCGTGATGTTGGACCAGGTCGATGCGATCGGTTTGCATGCGGCGCAGTGACTCGTCCAACTGCTTCGCCGCTTCTTGTTTCGTGCGACCGTCGATCTTCGTCATCAGGAAAACCCGCTCGCGATAACCGTCGCGCAGCCCTTTGCCCATGCGGATTTCGCTAGCGCCTTCGTTATAGTCCCAGCAGTTGTCCATGAAGTTGATGCCGTTATCGATGGCGGTGCGAATGATGCGAATGCTGAGTTGCTCGTCGAGGTATTTGAAACCGAGGTGCCAGCCACCGAGACCGATCAGAGAAACTTGTACTCCGGTATGGCCCAGGGTTCGCACGGGCATTTGCGCATTCGAGTCTGCTTGTTCTGCCATTATTCCTCCGCGAGGTTATTAATACTTCTTCTTGACCAATTTTTGTGGTTTTTGTGCTTTATTGTAGCTGCGATGACCGGGCCCAAAAAAGGAATACCGAAATCACAACTCGCAATTTATGCGGCTATTGCCGGGAATCTCGCGATTGCCGCGACAAAGTTTGTTGCGGCTGCGTTTACCGGCAGTGCGGCCATGCTGTCCGAGGCGATCCATTCGGTGGTCGACACCGGCAACGGCGGATTGATGTTGCTTGGTGTCTACAAGAGCCGCAAGCCGGCGGATAGGGACCATCCGTTTGGACACGGGCATGAGCTGTATTTCTGGACACTTGTAGTGGGCGTGCTCGTCTTCGCTGTCGGCGGCGGCATGTCGATATACGAAGGCATCCTGCACATCGTGCATCCGGCTGAGACGAAGAATCTGGTCTGGAGTTATTCCGTGCTTGGGATAGCAGCGGTGTTCGAGAGCGCAAGTTGGTTGGCCGGGTGGAAGGCGTTTAGCGTTGAACGCGGTCGTCGCGGTGTGCTGGAAACGATTCATGAAACTAAAGACCCGACGAGCTTCACGGTGGTGCTCGAGGATTCAGCCGCGTTGCTCGGACTTCTCTTTGCGTTCGTCGGGATCTTTCTCGGACAGCGACTCGAACTGGCTTATCTCGATGGTGTGGCATCGGTGGTTATTGGCATGTTGTTGTGCGGGGTGGCGGTGTTGATGGTCTATGAGAGCAAGGGCTTGCTCATCGGCGAGGGGCTCGATAAAGAGACGTTGAAGACGGTGCGGAAGCTGGTCGAAGCGGATCCCGCGATCGAGCGTGTGCGTGCGCTCTATACGTTGTATCTTGGACCACACGAAGTGCTGTTGACGATCGAACTGCGTTTTCATAGCCACATCTCGGCGCTCGAGGTGAGAAAAGGTGTCAGACGGCTGCAGAAGGGAATTCAGTCGTGCCATCCGGATATTAAGCGTATCTTCTTCGGGGCTGAGTCGTTCGAGGAGGACGGCAATCTGTCGCGAACCCATGATGGTCGGTAACGTGCTGCTCAAAGCGTGTATTGTTCTTCTGGTGCTGCCTGTATGTGTGTTTGCGCAGGATGATGACAAGTGGCCGCCGCTGAGTTATCTGCGGGCCGATTACAGATCGGTGGCGATTGTTGCGCACATTCGGATTGACGACGCTGAGATCACGAACCGTGTTGGCGGGTATGAGGACTGGAAGATCAACGCGGTGGTGCTTGAGTCCTTCAAGGGTAAGTTAAAGAAGGGTGATGCGTTCACGTATTTCCACGGCGCGGAGGCGGGGATTAAGCGAGAGTATTTTAGTGGGGAGAAGATCGTGTTTCTGTTAGCCGACGGTGGACATTACGCGGTCTTGGAAAACTCAACGTTGCCACCTAACGCCGACCGCATCAACAAGCTCCGCCGAATTAAGAAATCGTCCTCACGCAAGCGACGGGCGTAATTGTAGGGGCGGCCCTCCGTGGCCGCCCCCCTTCGGGCATTACACGGGCGATTGGCGCGGTCACGGAGTGCCGCCCCTAAAAGCGTCTACTGAGTTGTACACGACGTGTCGTCGATGACGAACGATGTTTGCAGCGACGAGTCTTCGTTTCCGAGGAAGTAGATCCGAATCGTCTGCCCCTTAAACGACGTCAGGTCGAACGTCTTCTGCACGTAACCCGTCGTCTTGTTCAGGTTCGAGTACGTCGCAAGCGTCGAAAGCACCGTATTGCTCGAGTTGCGAATCTGCACTTGCAGCGTGTCGAACGGTGTCGTAGTCGTCGTCTCAGCCGTATTGATCTTCAACCAGAAACTCAACGTCACGCTCGTCGCACTCGAAGGCACAGCGATCTGCTGGTAAAGCGTGTCGGTGTGCGTCGTGCCGTAGCCGTCGAGCCACGCGTACCACGAACCCGTGCGAGGTGTTTGTCCAGTTGAGTTCGTGATCACGCCCGCTGTTGCCACCCACGTAACATTCCCCGACTCGAATCCACGGTTCTGCAATAATTCAGCTCCGGGCGTCGGCGTCGGAGTTGGTGTCGGCGGCGGGGCGCCAGTCAACAACGAGAACAGCAGACGGTTCGGCGAGCCCGTTCCGGCACTCGTTACTTTATTCAAGGTCGAGTTGTTGACGATCGCTGCCGTGACCGTCGCCGGGGACGCAGTCGGATTTGTTTCGAGGAACAGAGCCGCGACACCGGTCACGTGCGGCGTCGCCATCGACGTGCCCGAGATCGTGTTCGTGGCCGTATCGCTCGTATTCCAGGATGACGTGATGTTGTTGCCGGGCGCAAAGATGTCGAGACACGTACCGAAGTTTGAGAACGACGCGCGCGCATCGGTGATCGTCGTCGCGCCGACGGTGATCGCACTCGGAACGTCCGCCGGCGACGTGGTGCAGGCATCGACGTTGCTGTTTCCCGCGGCAATGGCGTAAGTCACGCCATCGGCGATGGAGTTGCTGACTGCCGTATCGAGTGCTGAGGAAAGGCCACCGCCTAAACTCATGTTTGCGACTGCCGGTTGGCCCGCCTGGTGATCGGAAGTCACGAAATCAACACCGGAAATGACGCCTGAGTTGGTTCCGCTGCCACTCGAATCGAGCACGCGAACCGCGACGAGCGTCACGTTTTTTGCGACGCCGTAAGTCGAGCCGCCAACAGTGCCCGACACGTGAGTGCCGTGACCATTGCCGTCGTTCGTGCCGAGGCCGTCATTGATCGCAGTGAAACCTGAGATCACGCGTCCGGCAAATTGGGTGTGCGTGGCACGGATACCGGTGTCGATGATGTAGGCTTTTACACCTGAGCCGGTGGCGTTGTAGGTGTAGTTTCCGTCGAGCGGAAGGTCTCGTTGATCGATACGATCGAGACCCCAGGTCGCGCTGGTTTGAGTTGTGTCGATACTGACTGTGCCGTCCTCTTCAACATAGTCGACGCGCGGATCGTTTGCGAGTCGCGCGGCTTGTTGTTCCGGCATCCGCACTGAAAAACCCTTGATGGCTGCGTGATAGGTGTAGCCGCCGTTGCGATCGCCGCCGAAATCGCGCGCGAGACGAAGTGCTTCGCCGTCAACGTCGGTGACGTCGTCTTTGAAAACCACGATGTATTGGTTGTTGATTCGTTTGTCGGCGCGCTGGCGACGGAATTTGCCGAGACCATTGTTCTGGCCGTGAACCGCGGTGAAGACCAAGGCGGCTATCGATAAAGTTACTAAAGCAAACAGAGCAAGCGTTTTCTTCATATAACCTCCAGTGAGTTACGTGTAAGTTGCAGTTATGAGTTGGGAGCGTCCGCTTGGGCTAAACCTGAGAACCTGGGGTCTGTGTCGGGAACAAAGTGGGAGGAAGACTTACGGGAGGTTATCTTGCTCTGGGTGCGGCAGATGATAGAGCCGAGCCTCGATAAAATCAAGCAACGGCGAGCCGCAAAAAGCACACAATTCACATGAAAGAAATCTCATGTACGTTCTGTGCCTTTTTGTGGCCCGGTTTTTGACGTATGATTCGCTGAGTCCAATCACTCAAACGGGGAGCAAGAACATGAGCGATCGCAAATATCGTCAACGCGGTTACATGGACAACGATCGTGAGCCGCAACAGTCCAAGCCGCAGCAGCAAAAGCCGCGCGATCGCGATCGTGAAGGCCCACGCTCGCCGCGCATGATGGCTTTCGGCGAGGTAGTCAAGTGCGCTTCGTGTGGCGCAAAGGCGCCGTCGAATATTACCTTCGAGAGCTCATGCTCAAACTGCCGCGCCGAGCTTCACAGTTGTCGCCAGTGCAACTACTTCGATCCGAGCGCTCGCTTCGAATGCAGTAAACCAATCACGACGAAGATTGTGAACAAGAACGCGCGCAACGTTTGCGAACTGTTCGCGCCGCGCACGGTCGTCGAACGCCAAACCACCTCCGGTGCGCCGACTGATGCGCGCGCCGCGTTCGCGAAGTTGTTCAAGAAGTAGACTACTTCACTGAACTCGGCGAAACGTTTCCAACCACATCGTCATATATCTTTAGAGTCCCACTCTCCAAGGAGAAGAACGATGAACCCCCAACCCCCGCTCGACAACGAGTTCGTTATCTCTTATTTCACGCTCCGGAAAGCAATCGGCTGGCTCGGACTGCTGATGCCGATAATCGTCAGATGGGGCGCGAAGCTATTCGAAAAAATTCCTTCGCACGATTCAGTCAGCGCTTATTACTACACCAGTATGAGGGATGTATTCGTAGGAATCCTGGCGGCAACTGGCGTGTTTCTATTCTGCTACCGCGGTCCGGACAAACAAGACAACATCTTGACTAACATCGCGGGCCTGTGCGCCATCGGTATCGGGTTACTTCCGACTGAGCCGATTTATCACGATCTGATCGCGGCGCGATTTGATACCTCAGCGAACTGCTACAGCAACCATGGCCCACTCGGTTTCCACATCTACGTAGTGGCTGCGTTCTTCCTGATCATCAGCTACCTGGCGATCTTTCGATTCCCCAAGCCCAGCCGGCCATTCGTCACGAAGCAAAAGCTAACTCGAAACAAGATTTATGTCGCTTGTGGCATCGTTATGGTCGTTATGCTGGTCGCGATTGTGGCTATCAAAGCGATCTCGATGAAGCAGTCGATTTTCTGGCCCGAGACGATTGCGATCGTGGCGTTCGGAATCGCGTGGTTAACAAAAGGACAGGCGATCCTGAAGGACAAAGACATTATTCAAGCGACTTGACGCACGATGGTGTGCGTTGATGCCAGGTTGTCGATTGTTCGAACGTCCACGCAAATGACAACAGGCGTGCTTCGCCGAAGGTTGGGCCGGCGATCTGCAAACCGATTGGCAATCCAGCACGAGTAAAGCCGCACGGAATCGAGATTGTTGGCAACCCGTAGGCGTTGAACGGGCGAGTATTTCTCAGCCACAGCTCACCTGCTGGATCCGGCGACATGTGCAACGCTTCTTCTATCGTTATCGGCGGCACTGGCGTGGTTGGCGTGATTATGAAGTCGACTTCCGTGAAGACGTCGTCAATCGAACGTCGCACGCGATCGAGTTGTTGTCGAGCTTCAACGTAAGCGACTGTGTCCACTAGGGCGGCTTGTTTTAGTCGCTCCTGGATCCAGCGTCCGTACAACTCCGGCGAAGCGGCGAAGTATTTTGCATGCACTGCGTAGACCTCCGGTGCCTGCACGGCAGCGGGCGTTGGCGGCAACTCGACCTCCAAAACATCCGCGGCCATGTGTTTCAACGCTTCATCGATAGCGCTCGCGATGTCGCTATCGAGATCGTCGAAGAACGGCCGGCGCACGATACCGACGCGTGATTTAGTGTTCGTCTTCAGCTCGCCAGTGTATGAATCGAGTGGCCAATCCACGCTGGCCGGATCCAGTTTGTCGTAACCGGCAATAGCTTGCAGCAGCAAAGCCGTGTCATGAACGTTGCGACAGAGTGGACCAACGTGGTCGAGCGAGATCGCAAGCGGAAAAACTCCGCGCGTACTGACACGACCGTAGGTCGGCTTCAAACCGACGATGCCGCAGAATGCCGCCGGCTGACGGACGGAACCGCCCGTATCAGTTCCGATGGCACCGAAGCACATACCCGTCGCGACCGCAGTCGCCGAACCGCCCGAAGAACCGCCTGCGATTCGCTCGAGATCCCACGGGTTGTAAACGGGGCCAAAATAGGACGATGTCGAGGTGCCGCCGTAAGCAAACTCCTGCATGTTCTGTTTTCCGATCAGCACAGCGCCGGCAGTCTTCAGCCGTCGCACGATCTCGGCGTCATGAGTTGGAACACGATCTGCAAACAGAGCGCTGCCGCAGGTTGTCTTTATACCTGCTGTGTCGATCAGATCTTTCAAGCCGATCGGAATACCGTGCAATGGCCCACGCCAGTTACCCGCGTTGATCTCAGCTTCCGCTGCGCGCGCGTCGGCGAGTGCGCTGTCGTGCATAACAGTTATGAACGCATTGATCGTCGGGTTGAGCCGGTCAATACGATCGAGACACGCCTTCGTGAGCTCGACCGGCGAGATCTGTTTTTGGCGCAGCAGGTCTGAAGCTTCCGCAATCGTCAAGTTATTCATCGTCAAATCAATGGTAGCCAAAGTCAGGACCGATGTTTTAATCGGCGCCCGCCTCACGCCAAACGGAAACAGTTACACCGAGGAATGGTTCGTCCCCGCCGAGTGCACTCTGTTCACAAAGCGCGACTACGATTGCGTTTGTGTTAACCAGCGTTGAGGCACACCTACTTCTCGACGATGTCCTTTTTCAGGCTGGTGACGAATGCGAGCAGTTCGTTCTTCTCTTTCTCGGGAACTTTGAACTTATCCAACGATTCGGTCAGGTGTTTCGCTGCGGCGTTCCAGTCAGCCTCCGTTATCCCGAGTCCCGCATGTGTCGTCTTCATATCGCGTCCGGTGTAGACGCATGGTCCGCCAGTGGCCGCACAAAACTGATCGAGAATGTGCTGCCGAATCCGCTTTTTGGAATCAATGCTGTGACCGGCGAAGAATTTCTCAAATTGCTTATCTGCAACGAGCCTGCCAACAAAATCGTCGACTACGGCCGCGAGCGCGTCGTAACCTCCGACTCGTTCGTAAAGCGATTTCTGCTGGGCTCGAGCCGGCATGGATGCGGCGACGGTCAAGAGCATGGAAAACACAAGTGCTAAGAATAGGTTTGGCCTCGAACTTTGCATCATTATTGACTCTCCTCATTTGAAGTTTTCCAAAACCGAGTAAAGTACGAGCGGACGTTAGTATTTGGATTTAACCATTCGATGATTGCCAGCAACAACGCCGGCAGATAAATCACGGAGTTGATTACGAACATTTCCTCCGGTGAGTCGCCTAACCAGGTTGCGTAAAGGAAAAGGTTTGCGATCGTTAAGTAAAAAACTGCGAGCCTCGGTGTGAAGCACAGGAAGAAGACCAGCCAGCAGAAGTACCATGAGAAATGCGGAGCGAAGAGCACCGTGGTTGCGGTCGCTAAGATCATCGCGTGTTTCAGGTTGTCTTCAGCTTGCGTTCTTCGCGCAAGCACCCAGAACGCGATCGCGGATATAATCAGCACTGCGGCAATCATGTAAGCGAGCACCGGCAGTTGCCGTCCGAACAACTTGTGCGCGAGGCTCAATGCGTAGAACTGTTGTCCGGTCATCACTCCCATTTCCTTTGTGTATACAGGCAGGGAACCGAAGACGGCAGTTGGGCCAACGCTGAGATAAGCGAGATAGCCGACGACGATTGTCACTACAAAGACCGGCATGATTTTCCAGCGTCCTTGTTTGAGCATCGCAGGAATAAGAACGAGTGGAAAGAGTTTTGTAAGTGTGGCGCACGCCAGCATGAAGCCCGCACCGAGATCGGATTTCCTTTGCCACGCGAGAAACGCGAGCGCCATGAAACAGATGGCAATCGCGTCGACGTGTCCGCTGCCGGCAAACTCCCATACGACCAGCGGATGCCATGCGTAGAGCAAGAGGAGTTGTCGTGGACGTCCGAGTAAGTTAAGCAATTGTGCGATGGCCCAGATCGCAATCATCTCGAAAGCGACCATCGTGAGTTTCATCCAGATGACACTCTCGCTGATTCTTGTCGTCAACAGGAAAACGAGTTGAGCCACGGGCGGATAGATCGTGTGAGCGTAATCGCGTCGATTAATTTTTGGGTAAATCGTGTCGTCGCGTAGTTGGACCAGTTCGGGCGCGGCAGGAATGTAACGATAAGGATTGATACCCGCGGCCTGGACGCGTCCGTCCCAAACGTATCGATAGATGTCGTCTGAAAGATACGGCGGCGCAAAGAGAATGGTCAGACGGAAGAGCACCGCGAACGTGATCGCGATCAGAATCGTTGGGGTCGAAGCGCGAGCGCGAATGACAATCCATGTCGCAAGCAGATAGATTGCTGACTGAACGAACGCCACCTTCATGAAAAGACGAATCCCGCTGACGCCGCTTGCTGTCAGACCCGTTCGATAGAGCACAATCGAAACGCACCCCAACAGGACAAGGGCAACGGCAGTTTTGATGTCAATACTGCGGTCGGCTCGCATTTCCCGCGTTTTGTAGCAAAGCGAACTGGGCTCCGCAACGTCAGAGGCCATGGGCTTGTCCCGTGGCATCCGGCTGAATGTGATTATTGACAGTCGCAACTGTGGGTAGTCCGGTTGTGTTTACATTCGGGCATTAATATTCTGAACAGCGGACTTCGCAAGCACGTTAATTCAGGAAGACGTATGTTCACACTACTCAAGCTGGAACTCGAAAAGCTGTTCCGCGCCCGGAGCTTTTATCTGTCATTCGTCGTCCTGATCGGCTTCGTGGTGCTGATGCTCTGGGGTTTTTACACCTACGCCGCACGCAAAACCGGTGGCGAGGCGGTCGAGCAGTTCAAATATACGTATGAATCGAAGCAATATTTCAACGGCCTGACGTTCGCGCTCTATTCGCTGCTCTTTTCTTTTACTTTACTCCTACCGATTTTCGTGTCGATGAGTGCCGGCTCGCAGATCGCAGGGGAAGCGCGCGGCGGCACCCTCCGCATGATCTGCACACGTCCAATCTCGCGCGCATCCCTCGTGCTTTCAAAGTTTCTCGTGACCGCGCTGCACGCCGGTCTCCTGCTGACGTTCTTCATCGGCTTAAATTTGGTAGTCGGCTTGATCTTTGTCGGCTGGGGCAATCTCGAGCTTTATCCCGGGCCACTCAATCTCGTCGACGTGCCCGGCAAGATCATGCGCGACGATGCGCTCATGCGGTTCGGCTACGCCATACTGTCCGGTACGTGGGCGCTCCTCGTTATCGCCGCCCTCGCCCTGCTCTGTTCAGTCGTCTTCGACTCGCCGGTACAAGCCACCGTGATGACCATCGCTGCATATTTAACTCTCTACATCGTCGGGCGCGTCGAGTTCTTCGAGCACTTGCGCCCTTACTTTTTTACCACCGACATGGATTTCTGGCGCGACGTGTTCAAGCCTGAGATTCCCTGGCAGAGTCTCTGGCATTACGCCAGTGTCTGCGGCGCGTATACCGCCGGGTTGCTGCTGGCGACCGTCGTAATCTTCGAGCGGAAGGACATCGTTACCTGACATGTGGGTGAAACTGATCCTTCTGCTCCTGTTCTGTCTCATGATCGCCGGCGCCGTTTATTTCGCCGAGCCGAGTAAGTCTGAAGAATCAAACTCAACGTCGAGGACGCAGAGTTCCTTGCGTCTGCTCACGTGGAACATCGGTTACGCGGAACTCGAAGACGACACGCGCGCGCATGACAAAGATCTGCCCGCAGTTGCGGATGTGATCCTGCGTGAAGATCCTGACGCGGTCGCTTTGCAGGAATTGACTGGCGAAGCGCAGTTGAAATCGTTGCTTGGGTTGCTGAGAGGTAAGTATCGTGGCGCAGTAGCACAGCAGGGAAGCGGCGATCGCTTTGAAGCGGTTCTGGTTAAGGATGCGAGAGCAACGTTTACGCCCGTTGCAGCCCGCAACCGTTATGCGCTTGCCGCTTCATTCCGTTCGCGGCGCGACTCGCCTGAGGTTGTGCTCTTGAGTGCTCACGCGGATGCATTCAATGCCGCTCGGCGCCGCGCGTACACAGAGGAGTTGATCGATTGGGCGCAGCAGCGTTCGCAATCGGCTCCCGTCTTCATCGCCGGCGATTTTAACTTCGAGCTCAAAGCGGCCAACGAATCCAATCTCTACACGGACAATTTGAAACACGACAGCGAATCTTACAGTCATATCCTGCACAGCTTTCGCGATCTCGGACGCGCAGCGGGAGACACGGCAATCAACGATCGCCGCATCGACTACATCTTTGGACCAACGGATCTCAATCGCATCGGACGTGTCGAGGTCCTGCGTAATGCCGCGGTCGGACGCATGGACCACTGGCCGTTGCTGGTGGAAGTAGGCTTCTGAAAATGTCAGAGACAGCATTAGAGACGGAAGAACTAACGAAGCGTTTCGGCGCGCGCACGGCCGTTGATCGTCTGACGATGCGTGTGGAGCGAGGCGACATCTACGGTTTTCTCGGTCCGAACGGAGCAGGGAAGTCGACTACGTTGAGAATGTTGTTGGGCCTGGTGAGGCCTACGTCGGGCGTGATCAAGTTTCCGGTGCGCGGATCGAGTTGGGAATATCTGCGGGCACGTTCGCGTGTCGGCGCGATCATCGAAACGCCTGCGTTCTACGAGAATTTTTCCGGGCGCAGGAATTTGCAACTGTTGGCTTCGCTGTCCGGCGGTGTTGCAAAGAAGCGTGTGGAAGAGGTGCTCGAAATCGTCGAGTTGCGCGACCGCGCGCGTGATCCGGTGAAAGTTTATTCGTACGGGATGCGCCAGCGTCTCGGAATTGCGCAGGCGCTTTTACCGACGCCCGATCTCATCATTCTTGACGAACCTACGAACGGTCTCGATCCGCAAGGGATACAACAGACACGGAATTTGATTCGTCGCCTGCGAGATGAATTCAAGTTGACGGTGTTGCTCTCGAGTCATCTGCTGACGGAGATCGAACAACTCTGTAACCGCGTCGGCATCATTCACGAAGGCCGGTTGCTTTACGAAGGGGGACCAGAGGCACTGGTAGCACCGACGAGCATGTACAAAGTTCGCGTCGATGACTTGTCCCGCGCCTTCGATTTGTTGACCCGAGAATCCGGTGTGACCGTCAGCCGCAACGGCAATTCGTTCCTGCACATCGACGCCGGCGCCGAAAGCATTCCCGCCGTAAACGCACTCTTAGTCGGCCACGGAATCAAAGTCTTCGAATTGACTCCCACACAGGAGACTCTCGAAGAAGCATTTCTCCGCCTGACGAAGATAGTGTAGGTCGCGAAGGATTGGTTTCACACAAAGTCGCAAAGATTATACGAAGGCACAAAGATCATCTTCGCCAACTTTGTGCCTTTGCGTAACCTTTGCGCCTTTGCGTGAAACTATGGTTAAAAAATTAGCTTCAGCGCTAACTGAATATTTCTTGGTCCGCCGCCGCCGAGAAATGGGTTGCCGATGCCGACGTCGGGGGTGACGGTGATCGGGAGAAAGCCCGTGCCGCGTCCCGTTGCCGGGTCGATCGACGACGTCATATCGGCGGAGAAGCCGGGCAAGAGCGGATTCGAGAAGTTTGGGTGATTGAAGATGTTGAAGATCTCGGCACGCAGTTGCAGACGCAGCTTCTCGGTGATGTCGGTGTTCTTGAAAATCGAGAAGTCGACGTTGTGATAACCAGGGCCGCGCAGAGCGTTGCGGCCGAGCGAACCAAAATGCCAGGTCCCGGGAATGCACGAAGCGGCGCTACCGTCACCCGCCGGATCGAGCGTACAGGGCACTGCGAACGCCGCCAGATTGATGAATCGGTCGGGCGCTCTCGTGCCCGCATACGGATCGCCGATAAGATCGGGTCGCGGGAAAAACTCGCCCGTGTTGTTGTAATCGTCAAACAGGGTCAGGTGAAACGGATTGCCACTGCTAATCGTCACCACCGTGTTTAGCTGCCAGCCTTTACCGAGACGCGGATACGACTCCGAAAAGTTTGGAATCGCATAACTGGCTGTGAGAACAAACCGGTGTCGACTATCGAAATTCGAGTTCGCCTTTTCGCACCTCGTGCAAAAGCTGTTGTCCGGCTGCGTCGCGTTTGCGACGTAGTCCTGTCCGTCCGATGCGTTGTCGATCGAATGCGACCAGGTGTAGTTGACTTGCGTGGAAAACCCTCTGCGATCGCGCACGGAGAAACTTGTTTGCAGCGCATTGTAATTTGAAAATGCGGTGGTCTCGAGTTGATTCACGTAGAAGAAAGTTCCGCCAGACGGTGCGAATGGTCCATTGTCAAACGGCCGCGCGGAAGAAACACTCGGGTTCACAGGCTGGTTGATGTCGCGATAACGAAACAGCTTTTTCCCGGTCGAACCAACATAGCCGACTTCAAGCACACCATTCTTGAACAGCTCTCGCTGAATGTTGAGGTTGTAGTTTTGTATGTACGGCGTGCGCAGGTTCGGATCGACCGCGAACACGTCCGAGTCAAGAAAGTCCGTGAAGATCGGAACGTTATTCTGGATCACCGGCACAGTCGAAAACGAGAAGAGAATCGGTGATGGTCCAACCGGATTGAAAGCCGGTCCGGGATTGAAGGTATTGAACGGGAGTTGGCCCGCAAAGAAATCCTGCGAAAACGCGTCGTAGAACAAACCCCAACCGGCGCGAACAACGGTCTTGCCCTTTCCGTGAACATTCCACGCGAGACCCAAGCGCGGCGAAAAATTATTCCAGTCGCGATCGTACAGACGCGGAAGTCCCGGTGATCCAACTTGCACGAGTCCGACGGCCGGATTGAAGTTGCTCAGGAGATTGTTCTTCTCGCCGATGACACCGAAAAAATCCCAGCGCATACCGAGGTTGAGTGTGAGTTGCGGACCCCAGCGAAACGTGTCCTGCACATAGCCTGCGTGTGAGTTCTGGAAAGTAAACCGGTTTGAGTTGCCACTTGCAGCTCGGCCCCCACTCAACGTGCCGGAGAGAAAGTCTGCCAGCGACCCAAAATCCAAGCGACCGCGATAGCCCGCATCAAAGAACTGGTCCACTGTCGTGCGTCGAAATTCATAGCCAAACTTCAGGTCATGCCGCGCGAGCTTCCATGAAAAGTTATCGATCACCTGGTAATTGCTGTCGACGCGCGCGCGTGGGACGGAAAGCGTCGCGCCAATGTTGGCGATTCCCAGATCATCGTGAATGCGAATCTGCGGCAAGCCGAAGTCACGGTCGCTCGTGATGCCGGTGTTGAGTCCAATCGAACGTGGATCGAAGTCGTTGTCTTCGGGGAAAAATCCTTCTTTAAAGCGGTTGTAACCAAACCGCAGCTCGTTGACTTTCGTCGGCGAAAGAATCTTCAGATAAGAGATCGAGACGAGATGAACCTTCGTCGGCGTGGTCGTGTTGTAACCGGGAAGAATGTTGCCGGCGAGAATCGCGAGCGGGAACGACTGATCGCTCGTGCCGTAAAAATAGCGCCCGGTAAGTTGGTTGTCCTTGTTGAATGAGTGATCGATCTTGGCGATCAGGCTATCGACATCATTCGAAGCGGGCGTGGTGACGAAGAGATTCGGTGCGCCAGTGTTATCGAAGAGCGGCAACGGCCGATTCGGCGCCGGCCAAGGATTGCGAGCGAGCAAGCGAGCGATGACCGGATTCGTTGGACCACCGAGCGCCGCGATCTCGCGCGGATCGGGAACGCGAGCAGTTGAATTCAGACCGACTCGTTCGCGTTGACCTTCGTAAGCGAAGTAAAAGAACGTCCGGTTGCGTTGGATTGGACCACCGAGCGCGCCGCCGAATTGATTATTGCGAAACGCGGTTTGCGGATCGGGTTCGGGATTGAAGAAGTTGCGCGCGTCGAGCTTGTTGTTTCGGAAAAACTCGAAGAGCGAACCGTGAAAATCGTTGGTGCCCGACTTGGTGACAATGTTGACGATCGCACCCGAGTTGCGGCCGTACTCAGCCTCGAAGTTTGAGAGTATCGCTGCTTCCGAAATCGCTTCGATTGGGAGGATCGTCGCCGGAGTTCCGAAGACACCCGCTTCGTTGATCGCCGGCAGGTTTCGATAACCGTCGTTCATGTCGGTGCCGTCGAGCAGGTAGTTGTTTGCGCGCCCGCGATTGCCGTTCGCGCTAAACAGACCAAACGAACCTGGCGAGTCGGTCGCGCCTGAGGGATCGCCGGTCGCGCCGGGAACGGTGACGAGAAACTTCGTGAAGTCGCGGCCGTTGATGGGCAAGTCCTCAGCGGATTTCGTCGTGATTGTGCCGCCGAGCGTGTTGGTAGTGGTCTCGACCTGCACGTTCGTGGCTATCGTGACGACGGTCTCTGCACCGGCGACATTCAACTTCACGTCCACGCGCCGTTCACTGGCAACTTCGACGCTGACATTCGAAACGACGGAAGGCACGAAGCCGCTCTGCTCGACACGCACTTCGTATGGACCAATCGGCAACTCGGCAATCGTGTAGTTACCCGCATCGTCGGAGATCGTCGAACGCTCGAGACTGGTGCTCGTGTTTTTGGCTGTGACTTTTGCGCCGGCGACGAGCGCGCCGTTCGGATCCGTGACGGTGCCAAGAATCGTGCCGCGAAACGTTTGCGCGGAAACGACCACGGACAGTGAAAATATTAACAAGAGTGCAGGGATGATTAGGTTTTTCATAGCGTTGCTCCCGGAAACTAACAACGTTGGACCATGCGTGAGAACGTGAGGGATTATAGCATTCATTGTTCCAGTAGTGTGGTCGGATTACTATTGTCAGGCGAGGAAGTCAGCTATGGCAAAACCGAAATCTCACCTCAATCTGTTCGTTGCGCTGCTGCGCGGCGTGAATGTTGGCGGGAACAGCATGATCAGCATGAGTGCGCTGAAGAAGAGTTTCGAGACGATCGGTTTTACGCACGTCAGCACTTATATCAATAGTGGGAACGTGATTTT
The DNA here is from genome assembly GCA_036522475.1 of Pyrinomonadaceae bacterium. Taxonomy (GTDB): domain Bacteria; phylum Acidobacteriota; class Blastocatellia; order Pyrinomonadales; family Pyrinomonadaceae; genus PSRF01. The sequence goes on along the minus strand of DATDFT010000089.1, from coordinate 695 downwards.
CAACGCGAAGGAAACCGATGCGCGCAAGTTGGAACAGAAGATCGAGCGAATGCTGGTGAAAGAGTATGAGCTCAATTCGAAGGTAGTTGTGCGCAGTCTTTCGGAGATGGAGAGGCTGGTGCAGAGTCTGCCGCGAGAGTGGGACGGCGACAGTAGTTGGCGATACAACGTGATCTTCCTCCGTCACACAATCGACTCTGAAGACATACTCGCCGAGCTCCCGGCAAACAGTGATATCGAACAGGTCACGTATCGACCGGGGGCGTTGTTGTGGTCCGCACACGTGGACCAGATAAGTCGATCGAAGATGTCAAAACTCTCCAGCCGCAAGATCTATCAGGACATGACCGTCCGCAACGTCAACACGACGAAGAAGCTTTGTGAGTTGATGAAGAAAGTCGCCGAGAGTGAGACCTAGAGGTAGGTTCGACTAAGCGCCAAAGGCGCGAAATATGATAGCCAGGGGCAAGCGCGAGCGAAGCGAGCGCGTCGCCCCTGGTTAGAGTTCAAAAGGATGGTCGAGGCCTGAAAGGCCGAAATAGACGCCGCCGTATTTACGCCCTTTCAGGGCTGCCCCTTTTTCTTTGACACTTATCCAGGGGCGACGCGCTTCGCGCTTGCCCCTGGCTATCATATTCCGCGCCTTTGGCGCTAAGAACCGCGCCTTCGGTGCTAAGAGTCGCGCCTTGGCGCTA
>DATDFT010000088.1:0-20178 GCA_036522475.1 Pyrinomonadaceae bacterium | reverse complement strand
GGTCCAGGAGATTAATACTGTAGCGTGTTTTCCCACTTGACGCGCTTGAGCAGCGCGAAGTCGGAAAGCATCTTGCCCGCGCCGAGCACGACGGATGTCAGCGGGTCATCAGCAACAAACACAGGCAACCCGGTCTCGGTTCGCAGACGCTTGTCGAGATTCGCGAGCAACGCGCCACCACCGGTCAGCACCACGCCGCGATCGATAATATCAGCAGAGAGCTCCGGCGGCGTACGCTCGAGTGCGACACGCACTGCATCAACGATCGAGCTGACCGCAGGATCGAGTGCCTGGCGCACTTCGTCATCCGTGACGGTAATCGTTTGCGGAATGCCCTCGACGAGATTGCGGCCCCGCACTTCCATCGACAATGGATCGTCGAGCGGGAATGCGCTGCCGAGTTGAATCTTGATCTCTTCCGCGGTGCGCTCGCCAATCAAAAGGTTGTACTTGCGCTTCACATACTCCGCCACCGCATTGTCCATTGCGTCGCCCGCTGTGCGCACGGCACGCGCGTAGACGATGCCGCCGAGACTGATAACTGCGATGTCGGTCGTGCCGCCGCCGATATCGACGACGATATTTCCGTGTGGCTCAGTAATCGGCAGGCCGGCGCCAATCGCCGCGGCTACCGCTTCTTCAACCAGGTAAACTTCCGATGCCTTGGCTCGATAGGCTGAATCCTCGACGGCGCGGCGCTCTACCTGCGTGATCTCGCTCGGAATGCCGATAACGACTCGCGGGCTGACCCAGGTGCGACCGTTGTGCGCCTTGCGGATGAAGTGCTGAAGCATCTTCTCCGTGACTTCGAAATTCGCAATCACGCCGTCCCGCATCGGCCTGATGGCAACGATGTTGCCAGGCGTGCGGCCGAGCATCTCCTTCGCGTCCTTTCCAACAGCCTCGACGTTATTTGTCACCTTATTAATCGCGACGATCGAGGGTTCGCTCAGCACAACACCGCGCCCTTTCGCGTAAACGAGGGTGTTCGCGGTGCCGAGATCGATGGCCAGGTCGTTAGAACGCAGTCCGGACAGCAAGGGGAAGGACATAAGACACCTCAGTATTTAGTTGTGAACCGAGAAAATCGGGAAGGGACTAGAATCTTTGTCAAATAAACAAAGACAAACAGACTTTAATTCGTTGATTTGGTGGTGTCAAGAAGAAATTAGCCGCAGATGAACGCCAATCTGCGTTTATACGCGTTCATCTGCGGCTGATTTAACTAGTATTGCCAGTTGACTGTCACGAAGCCTGTGCCGCTGGTTGGAACGGTGTAGCTGTGATTGTTACCGGCCTCCCACGTGACTGCGCCGTTCGCGGCGATTTTTATGAACTTGAACTGAATTGTCTGCCCCGCCGGAACGGAGGCGACGAGGAACCAGTTCGGATAGTTCGGCGTCAGCATCGGGCCAACGGCCGTGTCCCACGTGGTCGACCAGTTGCTTAACTCAACAGTATTTCCGGTGAGAAAGATATAGTCGCCCACCTGCGTCGGCGACGCGTTGTTGACCGTGAACGTGATTGGAATCAGTTTCGCGGTCAGTACTGTGTACTGGATCGAGTTTGACACTTGTGAACTGGAATTAGTGACGGTGACGCTGTAGTTGCCGTTTGTGACTGACGGTGTAGTCACCGTAATCGAAGTCGGTGACCACGAGTTGACGGTCGCTGTCGTCGTTCCAAACTTTACCGTTCCGGTTGTCGAACCAAAGTTCCTTCCGGCGATAACCGTCTTCACACCGGGCTGCCCCGCCGTTGGTCCAATCGACCCGATCTGCGGTGTCGACGCACCTTCCGTGAACTGCCAGACTGCGACCGTATGCGCCGGCAGTGTAAACGTAGTCACAGGATTGTTGCCGCCCGAGCCCGTGCTGACAGTAATCGAAGATCCACCTAACAACCCGCTCATGTAATCGGAATAACTTCCCGCGGGTAGCGACGTATTCAAGCCACTGATGCTGTAGCCGGTTGTCTCATTTTTATTGATCGCGACGAGCACGACATTGCCGAAAAACTTTCGTTCGTAGATGTAGACGTCGTTGTTGATCCAACGCTGGCCCATCGATCCGTACCCGACCGCAAGGTTGTTGTGACGCAGAGTCGAGAGCGAGCTGACGAGTTGATAAGCGGTTGTCGACGTACTGAAGTTCACCATCATCGGCCGGTTGTAAGGATCCGTGCCGCCGCCGGTGTCGTTGTGCAGGTATTGTTCGGTGCCGTAGTAAATGCACGGAATACCACGACTGGTGAGAATGAACGCGAGCGCTTCGTGCAGTCGATTGTTGTTATTGTTCAGCGTGAGGAACCGCGACATGTCGTGATTGTCGATGAAGGTGACGAGATCTTCCTTCCACGTGAAGTTGCTTCCTTCCGTTGAGATCACCGAGTCGATGTCTGAGAAGTTTGTGTTTGACCCGAACACGTTTCGAATCGCGGTGTTCAGTGGGAAGTCGAGCAGCGAGATACCGCTCTTATTCGCAAACTTGTACGAGTCGTGATAGAGCGGATCGGAAGTGTTGCCCTGGTACCACTCACCGAACAAAAAGCTGTCGCCGTAGGTATAGATCGAGTTCGCGAAACTGTATTCCCAGCCCCAGTTCACATGTTTGACCGCATCGATCCGGAAGCCATCGACGCCGTGCTGCTGAAATAATTGCGCAGCCGCTTTCAGGTACGAATCCATCGTGGCGTTTTCCTGGTTGATGTCCGCCAGATCGAAGAGTGTGTAGTACTCCACCTGATAGCGATCATCCCAGCCGCCGCCCGAGATGTTGGGATTGTGATGATAGTAGCCGTTGGTGTCGCTGGTGAAATTGCCGAGAAACGTGCCGTTATCGTAGAGCGCGCCATACTCGCCCGCGTTGTCTTGCGTTGAGTGGTTGGGTGCGAAGTCGATAATCACTTTGATCCCGCTGGAATGCGCCGCGCTGACGAGGTTGTCGAAGTCGGTCCAGGTGTTACTCGCGTTGCCGAAGTGTTCTTCGATGCGTTTGAAATCGCGTGCCTGGTAGCCGTGATACGACGCTGTCGGATTGCCACTGCCGTCGGGAATATTTGTGTTGAGATTATCGACCGGCGGCGAGATCCAGATCGCGGTCACGCCGAGCCCGGCGAGGTACGACATCTTCTGTTGAATTCCCGCGAGATCCCCGCCCCAGTAAAGTCGCCAGTTTGTTTTCGTCGAATCGTAAAGCCCGGCGCTTTGCGATGGATTGTTGTTTGAGCTGCTACCGTCGAAGAAACGGTCGGTGATGATTTGATAGATGACTTCGCGCTTGAAATCGGCAGCGGTTGTCGTTCTTAGACACGCGAAGAGAACGGAACAGATAAGTATGACAACGTACAGTCGTTGTGAGAACTTTCGCATGAGAAATACCTCCTGAGTTGACCCGAAGCGATGTATATAACACGATTAGACGAATTCGTTATATCGAATTTTTGCGAACATGGGTGAGGTATGGACGCTGACGTGATCGTTGTTGGCGCAGGTGCTGCGGGACTTGCGGCCGCGCGCGAGCTCAGTGCGGCGCAGCTCAGAGTAATCGTACTTGAAGCCCGCGATCGAATCGGCGGTCGCATCAATACTCATTTCGATAAGTGGCCCGTCGAGCTCGGCGCGGAGTTCGTCCACGGCAGACCACCCGAAACATTTGCCATCGCCAAACGCGCGAATCTCAAACTACAAAGCATTCCGAATCGTCACTGGCATCTTCATGACGGTGTCGTGACTAAGTCGGGCGAATTCTGGTCCAAGGTTGAAGACGTGACGGAAGAGATGAGTCACTACAACGGTCCCGATCAGAACTTTTCTGAGTTTCTCGATCACTACCAGGAGAAAACTCACATCGAAGACATCCGATCGATCGCGACGCTTTACATTGAAGGCTTTCACGCAGCACACGCCGACCGTATCAGTGTGGACGGGCTGAACAAGACGAATGAAGCCGCCAGCGAGATCGACGACGATCAGCAGTTTAGAGTTGAGAATGGGTACGTCCAGGTTGCACAGGCACTGCGCGATGAAGCTGTCGCTTCCGGTGCATTGTTTCACTTCAACTCGGTAGTCGAGGAAGTGAATTGGAAACGAAATGAAGTCGAGGTCTTAACGACGACGCAGAGGTTCAGATCTCGGCGACTGTTAGTGACGCTACCGCTCAGCCTCATCCAAACAGGACAAGTGCGGTTCAATCCGCCACTCGATGAGCACCAGGATGCAGCGCGCAAACTCGCGATGGGACACGTCGTAAAAGTCATGCTGCGTTTCAAGGAGCCGTTTTGGGAAGAGTTGACGATTCCGGGAGAAGACGAGCGGCAGGAGCAATTGAAGGACCTTACGTTCATTCACGCGCCTGCGGAATTGTTGCCGACGTGGTGGACGCAGTTTCCGGTTCGAACGCCGTTGCTTGTAGGTTGGGCGGGCGGTACTCGAGCCGAGAAGTTGTCGCTTCAGAGTGACGACGCGCTGTTGGACCACGCGTTTGAGGCGTTACGCCACATCTTTGGAGTTTCGAAACAAGTGCTTGAAGAAGGGTTAGCTGAGTTTTATACCCACAACTGGCAAAAAGACCCGTTCGCGGCTGGGGCTTACAGTTATGTCCCGGTCGATGGCCTCAAAGCGCAGGCGCAGTTGGCCCGGCCGCTAGAAGACACCATCTTTTTTGCCGGCGAGGCGGCAAACACGGAGGGGCATCATGGGACAGTGCACGGCGCCCTGGCGACGGGGATTCGGGCCGCAAGAGAGATTTTGGACCAACAATTAACTTGACCTCTATTGAGAGTGTCTTTATCCTTCTCGGTAACCCGACAACGCTCGCATTCGCGAGTGTACCTCCCAACGACATGACTCCCACTTGGCTGCCCAGCCGTGCGGCAGATTTGTTCTACTGATCAGACATCCCTCTGACGGTGAACAAGGAATGGGAAAGGTGTCTCATGGAACCCGGCAAGTTACGCAGATGGTCTCTTTCAAATATCTCATTTAAATATCGTCTACCACTGCTAATCGGCACGCTCCTGGCCCTCATCATCGTCGCCTGCAACTGGGCGTCGTATCGCGCGGTCAAGGCGTCGGCGCTTGCTGTCGGTCGCGAGCGGTTACAGAACTTAACCCTACAACTTTCGAGCATGTTGCAGCAGTCTGCGAACAATATCTCCACCAAGACTGCGTTGGCCGCAAACGAGCCCGCCATTCGGGCTTTTGTGAAATCTCCAACAAGTGAATCGCGAACTGATGTTGGGAAAGTGCTGCAACAGTTCCTCGCGCCGCAGGACCAGAACAGCTTGCGTGTGGAATTATGGAGCACTGATCGACTCCTGCTCGTCTCGCCTGAGAGCCAAGCGACTCCGCTCAGCGACCTCAACGCTGAATTCAAACACAGCGCCGTCGAGCCATTCAGAACCATCGGCAACATCCGTCGCCTGAACGACACGATCGGCTTTCCGGCAGTGGCCGCAATTAAAGGTGACGACGGAAAGGTCGCGGGTTACCTCGTCCGCTGGCGCAAGGTCGCCGCAAGTGCAGACACGCGCCAGCAGATGACGAAACTGCTCGGCACCAACGCCACACTCTATATCGGCGATCAGGCCGATGACGTCTGGACCGACCTCGCCTCGATCATCCCGAAACCTCCATTGGATGTGCGCACTCACGACGACATTCAAACTTACGATCGCGACGGCAACACGCCTGTGATCGCTCTGGCGCGTCCAATCGCCGGCACGCCGTGGCTGATTCTGATCGAGTTCCCCGATGACGTGGTGCTGAAGCCCGTAAACGGTTTCATGAGGCGAATGCTGATCATCGGCACGTTTCTGTTTGTCATGGGCGTGGCGGGTGCGTTTGTGTTGAGCCGTAAGGTCACCGGTCCGCTTTACGAGCTCACGGCAGGAGCAACCGCGATCAGTCGTGGCGATCACTCGCGACTCGTCAACATCGATCAGAAGGACGAATTCGGACAACTCGCCTCCGCGTTCAATGCGATGGTCGAAAAGCTGCGCGAGTCGCAACGCGAACTCGAGCGCAAAGTTCAGGAACGCACGGCACAGCTCGAAGAGGCAAATCATCAACTGGAACTGCTCTCTGAGTCACACGCTGAGAAGCGGAGCTTGGCGGAAAGAGAAAGAGCCGACGCGATCGAGGCGCTGCGCAACACTGAGAACCAGTTGGTCCAGTCACAAAAACTCGAAGCAGTCGGTCGTTTGGCCGGAGGTATTTCGCACGACTTCAACAACCTGCTGACGGTGATTCTCGGTTACACCGATATTTCGAAACGAACGTTGAAGGAAGGCGATCCTTTACTCCGCAATCTTGAAGAGATCGGCAAGGCGAGCGAACGTGCGGCATCGCTCACGCGCCAGTTGCTGGCATTTAGTCGCAAGCAAGTCATGCAGCCGAAGGTGTTTGACCTGAACACGGTCGTGAGCGATCTCAAAAAGATGCTGCGGCGCATGATCGGTGAAGACATCGAGTTGCGAGTGATCTCCGAAGCGGATCTCGGCAACATCAAAGCGGATCCGGTCCAACTCGAACAGGTGATCATGAACCTCGTCGTGAACGCGCGCGATGCGATGCCCAGAGGCGGCAAACTGTCGATCGAAACGAGCAACGTCTATCTCGACGAATCGTATGCGCGCGAACACGTTTCGGTGGATCCGGGTGAATACGTGATGCTCGCGATCAGCGACACTGGTTGCGGCATGAACGAAGAAACGCGACAACGTATCTTCGAGCCTTTTTTCACGACGAAAGAGTCGGGCAAGGGGACCGGGCTTGGTCTGTCGATGGTCTATGGCATCGTCAAACAATCGGGCGGCAACATCTGGGTTTACAGCGAAGAGGGACGAGGCACGACGTTCAAGATCTACTTTCCGCGAGTGACGGCGGAGGCTGAGGAGTATAGACGCGTTGGTAACACGTTTGAGATGCCGAAGGGGTCCGAAACGATCCTGTTGGTTGAAGACGCGGCGCTCGTGCGGACACTGGCGCGACAGGTGCTCGAGACTGCCGGATACAAGGTGCTCGAAGCCGCGAGCGCCGAGGCAGCGCTTACGATCTGCGAACCCAACGGTACGCGAATCGATCTCCTGTTGACCGATGTGGTGATGCCGGGAATGAGTGGGAACGATATGTCGAAGATCCTGCTCGCGCGGCAGCCGGACATGCCGGTGCTTTACATGTCAGGTTACACGGACGAAGCCATCGTGCAGCACGGCGTGCTCGAAGCGGGGATCAATTTCCTGCAAAAGCCGTTCAGTCCGGGTGCGTTGGCACTGAAGGTGCGCGAAGTGCTCGACGCGAAGATTTAATTCAGCCGCGGATAATACGGAAAAAATCCGGATTTCATTCCGTGTCATCCGCGGTTAAAGATTTACTTTGTCGGTGTTGCCGCCGCAGACGATCACGCCGACGCGCTCGCCGCGTTTAGGGTTGTATCGGCCCGAGAGTAGTCCGGCGAATGCAGCCGCGCCGCCGGGTTCCGCGGCGATGCGCACTGTTTCCCACAAGCGCTTCTGCGCCGCGAGAATCTCTTCATCAGAAACGAGGATCGAGCTGTTCACAAACTTCTGTGCGATCGGAAATATCTGTTGTCCAACCTGTCTCGGTGCGAGCGAATCCGCCGCGATGCCACCGGCCGGTGAGTCAACGGGCTTTCCCGCCTTCAATGCGAGATTGAGTGTCGGCGCTTCCGTTGGCTCAACGGAGATCAGTTTCAATCTATCCCGATACCACGCTGCGACACCGCCGATCAGCCCACCGCCACCGACCGCAACGAGCAGCGAATCGAGTTTCGGATCCTGTTCTTCCAATTCCAATCCGAGTGTGCCCTGGCCCAGCAGTGTCTCATCTCCCTCATAAGCGTGAATCGGCATCGCGCCCGATTGCCTGGTCCAGCTCTCGCTGGCCTCCAGTGAGTCCGCGTAACGATCTCCGGCGATGACGAGCTCTGCGCCGTAGCTACGGATGCGATCGAGTTTTGCAGGTGAAGCAACTGACGGAACGAAGATCGTCGCTGGCTTGTGAAGCTTCATCGCCGCGAAAGCAACAGCGACGCCATGATTACCGCCCGAAGCGGCGACCACGCCTGCCTGTGGAACTTCGCGCGTCAGCATGTTGGTAAACGCGCCGCGTGCCTTGAACGATCCTCCATGTTGAAGCAATTCGAGTTTGAAAACGATCGTGATCGAGTCGAGACCAACATCTGCGCCATCGACTTCGAGAATCGGTGTGCGACGGATGTGCGGCCTGATAACGCGCTCAGTTGCTTGAATTCGCTCCCGCGAGAGTTCGCCTGGTTGAGTCATCGCAAACAGTATTCACGCAAAGTCGCCAAGACGCAAAGGAAGTGTTAGCATGCCGCACATTATGAGCACCACTGCTGCAAGTCTAACGGGCGAAGAGATTGTTGAACTCTGCCGCCGGCATACCCTGTTTGAATGGTCCGCACAGGCTGCTGTCGATCCGATTCCGGTTGCGCGCGCCAAGGGAATTTATTTTTGGACACCGGAAGGAAAGCGTTTTATCGACTTCAACAGCCAGTTGATGTGCGTGAACATCGGTCATGGCGATGAGCGCGTGATTCAGGCGATCAAGGATCAGGCGGAGACGCTGCCTTATGCGAACCCGTTTATGGCGACCGAGGTGCGCGGGCGTCTGAGTGCGAAACTCGCCGAGCTGACGCCGGGCGATATCGATGCCTTCTTCTTCACGAACGGCGGCGCTGAGTCGAACGAAAACGCGATTCGCATTGCGCGACTCTACACTGGGCGACACAAGATCGGCGCGCGCTATCGTAGTTATCACGGCGGCACAGCAGGCGCCTTGACCCTGACGGGCGATCCGCGTCGTTGGGCTGCGGAACCGGGCATTCCCGGTGTGTTTCGTATTCCCGATTACTATCACGGCATTCAAAAAGGCTGGGACACGACGGAAGACGTGCTCGCGCGCACTGAAGAGGTGCTCGAGCTCGAAGGTGCGAAGACGATCGCGGCGCTGATTGTCGAACCCGTCGTGGGCACAAACGGCGTACTCATCCCGCCCGACGGTTACATGCAGGGCTTGCGTGATCTCTGCGACAAGCACGGCATTCTTTTGATCGCGGATGAAGTGATGGCTGGTTTCGGGCGGACGGGCGAGTGGTTCTCCGTCGATCACTGGAAAGTCGTTCCGGATCTGATCACGATGGCGAAAGGTTTGACGAGCGCATACGTGCAACTCGGCGCGGTGGGCATGCGGCGCCAGATCGCGGACCATTTCGAGAAGAACGTTTTCTACGGTGGTTTGACTTACAACAGCCATCCACTCGCGTGCGCAGCGGCACTCGCGACGATCGCAGTTTATGAAGAAGACGATCTGATCGAGAACGCGCGTCGCATGGGAACCGTGATGCGCGGGCTGCTCGAGGAGCTGGAAAGCCGGCATCCGTCAGTCGGCGCAACGCGCAACATCGGATTATTCGGCATCGTTGAACTGATCCGTAATCGCGAAACGCGCGAACCAATGGCGCCGTTCAACTCAGCCGCGCCCGAGATGCAGGCGCTTGGCAAGTCGTTCCGGCAGGAAGGGCTCTACACCTTCGTTCGTGGGAACACCTTCTTCACGAACCCGCCGCTTTGTATCACTGAAGCGGAGCTGCGAGAGGCGTTCGCGATCATCGACAAGGGTCTCGAGATCACGGATCAAGCGGTTATTTAGCCGCGGATTTGCGCAAATTTGCGCCGATCTGATCCGCGTTTATTCGATAACGCAAGAGCGCGCCTACACCACCTACGCGTTCCAAACGCGTGCTGTCTTCAATAAACGTGACTTTCGCCGACGACAACACGTTCGCGCGTCGCACCAGTTCGTCTGCGACTGTCCGCTGGTTCAAGGTCTCAGGTAAACGCTCGTCAGTTTGATAAAGCTCCAGAACTTTCTTCACTTCTTCTTCCTCGAACTGAATGCCCTCCGCTTTCGCTGCGATCAGCATCTCTTCGACCTGCCCGTTGGAAAGCGCAGCAAGCGTCTCGGGAACACCGGCAACTCCGAGATCGTCGGCGCGATACTCATTCAACAATCGCTCGACCTTCTGCATGTCCGTCAGCGAATCGAACCGTCGAAACGCCGTCAACGATTCGTCGAGTAACTCATGCTCCGGCGTGTTGATGCCCAGACTCAGTGCGTCAATCACTTTTTCTTCGAGCGGCTTCGGCATCTGCTCGCGCAAGAGCGGGATCACAGTCGCTTCGTCTCCCGCCAGTATGATCTGTTCGATACCCTCTTCGCGGACGATCCGTTCCAGCATGTCGACGACTTCCTTCGCGTGTTGCAGGTGATAGTTTTGCTCGTGACGCTGGTAACGCGATTGTGACCAGCCGCCGATTTTCGTGTGTTTGGTCTTTACGTTCTCCACTTCCTCCCGCTCCATTGCGCGACCGGCTGCGAAAACGAAGATCTGCGCGCGATTCGTGTCAGCAAGCACGACTGCATACCGGCGATACTGATCGATGAGCCGCGCGAGCGGATATAGATGAGGTCGATCGGACACGAACAGACGGTTGCGTTCGAACGGTGCGTCAAACTGTCCGACTTCAAACCAATCTTTAGCTTTCGAACAGGCGAAGATCGCCAGTCCCTGCACTGACGCCGGAACAGCGGTTTCCAAATAACGCACAATCCTCACGAAATCTTCTTCGAGACTCGTTTGTTCGTCTGACTGGTTATCGTAAGACTTGATGCGATTGGTTAATTGCTTCCTCACAAACGGAAGAAAATTCTGTTGTCCGTGCTGGTCCGCGCGCGCGTCGAGATAAAGACTGATTACGGGCGCGTCGACGGGTTCGAAGTCCAGGAGTTTCTTCAGCAGCTTCTCGGGCAAAGTTGTTTCGGTTGCGTTCCGGTTTTCCATAGTGAGCTCCGCGTTTGTTCTGTTTACGTACGCGTCGGGCCGTTCAAGTAATAAGAAGCACGTAGGATTCCACGGAGCAGGAGTTGCATCTTCGACTGTCATGACAAAGGACATCGTTAAGCTTGGCGCCCTTGCGGCTGGCGCGCTCATACTCAAGTCAACACTCAATCATTTCTTCGAATTTGATCTTAACGGGAAGACGGTTTTGATCACCGGCGGCTCCAGAGGACTGGGGCTCGTGATGGCGCGTGAGTTTGCGCGTGAAGGAGCCCGTCTCGTGCTTTGCGCACGCGATGAAGCGGAGCTTCAGCGGGCGCGAACCGGCCTCGAAGGCGTCGAGGTTATGACGGTTCCGTGTGATGTGACGAATAAGCAGTCTGTGACGGAAATGATCGAGCGCGTTAACAGTCGCTTTGGCGGAGTCGACGTGCTGGTCAACAACGCGGGCGTCATTCAGGTGGGGCCAATTGAAGTGATGACGCCGGAAGATTTCGAGCTTGCTATGCAGTCGCACTTCTGGGCGCCGTTGAACACGATTCTCGCTGTTTTACCGTCGATGCGGGAAAAGAAATCAGGGCGAATCGTGAACATCAGCTCAATCGGCGGAAAAGTAAGCGTGCCGCATCTCGTTCCGTACAGCGCGAGCAAGTTCGCGCTCGTTGGACTGTCGAAAGGTTTGCGGGCGGAATTAATGAAGGACGGAATCAAGGTGACAACTGTTTGTCCGGGACTGATGCGAACCGGCAGTCCGCGCAATGCGGATTTCAAAGGCAAGCACCAGCTTGAGTATGCATGGTTCAGCATCAGTGATGCGCTCCCGCTGTTAACGGTGAGTGCGGAGAATGCGGCGCGACAGATCGTGCGCGCGTGCAAGCGCGGACAGGCGGAACTCGTGATCTCTGTGCCGGCGAAGATGGCAGTGCTTTTCGAGTCGCTGTTTCCCGAAGCAATGTCGCAGATCCTGGCGGCTGTGAATCAACTTCTTCCTGGTGCAGGTGGAGTGGGAACACAAACCAGGAAGGGACGCGAGAGTACGTCAGCGTGGTCGCCATCGTGGTTAACAACGCTCAATGAAGACGCAGCGATGAAAAACAATGAAGTGCTGCAGTAAGAATTTTTTCACGCGACTCTGCGTGAAAGCTCTCTTCAGAGAAATTCTACTAACTCGTAACTTTATGAGTACGCAAGCGTACGTTGCCGCGCCTGGACAACAACTAGACTCCAAGTACCGCGGCATTATGTTTGCCACAACAGACAATCGTGACGAAAGAGAGTTTACGGACGGTTGAGAAGCAAACAGCGCGAGCATTTGTTGTATTGAATTAAGGCGACAGCTTCAATCCCAATGGTTCGAATGGGCCTGCAGTAATCAAACCCATATTGGCCGGGTGGGAACAACAAATTCTCAAGCCCAGCCGGCCATTTACATAGTCGCAAGTTGTGGATCGCTCCTCGCACCAGAAGTGTGCGCGCGTTGCCGTCCCGGTGTCCTTAAAGCGATGGAGAAAACGATGAGTAACGTTCCACCTTCAGTTTTAAACGCAAATGGTTCAGCGGATCTCGTGTGCTTCTCGCACCTGCGTTGGGATTTTGTTTATCAACGGCCGCAACATCTTTTAACTCGCTGCGCCCGTGAGCGACGCGTCTTCTTTATCGAAGAACCGGTCTACGACAACGGCTCAATGCGCCTCGACATGCGTGAAGCGGACGCAGGTGTCCGTGTTGTTGTACCGCATTTACCGGATGGACTGCGAAGTGAGATCGCGATCAACGCAGTTATGCAGGAGATGCTGCGACAAATGTTTTTCATTCACGGCATCAATGACTACGTTTTCTGGTACTACACGCCGATGGCGCTCAGTTTTACCAATCATTTCAAGCCGCTGGTCTCTGTTTACGATTGCATGGATGAGTTGTCGGCATTCAAAGACGCGAACTCGAAGCTGCCGATACTTGAGAAACAATTATTCCGGAAAGTCGATCTGGTTTTTACAGGCGGACAGAGTCTGTACGAAGCAAAACGCGACCAGCATCCATCGATATATCCGTTTCCCAGCAGCATCGATCGGGCACATTTCGGCAAAGCCCGCACGGCTATTTCAGATCCCGAAGATCAGGCGAACATTCCGCATCCGCGTCTCGGTTTCTTCGGTGTCATCGACGAACGCTTCGACATCGAACTGCTCGATCGAGTCGCAGCCGCACGTCCTGATTGGAACTTCGTGATCATCGGTCCGGTCGTGAAGATCGATCAGGAAACACTGCCCAAACACGCCAACATTCATTATCTCGGCGCCAAGAAATACGACGAGCTGCCTCAATACCTTTCGGGGTGGGACATCGCGTTGTTGCTGTTTGCGCGCAACGAATCGACACGTTTTATCAGTCCGACAAAAACGCCCGAATATCTCGCTGCCGGTAAGCCTGTGATCTCGACTTCGATCCGCGACGTTGTGCGGCCATACGGCGAAATGAAACTGGTCGAGATTACCGACACGCCTGAGGACTTCATTCGCGCTGCGGAAAAGATCCTGGCGAGCTCGGGCCACTCGGAATGGCTGAACAAAGTCGACGGATTTCTCAAAGAGATCTCCTGGGACAAGACGTGGGCGCAGATGTCGAATCTGATTTCTGAAGTGATAGAACGAAAGCGCCCTGCACGCGCAACTTCGCTACCGTTCGACGGCGCCAGCCGCCGCGCGACTGCAGCGGCAACTACTTAATTCTCGGAAAGAACAAGGAGGGTTTCATGTAATGTTTGATTATCTGATTGTAGGCGCCGGCTTCGCCGGCAGCGTGCTCGCTGAACGACTTGCAGCGGGTTCGAATAAGAAGGTTTTACTTTGCGACAAACGGCCTCATATCGGTGGTAATGCTTACGATCATTACAACGACGCCGGAATACTGGTTCATAAGTACGGCCCGCATATATTTCATACCAACTCGCGCGACGTGTTTGAGTATCTCTCGCGTTTTACGGAATGGCGTCCTTATCAGCATCGTGTGCGCGCGAGTGTAGACGGGCAGATCGTTCCCATTCCGATCAACCTCGACACAATTAACAGTCTTTATGGATTGAACCTGACGTCATTCGAAGTCGAAGAATTTTTTAAGAAGGTTTCGGAACCGGTCGAACGAGTGCGAACGTCTGAAGACGTCGTCGTCAGCAAAGTGGGCCGGGAGTTATACGAAAAGTTCTTTCGCAACTACACTCGCAAGCAGTGGGGACTCGATCCTTCGGAGCTCGATGCCAGTGTGACTGCGAGGGTGCCAACGCGCACCAATCGCGATGATCGCTACTTCACTGACACTTACCAGGCCATGCCGTTGCACGGCTTCACGCGCATGTTCGAGAACATGCTCGATCATCCCAACATCAAGATCATGTTGAACTGCGACTATCGCGAGATAGAAAAGGACATTCCTTTCGCGGAGATGATCTACACCGGTCCGGTTGATACATACTTCGATTATTGTTACGGAAAACTGCCGTATCGTTCGCTTGAATTCAAACACGAAACGCACGACATGCCGGTGTTTCAACAGGCACCGGTAGTGAATTATCCTAACGAGCAGCTTTACACTCGAATCACGGAATTCAAGTATCTCACTGGGCAGGAGCATGCCAAGACGAGCATCGTTTATGAGTTTCCGAAGGCGCAGGGCGATGCTTATTACCCGGTGCCGCGCAAGGAAAACGCGGATTTGTACGCGCGTTACAAGTGTCTGGCGGATTCGACTCCGAATGTACACTTTGTCGGCCGTCTGGCGACGTACAAGTATTACAACATGGATCAGATCGTCGCCCAGGCGCTCACTACTTACGGCAAGATTGCCGGCATGAAACGAGTGGAGGCGACGGTCCACACTCAGAGCAACGGCAATGGAAAAGGTTACGTTAGAACAACTGATCGACTCGTGCTCCCCGAGCGAGTGATCACAGTAGTTAATCGGTAGGGTTACTGCGGAGGTACAAAGGCGCAAAAAATTTAACGGATTTTTTTGTGGCTTTTGTGCCTTTTTGCAGCTAAACAGTTGGGCATGATTCTCAGTAAAAAAGAGATCCCCCGCTCTGAATACCCGCGCCCGCAATTCGTACGCAGCATCTGGTTCAATCTCAATGGCCAGTGGGAGTTTGCATTCGACGATGCCGACGAAGGCTTGAGCCTTGGTTGGCAGGATGGCCGCACGTTGCCGCTGCGTATCAAGGTACCTTTCGGTTATCAAACCGAGCTCTCCGGAATCAACGACAAGTCGATCCACGAAGTTGTCTGGTATGCGCGTTCGTTTCAACTCCCCGAAGAGTTTTACAAACGCGACCTGCTGCTCAACTTCGGCGCCGTCGATTACGCGTGTACGGTTTGGGTCAACGGCAAGGAGGTGGGCCACAACCGTGGCGGGCACGTTCCGTTTCAGTTCGACATCGCGCCGTATCTCAAGTCGGGCGTGAACCGGTTGACCTTGCGCGTTGAAGATCGGCAGGACCCGGAACAACCGCGCGGCAAGCAGTCGTACACCGGACTTCCTGAAAGCATCGATTACTACTGCACCACCGGAATCTGGCAGACGGTTTGGCTCGAGCCCGTTCCGCCGATTCGTATCGAAGAGCTGCGCCTGATCACACACGCAAAACGAAACCTGATCGAGTTGACCGTGTTTCTTCACGCGCCTTCATCCGCGTGGCGCGTGCAGGTCGAAGTGCTCGAAGAGGGCAGACGAGTCGCGATCGCGGAGGACCAGACCGCAGTCGCAACCGGACGACTCGGCATCACTATCCCTTACGCAAAACTCTGGTCGCCTGAGTCGCCGCATCTCTACGACCTGCAAGTGCGGCTCTACGACGGAAACAATCTGCTCGATGAAGTCGGATCTTATGTCGGACTGCGCGGCATCGAACTGCGTCACGGAAAGTTTCTCCTCAACGGCAAGTCGACGTACATGAAGATGGTCCTGGACCAGGGCTTCTGGCCCGATGGTTATCTGACTGCTCCGTCAGACGAAGCTCTGCAAACGGACATCGGGTGGATCAAGCGATTTGGTTTCAACGGCGTGCGCAAGCATCAGAAGATCGAAGATCCGCGCTGGCTCTATTGGTGTGACAAGCTCGGCTTGCTTGTTTGGGAAGAGATGCCGAACGCGCGCGAGTGGTCGCCGAAGGCGGAAGATTTATTGTCGGCCGAGTGGCAGGATGCCGTGCGCCGCGACTACAACCATCCGTGCATCGTTGCGTGGGTTCCGGTGAATGAGAGCATGGGTTTTCCCGGGTTGAGTCTCGAGCACGCCGGTCAGTACGCATTCATCGAACGGATGGTGCGAGTCACGCGGCGGCTCGATTCGACGCGGCCCGTGATCGACAACGATGGTTGGGAACACACCGACATCACCGACATCTGCGCGATTCACGACTACACGCCGAGCTCGGAAAAGTTAGCGCTTCGATATAAAGAGACGATTGGCGGCGGTCCGTTGCCGGCGAAAGTTTGGGTTGACAAACCGCTGTTCGCACGCGGCTCGAGATACCGAGGCCAGCCGATCGTGCTTTCAGAGATCGGAGGCTTCCTCGCAATTCCCGAAAACGTGCCGCCTGAGAAACGCGATCTGCTGTACCGGTTTTACGATTCGTTCAAGGAGCCGGGAGAGTTGCTGGAGAAGTACCGCGACTTGATGAAGGGCATCGCGTCGTTGGATTTTCTGGCAGGGTTTTGTTACACGCAATTGACCGACATCGAGCAGGAGATCAATGGATTACTTACGTACGACCGGCGGCCTAAAGTTGATGCGGAGGCGATTGCCGAGATTCACACCGAGATGTTCCGAAGAGTAGTTAAATAATGATTTTCCTTTGGATCTTTGCGCCTTTGTGGGAGAAAAACCGTTTGTGGCGCGTCGTTTGAGTGGAACTTATCCATTCAAGGAGGCTACCAACATGGAAAGTAGAGCAAAACTCTTCGGTCACGCTATTCATCCGATCCTGATCGTTTACCCGTTGGGTCTGCTGTCGGCGGGTGTGATCTTCGACATAATCTATCTGGTCACGGGTAATACAACCTGGACTCTGGTCTCGTACTGGATGATCGCGGCAGGCATTATCGGTGGTCTGTTGTCCGCTGTGTTTGGTCTCATCGACTACCTCGCCATTCCGTCAGGCACTCGTGCAGCCCGCATCGGCCTTGTCCATGGACTGACGAATGTTCTCGTGGTGGTTTTATTCATAGCCAGTTGGCTACTCAGGCGTGACTCTCCGGGTGTGCCGCCGACACTAGCGTTTGTCTTGTCGTTTATCGGTGTTGCCGGAGCTTTGCTGGGAGGCTGGCTTGGTGGCGAACTGGTCGAACGACTTGGCGTTGGTGTTACGCCCGGAGCCAATTTGAATGCACCGAATTCTTTAACTCACGATGCACGTGAGATGAAGAAGAGAATGACTGATGCGGAAAGCTACTGACGTTGACCGGCTCGCCGTGCGGCACCGTCCGCCGGGCCAGCCGGTTATGCACCAGGAGTGGGGCAAGCTGCTCTTCATGCACTGGCGCATTGATAAGAATTTGCTGCGCCCACACATTCCGCGTTCTCTGCAAATCGATACCTACGGCGATTCGGCGTGGCTCGCGATTACCCCATTCTCGATGTGGGATATTCGCGGGCTGCCGCCTTACATGCCACCCATTCCCGGACTCGATTCGATGAATGAATTGAACGTGCGTACTTACGTTCACCACGACGGCATACCCGGTGTTTGGTTCTTCTCGCTTGATTGCGACAGCAAAGCGGCAGTCTTGGCCGCGCGTACTGCTTATCATCTGCCGTACTTCTTTGCCGACATCAAGAGCGATGGTAAGAAGAAGATCAAATACCGTTTGAAGCGACGTGACGATCCGGTCGCGGAGTTCAAAGCTGACTGGAGTGTCGGTGATGCATTGCCTCAGTCGCAACCTGGATCGCGCGAGTTTTTTCTTACGGAGCGTTATGTGCTCTACAGCGAATTCGAAGGCGATCTCTTTCGCGCGCGCATCTTTCACGAACCGTGGCAACTCTATAAAGCTGAGTTGACCAACTTCGGTTCCACTCTCCTCGAGCCGAAACTGATCCCACAACCAAAGACACAACCCATTCTCCACTACGCAGAACAAGTAAGTGTGGACATCTGGATGTTAGAGAGTGTAGACGCTTCCGAATGATTTGTAGGGGCGGCACTCGGTGGCCGCCCCAATCGCTCGATGGCAGGCGTGTTGCGTACACTTGGGGCGGCCACGGAGTGCCGCCCCTAATCGCGTGCTCATGCCAAATAATTTCAAACACCCGTTGTATTGAAAACGACCAAGCATCAACTTACCCCTTATGTAATCGACCGTACGTCTCTAAAAACACTCATTTTTCGCATCCACATTTTTACGTTCTCAACATTTTGATGACACAGCTTTCAACGACGCTGTTGGCATGAAAATTGACACTGACTGCGCAAATGAAGTTGAGAGACGAGTCATCCATGAAGATCGAAAGCATTCGCGCACTAAACGGTCCGAATGTCTATAGCCACCATCCAGTGCTGCTCATGCATCTGGATCTGGGCGAGCTTGCCGAACGCGAGAGTCGTGAGTTCGAGGGGTTGAATCAACGGCTCATCACAATTCTTCCGGGGTTAAAAAATCATCATTGCAGTTTAGGACGACCGGGCGGCTTTGAAGCGCGACTCGAAGAAGGTACTTACTTTGGTCACATCATCGAGCATGTCGCGCTCGAGTTGACAGAGCTTGCCGGCATCGGCAGAACGCATGGCAAGACGCGTCACGACGAGGGCAGCTTCTACAACATCGCGATCGAGTTTCGCGCAGAGAAGGCAAGTACATATTTGCTCGAGCAGGCGGTGAATCTCGTCGAATTAGCGCTTCATGAGCAAACGTTCCAGCTTCACACCGTGGTTGAAGAAGCGAAACGTTTGATCGTCGACGCGGAGATTGGTCCAACCACGCGCGCCATCATCGAAGCCGCTAAGAGACGCGACATCCCCTGGCGTCGCGACGGCAACGGCAATCGTATTCAGCTCGGCTACGGCAAGTATCTTCATTACGTTCAGGCGGCGATGACCGATCGCACGAACGCCATCGCCGTTGAGCTGGCCCAGGACAAGGAAGAAACCAAAGCGCGTCTGGAGTTGCACGGCATTCCCGTTCCGCAAGGCAAAGTTGTCTATTCGTTAAAAGAGGCGCTCAAGGCGGCTGACGAGCTTGGCCGTCCAGTCGTGGTCAAGCCCATCAACGGACACCAGGGACAAGCAGTCACCCTCGAAGTCTCATCTCGTCAGGAGATGAAGATCGCTTTCGATGCGGCGCGGTCGCTCTCGCGGGCGGTGTTGATTGAAGAAACTCTTGCCGGTCTTAATTATCGTGTGGTGATCGTGGGGGGCCGCATGGTCGCAGCCAGTGAGCGCGTGTTGCCGTGCGTGATCGGCGACGGCGTCAACTCGATACGAGATTTGATCGCACATGAAAACCGGAACCCGCTGCGTGGCGATGGTCATGAAAAGCCTTTGACCAGGATCAAAGTCGATGCGGAAGTGATCACGCACCTTGAACACGCGGGCATGACGCTCGATACAGTTCCGGCGCGCGACCAACACGTAACGCTTTCACATCGATCGAATTTATCGATCGGCGCTACGGCTCAGGACGTTACGGACAAAGTTCATCCATCGATCGCGCGCATGTGCGAGCGAGCCGCGCGACTCATAGGTCTCGACGTCTGCGGCGTCGATCTCGTGATACCCGACATCGCGACGCCGATCACGAGCGGCGGTGTGATCGAGGTCAACGCTTCTCCGGGTTTGCGAATGCATCACTACCCATCGGTTGGTATGCCTCGTGACGTCGGCGACGCGGTAGTCAATGCGATCTATCCGCCGGGAACGCCGAGTCGTATTCCGATCATCTCCATCACCGGCACCAACGGAAAGACGACCGTCACGCGAATGATCGGTTACGTGCTGGGCAAATCGAACCTCTGTGTAGGTATGACGACGACCGATGGCATTTACATTGGCAGCGAGCAGATCGTTGAAGGTGATACGACTGGCCCACAATCGGCGCAGGTCGTCTTGTCGGATCCGGTGATTGAAGTTGCGGTGTTGGAAACGGCGCGAGGCGGCATTATTCGGCGCGGCTTGGGTTACGACTGGTCTGACATCGGTGTGATGACAAACATCAGCGACGATCACGTGGGCCAGGACGGAATCAAGTCAGTCGACGACGTTCTCTATGTTAAGTCGCTGGTGGCGGAGCGCGTGAAAGAGGGCGGAACG
>DATDFT010000087.1:0-11588 GCA_036522475.1 Pyrinomonadaceae bacterium | reverse complement strand
GATTACAACTCCGTTAACTTAGTCGTTACGTTTCAGCCCGGGGTAGTAACTCGCACCCTTGATGTGCCTATCGTCGGCGACACTATCCCGGAACCGAACGAAACGTTTTTTGTAGACCTCAGCGAACCGTTCGGTACGACGATCGCGGATGGCGAAGGTGTAGGCACGATTCTTGATGACGATGCTGTGCTCATAACAGAGGATTCAGGCCCTGCGCCCAACCGAATTGATTGACCGATTCCCGTTTTCTGAGTATTTTAACGATGCCGTAAGGATCGGATGTCTGTATAGCCCTCGAACCCAACCCTGAGAGAGTAAGATTCTCGTCATTCTTGGTTTGTACTCTCAGGGGTGCAAGACTCCGTCCCCGAAGGTCGTTCATATTTCTCACGAGCACGCTTGATATAATCCCGTGTCACTTTCGCGTTTAGATCACTCCACGGTCGCAAGCTGGTATGACCGAGCAGGTCTATGCCTCGTGAACCGTAGTAGCGGCTGCATCTTCGGAGATAAATATGGCGCTTAGTTTATACAGGTACAAGATCGAGGATGCCCCTTTCGCACAAGGAGGCATGGGAGATGTCTACCGAGCCGTCGACCTCTTGTCACAGGAGACGGTGGTCATAAAGACGATTAACGCGCTTCGGCTGAAGCTCGATGAAAAGACTATCAGAACCTTCTTCAAGGAAGCAGAGGCCTCATTCCGCTTGGGACGTCTTTCGGAACACATAGTTAGAGTAACTGACATTGGATACGAGTCAGGGACGCATTACATGGTCCAGGAGTACGCCTCCGGCGGGAACCTGGTTTCTCGATTGGGCAAGGTGACAGGTGAGGAAGCGAAAGCCATCATCGACGATGTTCTAAGCGGATTGAAAGTAGCTCATGAGAACAAAATAGTTCATAGCGACATTTCACCGGATAACATCCTGTTTGACGAGAAAGGCGGCGTTTACAAGCTTTCTGATTTTGGGTTACTGAAAATCATGGAATCACATCTCATCACCAGAGGGATGTCCCTGCATCGCGGAGGAAAGCCATACTATATGCCGCCGGCCCATTATTTCAATCCGGAACAAATCAGTGAGAAGACGGACTTCTATGCGATTGGGATGGTTTATTATCAATTACTAACAGGTGGGGTTCTGAGACTTATGTTTCCAAATCCGCCTGTAATCACCCCGCCTGTTGTTATAAAAACTACGAAATTAGGTCTTCAGGATGCTGGAGTAAAATTCATAGACGATTGTCTGCATGAGAGATTCGATAAAATCGACCAGGTAATCGCTGCTTTCGCTGGAATATCACCTGGTGAAGATATGCAGGCGCCCGGCAAGAGCAGACCTAAACCAACGGCGAGGTTTGAGGTCACCATGCTGGGACCTAATCAATTTGAATTTGTGCTTCTCACCGCGGAGGGTGAAGTTGTCTTTATCGGGCAGAAATATCGGTCGAAAGCCCATGCAAAGGCAGCAATCAATTCAGTAAGAAAAAGTGCGGTATTTCCGGAGCGATACTCTCGAAAGCACGTTATGCAAGAACATTTTTTTGTTCTCAACTCGGCGAAGAGTGAGCCTCTCGGGCATAGCAGTTCGTTTCCGAACTTCGTGGAGATGGAAGACAAGATCGACTGGATGTCAGTCAACGCACCGTTGGCAGGAATATCCTTCAGGCAGACAAGAAATGATGATGTAACTCTCGTGATGTAGGAACCCACTCACAACAGTCGAGGAACCCGATGAGATACGATGATCTAGTGCAATCGGTTACTAAGAATCTTAACGATGTACCAGAAGCCTGGAAGGATCTCGTAGCAACGCTGGTCTTGATACCATTTCTGCAAACAGCGGTTAGCAGCAGACGAGGCGAAATACCTTTAAATACCAGCCAGTATTACCAGCGAATTCTTCAGGAGATTGCTCTTACCGAAAAGGGTTGTGAGGTTTTTGCCGTCTCGACGATTTCGTCTGATCTTTGGTCGAGTGATACGAACCAAATGAATTATGCAAAGAGAAACCTTCAGGCCGTTGAGCGCGGCGTGAAGATACGGCGGTTGTTCATAGTGCCTGAGGGAAAGAGTGCCGAGTTCACGGACACTATACGGAAGCAGTTAGACTCTGGAGTTGAGATAAGGGTGGCAGATACCCGCCTTGTAGCTGAAACTAATGCTCTTAAAGATGTTGTCATCTTCAAATCGCCGGATTCCGTTCGGGCATTTATTTGCACTCCAGCCATTGATAACCCACGGCGTATTCTCTCAGGTTGCTTGATTGTTGACCGGGACAAGTGTGATGACCTTCTGAACGCTTTTTGGGGAGGGTGGGGCGCAGCAATGGAAGCTGACGACTACTTCCGCTCAAGATCGTATGAGGACGAGGTAGATTCTTCGAAGTTACCACCGGGATTGAAAATGCAGGCATACAGGTTAAATGCCGCTGTGGTCACCTGCGAAGAGGCCGCCACCGCAAAAGGAATCAAGCTAGCCAGCGAACTGAAGAGTCTAATTCTTGAAACGTCTTCCGGACTCATTGCGGTTCATCTTCCCGGCGACGGTGTTTTGTCTCTACGTGCTGTGAAGGCATCAATCGAAGCAGAAGAAGCATATCTCGCGGATCCGGAAACCCTCGCCAACCTGGGCCTTTCACCCGGTACGGTTTGTGCTGTGCTCGATCCTGTCTGGAGCATGCCGCATCTCATCAGCCGTGGCGTATTCGAGCACACGGAAGTGTCAACGAATAATGGTACTCAGACCGGTTACTTCAAATTCGAGCCCCTCGAATTAACCCGCGCGGCTCACGTGAAGATTGGCGACTTCGAAAAACACGATTAAGTGGCTTTCCTCGCCGCAAATAGATTTCCAAGCCTGATCACTCATTCGACTAGACTTAGGCGCCCGTCTGTTGTAAAGATTCGCAAACACCGATTTCCGTGATCTCAAGGAGAACACTATGCCCGAAACCCGCGGCTCATTGACCCGCCTTGTATTAATCATTGCCATAATTCTGTTGTTGCTGCCCCTGGTCGCCAACGCCCAGGATCTCTCACCTGAGCTGCGTGGCAAGATCGATAAACTTGCTACCGATGCGTTGGCGCGCTCAGGCGTGCCTAGCGCTTCGATCGCGGTCGTGAGAGATGGAAAGATCGTCTACTTGAATGCGTACGGTTCGGCGCGCCTCGATCCAAAAACGCCCGCAACTTCCGCGATGCGATACAGCATCGGTTCCATTAGCAAACAATTTACTGCCGCAGCGATGTTGCTCTTGCAGGAGCAAGGAAAACTTTCGCTTGATGACAAAGTCGGGAAGTTTATTCCCGATCTGACACGAGCGAATGAAGTGACGATCAGGGAGTTGTTGTCGCACACCTCCGGCTACCAGGATTACTGGCCACAGGACTACGTGATGCCGATGATGATGCAGCCTGTGACCGCCGCGAAGATTCTCGACATGTGGGCGCGAAAACCTTTGGATTTCGACCCCGGGTCAAAGTGGCAGTACAGCAATACAAACTATGTCATCGCCGGCGTGATAATTGAAAAGGTCAGTGGCAAACCACTCCTGCAATTTCTACAAGAAAAAGTTTTCTCGCCACTCGGCATGGCAAGCGTTGCTAATACCGATCAAAAGAAGTTAGGCGATACTGATCCGACGGGGTACATGCGTTATGCGCTTGGACCATTGCGCGCGGCGCCGAAGGAGGGAGCCGGCTGGCTCTTCGCGGCCGGCGAGCTGGCGATGACGGCTGAGGATCTCGCGAAGTGGAACATTTCCATCATGGACCAGAAACTCCTGCGACCAGCTTCGTATCGAGAGTTGGAACGTGAAGCGCAACTCAACAACGGTCTCGGAACTCGCTATGGACTCGGCGTCAGCCTTGCGATGGAAGCCGGACACCGCGCGGTCTCACACGGTGGTGAAGTGTCGGGCTTTGTCTCGGAGAGCATCGTGTTTCCGGACGAAAAAGTTTCGGTGGTGGCTTTAACAAATCAGGATGCCTCTTCCGCAGCCGACGACATCGCCCACGGCATTGTTCCGTTGCTCTTCGAACAGAACGATCCGGCAACACCCGAAAAACTAGAGCAGGCGAAGAAGATCTTTGAAGGACTTCAGCACGGTACGATCGACCGTTCGCTATTCAGCGACAACGCGAACGCGTATTTCAGCGAGCAGGCATTGCAGGACTTCGCGACTGGTTTGTCGCCGCTCGGCACACCCAAATCGTTCATGCAGGTGCGACAAGGATTGCGCGGTGGAATGACGTTGCGCGTGTACTTAATACGATTCGATAAACAGACTCTACGCGCGTGGACTTACGAACTGCCCAACGGTAAATTGGAGCAGTACCAGATCGCCGTGCAGGATTAGCAACGAACAAAAGAAAGGCAGGGAACTGTTATGGTCCATGAAATGATCGACGGCACGTATCGTCAAACGAATCTACCGAATGAGTCCGACGAATACCTGGCGAAGCGGGAGGAGTTGCGCCACGCCGAAATTGAGTTGATGCGACAGCGTGAGCGCGTCGCTGAGTTGCGGCGCCAGCTTCCGAAGGGTGCGACAGTTCCGGATTATGAGTTTCTTGAAGGTCCTTCTTCGCTCGACGATGGCGACGAGCCGATCACGAGAGTTCGCATGAGCGAATTGTTTACTGCGCCCGATCGTTCGCTGGTGATTTATCACTTGATGTTCGGGAAGAAACAGACGAAGCCCTGTCCGATGTGCACTGCATGGATTGACGCCTTCAACGGGGTTGCTCATCATCTGGCTCAAAATGTCGACGTAGCGATCGTTGCTGCCGCCGACGTGCCCACGTTGCGAGCGCACGCGCGAAATCGCGGTTGGGACAGATTGCGTCTGCTGAGCGCCGGCGAAAGTACTTTCAAGTACGACCTCGGCAGCGAGGATCGCGAAGGAGGTCAGGACTCGACGATCTCCGTTTTTACTCGCGACAGCGTCGGCACGTTGCGCCACTTCTACAGCGGTCATCCGTGGTTGGCCGGCGATGTTAAAGAGCGTGGCATCGATGAGTTGAATCCAATTTGGAACGTTTTGGATCTGACGCCGCAGGGCAGAGGAACGTTTTATGCGTCGTTAGATTACGGCACGAAGGTTCACGCGGCGAGGCAGTAGTCGAATTCGTATCGCGCCAAAGGCGCGGCACATGATAGCCAGGGGCAAGCGTGAAGCGCAGCGGAACGCGTCGCCCCTGGTTACAAAGAAATAATTTGAATAGTGCACTGAAGGTGCGAAATACCAACGTCAGTTATTTCGCTCTTTCAGAGCTCTACTGCTTTTTTGCGCTCTTAACCAGGGGCGACGCGCCTCACGTTGTTCGGCGCTTGCCCCTGGCTATCATATTCCGCGCCTTTGGCGCTGACATTTTTCCAGCTTATTCCGCGCCTTTGGCGCTGACATTTTTCCAGCTTATTCCGCGCCGTGGCGCTGACATCTTTCCAGGTTTGAGGCAGGCTTTTATCCCTTGTACTTAACTTCATCGTTCACGTAATATCCCGACGTGAGGTGAGTGTCTAGTCAGGCGATCCCCGGTTTGTGTCCTTTCACTGCGATAGCGAAATCCTTCCTTAGGGTTCACCTTAACCTGAATCGTTGGTCAATAACGTATGCTAACTAATCAACCTGTACTCGAAGCATCAGCGTCACTTCGCAAAGTCATCTCCGCTACGACAAAAGGTCTGGTGGAACGCGAGGCGCTCGTCGAAATGGTTGCCCTTTCCGCCGTCGCCGAGGAGCACGTACTCGTCATCGGCCCGCCAGGAACCGCGAAGAGTGAAGCAGTGCGACGCATTGCACGCGCGACCGGCGGCCAGTACTTCGAGTATCTTCTCGGTCGCTTCACTGAGCCCAGCGAGATCTTCGGCCCAGTCGATCTTCACAAACTCAAAGACGGCCTCGTTGAAACAGATACACTCGGCATGTTGCCCGAAGCTGATATCGCTTTTCTTGACGAGATCTTTCAGGGCTCGACAGCGATTCTGAACACACTGCTCGGCATTCTTAACGAGCGCGTGTTTCGCCGCGGACACACAAACGTGAGATGTCCATTGCGTGTTTGTGTGGGTGCGTCAAACAGTTTGCCCGAGGACACGGCACTCGCAGCTTTTGCCGATCGATTTCTGGTGCGTTGTTATGTCGATCCGATTCCGGATCCGATGTTGGAACAACTGCTCGAGAGTGGTTGGTCACTCAACCAGTTGCCAGGACTCGTGACTGCCGGTTTGAACGACATCGAAGTATTGACTGTCGCAGCGCGCAAGGCTGACATGTCAGGTGTACGACAGCGCATCGCTCAGGCTCTTCGTACTCTGCGTGGCGCCGGAATCACTCTCACGGATCGCCGTGCGGTGAGGGCTCAGAAACTGATTGCCGCAGCGGCGCTCATGGCCGGACGCGACAAACCAACCGAGGCGGATCTCTGGCCGCTCATCTTTGTTCTGCCGACACGTGAACAGCAGAGTCTCGGTCGCGATAGTTTGCGTGATCTGCTATCCGCCACTGAGAACGCGACTCTGCCGGTGGCAGCAGAAGAAGCATCACTTGGTCCAATTGCGCGCGCCACCAGAGTAGCCCAGGCTGCACGGCAGGTCCTTGGCGCTCGGCCCAGTGATTCTGATGCAGAACAAAATCGTGCGTGGCGATTGCAGCTCGAAGGAATCGCAAGGGAAATCGACGCCGGTTTCACGCCCGAGCACATGCCTGCCGAATTGATCGAGTTGCGCGTTCGAATTATCGAGGTGCTGGGACAATCAAGCTAGAAACACCAAACGCCCTGATCGAAGTGACATGGCGGCCGCGATTTGCTCCACTCGTACCAGTCGGAGTAGCTGCGCGTGGCACGGCTGCGACCAGTCTGGCCCATCGTCTCTTGCGCGATTCCGATTCGCTTTCACACTACAAAGCGGTGGGTGCACCAGGACTCCTCGTTGTTCTGGGAGAAGAGAAGTGGTTGCCGTGGATTGACGGTGTGATCTACCTCGGACACGACTCTCAAGCGCCTTCATTATTGTTCCCCACAAATCTTGAGCCGTCCGTACCGGCGGCACTGCTCGAACGTTCGCTGGCAGTTGTTCACAAACTGCGTGGTCCATGTGCGTTGTTGCTCGATCCCGATTCGATTGTTCCGCTGTCAGAAGCCCGAACCATCGCCCGAGCTTCACTAGTCAAATGGCTGGAGGCTGATCTATGAACCTTCCGCCATCGCTCGCACCATGGGCAGGTTATCTACAGATTTTTCCCGAGGAAGTAAGCCTCGCGCTTGGTCCAATCATCCAGCGCGTCTCGATGCTCATCGGTTCGCCACAACCGCGGCTCAACGAGAAAGAAGGCGAACCCGACGGTTTTGACGGACTAAACCGGCGCGGAACTTACGAACGACTCTTGTTATCCGAGTGGATGCTCGCTGATGAACTTGAAGACGAGTTTATGCGACGCGCCGTGATGGGTGAACACCTGTTTCTGAATCGCGCCCGCTCATCACCGGTCGGAACAAGAGCGTCGCTGGCACTATTCGACGCGGGTCCAAGTCAGCTCGGGTCACCTCGCATCGCTCACATCGCGGCGCTGATTGTACTAGCCAACCGCGCTGATACGGCACGTTCGACTTTTTCCTGGGGAGTGTTGCAGCAACCAGAAACGCCGGCCTTTCAAGATGTAAATGCCGGCAACATCATGACTCTCCTCGAAGCGCGAAGTCACTGCGAGGTTGGTGAGATTGAAGTAGCAGCGTGGGAAGAGCAGCTCGCGACCTGGAGCGGACTCGACGACGTTTGGCTAATCGGCGGACAACGACTGTCGCGATTCCAAACTGAGAAGCGATCGTCACGGCTATACGTTGAGGACATACTTGAACCTGGTAAACGTGAACTTAAACTGTCGTGCAATAGCGCCTCCGGATCTTCGTCGGAAGTAACTCTGGAACTTCCCACGAACAAAATCAGCACGCGTCTTCTGCGCGACCCGTTTGCCGTGGCAGTTCCCGAGATCCAGAAGACAGCAGATTCAACTTACACCGGTTCCAGTCTTCTCTTCGACATGACCGGAACGAAGCTCTTCACACGCACTGCGAAATGGGGCGTGACTGCGTTCAACGTTCCGAACTCACCGCGGGCAGGCACCGGACCACCAAAGAGCTATCACACGCGTGCGTGGCGATCGGTGTGCGCTGTAGGCAGAGTCGGCCGGGCTATCGCTTTGATCTCGCCTGAGGATCGTTTCGTACACCTTGAGTATTGCAGGCAGGGCCCTGTCAACCTTCCGCCTGGCAATTACACGGGCTATAACAGCAATGTGTTCTTCACACCGTCCGCGGATGATGGTCCACTCATGCCGTGCTTTTCCCTGCCATGGGGAGAGGTAGTTGCGGTGGACGGGGCGGGCTCATTGTTTCGGTTTATGCGACTAATCGGTGAACCCAAGTCCCTCGGGTCAACGCGATTGTCAGGCACGGTGCACCTGGTTGCGACTGATGTCCTGGCGGTTAATTTTTCGAATAACCGTCTTGTCTACGTCGGTCGTGAATGGCCTGACAACGAGTTTCGCATCGTTTCTATTGGGCAAGGGATCGCAAGGACAACAACAGTAGAACCAACAGCGCTCCGTGCCTTCTTTGGACCAGCCTCGAGATACGCGGACCCCGAGTTTGGACTACTCGCGCTGGAAAAAACTGACTTTCAATGGGCTGTAGTTAGTCGTAAAGAAATCAAGGTGCTGGCGAAACCTGTCGGCGCAAAAGTATTCGGGGTTTTGATGGATGACGATCGTGGCGATCATGACGCCGGCTTGCTCACACTCGAAGACGATCGGCAGACCGTGACTCTGAATGGACGAAATTGGCGAAAAGAAATTTTTCGCGCCCACGCAGCGGTTGAGCACATTGCGCTATGCCAAAGAGAGCCCTATATCGCCTACTCGACCGTCCATGGTGAAATCGTAATCTATTCAGTGCAGCATCGTTCGGATCTTTGTCGCTATTTTTCGGAGGGCGAGAAATGACAAACTTACGCCCACGCAAGATTGCGCACAAAGGTCGCGTTGAGGCTGTGGGTTTTCTGTTCAATGCCGATCTGATCGGAGTTGCAGAAACTCGACGGCGAATTCTCGATCTCTGGGAATCAGGAGTTCAGGTCTTTAAGGACGGACCGAATTATTTTGTTCGTTTACCGTCAACCATCAGAGTCGACTGTGCCCACTCCGTTGCGACGCCTCTGGTCCAAATCGGAGGCGTGTTGTCTGCACTGCCGTTGTTGCCGGATGAACTCGAGACGTTGCAGGCGCCGTCTCATTCAGTTGTTTTCGCTCAAGGTGGCGTTGCGCACTTGAAGCTCCTCAGTTCAACCGCAGCGGAGTCTCCTGAGAACTGGCTCGATGTTTCAGCATTCAAAGTTGCGGAAGTTAAGTCGTTGGGTGCAGCGTTTGCGGAGCCAAAGGTAGTCGCCGAACCGCAGCCATTCGACGCTCGGGCAAAACTCGACGGTGTACCCGCGGAAGCAGCAGGGCTCCGCGAAATAATTGCGGCGATTAAATCGGCGGCGTCTGGAAACGGTAAACAGCCCGGCGATTGGGGTGCCGCACAAGAACTGCGCGGGTGGCTAGAAGGATTGATTGGCTCGATCTCAGCGGGCATTGCAAGGTTTGCGCGATCACAAACTTCCGCGAGTCCTCGGTACACAACTCAACCACAGAGTAAAGGAAACGGATGGCTCGCTCGCCTCGGCATGCGGCTGTTACACACCTCACGTCTTGCACGACTACTCGGTCGCCGTCAAGCTGCGTATCTTGGCAAGATGATGGACATGTTTGAGCGTGGCGATCTCGATGAAGCACTCAGACATGCGATCCCTCTCAGTGATCTTTCATCGCTGAGTCAGCAGCCTGCTCTCGGAGTGCCATCGCCACGAAACGATCTTTTGATTCTTCCATGGCAAGGACTGAGTTCACGAAGCATCGGCCTGGAAGGCGAGTTTATGGCTCACCTCGTTCAGCTCTATCGTTCGACCTTTAACAGGCTGGTGGCCCAAAACCGGATCGAAGAAGCCGCATTTGTTCTCGCTGAACTGCTGCGAGCCAATCAGGAGGCAGTCGCCTTTCTCGAAAGACACGGCAAACTCAGGCTTGCGGCGGAGCTGGCGGAGGCGCGTGAGTTGCCGCCCGGTTTGGTAGTGCGTCAATGGTTTATTGCCGGCGACATTAAGCGAGCGATCGGAATCGCGCGACGAACGCAGGCGTTTGCTGATGCCGTCTTACGACTTGAAAGGAAAGACAAGAAACAGGCCGAGCAATTGCGATTGCTGTGGGCTGCGTCCCTCGCGGCGGGAGGCAACTACGCGGGAGCAGTTGATGTCATTTGGCCCATTAAGGCTCATCGATTGACGGCTCGCACGTGGATGGAAAAGGCGATCGAAGGTGGTGGTTCAGTCGCTGCGCGGATGCTCGCTCGCAAGTTGACGATTGTTCCTGAGGATTTCGACGACATACGTCGTCGTGTTCTGACGTTTTTGGAAGATGAAAGTTTCGAGCAACAGGAAACGCGCGCATCATTCGTCGAAGCACTCTGTTTCGCAGAAAGCACGAGTGAAACACAAACGTTAGCTCGCGTCGCAGCGCGTGCGATTTTGCGCGATGCAGGGCAAAACATCAGTACAGTGACCCTAAGGCGGTTTACTCGACTCATCAAGCTAACGGGCGATGGTCCATTGCGAACAGACGTGCCGCCGTTTCCGGTCTACCGCGACCGGCCGGTCAGCTCGCTGCTGTCACTCGAATTCGCTGCCGCAGATTGCGGCACTATGCCGGTCCATGATGCTGTGCTTCTGCCGAACGGCCGGATGCTCGTCGCACTCGGAGAAGTTGGCGTCAGACTCTTAACGCGTGACGGTCGCACAGTCACACACTTCGATCAGCCCGCGGAAAAGCTGGTGATTGCAGATAATGGCGCACGTGCCATCGCACTCGCGCGCCGTGGAGAAGTGTGGCGACTGTCGCGTCTCGATCTGATCGAGTGGCGAAGTGAAGACTGGTGCGACGCGCACATCGATGCCTTTGCTCCGAACTACGACGGCAGTCTCTGGTTTCTCGGAGCTAAACGTGACTTTTATGCTATCGACGCTCAGTCAAAAAGTTTTGAGGCGCTCTGGCGAGTGCCGGAGGCAGGCGACAGAGTCCTCAGTGTCGCCCGTTCTGAATCGTCGTGCAGTTTTCTTACCGAGTCGAGTGATGGATCAGAGTTAGAGCAGTGGATCTACCGGTTGCCATTGTTGACTTTGCGGAGTCGTACATCGCCGCCGACGCAACCGGATCACGTGATTTGTTTGAATCGGTGCGCTGCACTTTCTCCAGACGGCGTTTGTGCGGACCAATCGTTTTACGTTGTGGTGGACTCTATTCAAACCGAATCGGCGACGTTGACGCGCGTACCGTCTGGCTTGCGTGTGTTTGAAGGTGAATTGCAAAAGCTTGAAATAGACATCGGCAACCAGTCGTCAGAAGCATTGGTACCCGAAATCTTCGGCGGCAGGGTTGTTTCTTCAGTGCGGGCGAAAGACGCAATCACAGTCCGCGTTATCGACCTTCAGT
>DATDFT010000086.1:0-9285 GCA_036522475.1 Pyrinomonadaceae bacterium | reverse complement strand
AGCTCAGCCATCGACTTGATGTGTGCCTGTTGCGCAAACCCTTCCGGCGGCGGAAATACACGTTCTTCCTGGAGTATTGATTCGATATTCGGCGTGACAGTGGACATGCGTGCCTGTGTACCACAGAAACGCTTGATGCTACAACCGATTGCCAGCCACAAAAAGGCACAAAAAACACAAATAGGATATTCTGGCTGTCAATTCGTTTGTGCTTCTTTATGGCTATGAATCTTTACGTCGGAACGAGTGGCTACAGTTACAAGGAATGGAGGGGAAGTTTCTATCCGGAAAGACTCTCGCCTAAAGAGATGCTTTCGTACTACGCGGCACGTTTCAAAGCGGTGGAGTTGAATAACACTTTCTATCGTTTGCCACAGCCGGAGATGGTCGAGAGTTGGAAGGCACAGGTGCCGGGCGACTTTCGCTTCACGATGAAGGCGTCGCAGGGAATCACGCACTTCCGGCGACTGAAAGACGCCGCGGGCGCAACTCGCTTGATGCTCGAGAAAGTTGCAGCGTTCGAGGATCGTTTAGGCGCGGTGCTGTTTCGAATGCCGGAGGACTTCAAGAAAGATCTCGCGCGGCTGGAGACATTTCTGAAAGCACTCCCCGCGGACACGCCCACTGTTTTTGAGTTTCGACATGAGAGCTGGTTTGACGATGAGGTGCTCGGTCTGTTGCGCAGTCACAAACGCGTGCTATGCGTTTCTGATCGCGACGAGATGCCGATGGACCACATCGATAAGACTGCGGACTGGGGCTACGTGCGTTTACGGCGTGTAAAGTATTCGGATGCGGATCTCAAAGGGTGGATCAAACGGATCAAAGCACAGAAATGGAAAGACACTTATGTGTTCTTCAAGCATGAGGATGAGGCGACTGGTCCAAAACTCGCTGCGCGCTTCGTCAAATTAGCCACGGATTAACGCGGATGTTTTACTGATTGATCCGCGTTAATCCGCCTGAATCTGCGGCTAGAAGTTACCTCCGCATTCCTCATGCCCGCAATCACAATCGAGCTCGATCGTGTCGCCCGCACCTTCACACGAAGCACTGCAATACTTGCCACCTGGTTGTGGTGGACAGGTACAACTCGGATTCTTGCACGTGTTCTTATCGTCCGCCATGGGTCCTCCATGAAAATTTATACTGATTGCGTTTAGGGGTTGGCTAAAGAGTACAACCTAACCGATGGCGCTCGCAATCATCGCCGCCACGCGCGCGTTGTTCTCGAGCAACGCGATGTTCGCTCGCAACGTCGCTCCGCCACTCCGTTCGGCCATTTGTCGCAAAAGAAACGGCGTCAACTCAGGCCCGCTGATTCCTTTCCACTCCGCATCTTCCAAAGCCGTCGTCAACACCTGCTGCAATTCTTCCGCGGGCACTTCGAACTTCGCAGGCACAGGCACACCCAACAACAACGCCGATTCAATGCCGAGATCTCGCTGCGCACGGAAGATGTTGGCAACAGCATCCGCATCGTCCGCGCGCACATCAACTCGCAACCCACCCGCGCGCGAGTAAAACGCCGGCAACTCATCGCATTGATACCCAACCACTGTCACGGCGTGTGTTTCGAGCCATTCACGAGTCGCAGGCAGATCGAGAACGATCTTCGCCCCGGAACAAACAACAACGATCGGTGTGCGTGCAAGTTCAGGCAGGTCGGCGGAAACGTCAGGCAGCGCGCCGCGATGAACGCCTCCGATTCCGCCCGTCGCAAAAACTTTGAGACCCGCGCGATGCGCAATCCACGTAGTCGAAGCGACCGTGGTGGCGCCGTCCCAATCTTGCGCAACGGCGATTGGAATATCGCGCGTGCTGATCTTGCGCATGTCAGGTTTCTCAGCGAGGAGTTTGATCTCGTCGTCGCTGAGTCCGACGGTTAACTTGCCTGCGATGATCGCGATCGTCGCCGGCACTGCGCCAGACTCACGAATAACCTCCTGAAGCCGGTGTGCGGTCTCGAGGTTCTGCGGTCGTGGCAAGCCATGCGCGATCACGGTTGATTCGAGCGCGACGACTGGACGCCCATCGCTGATCGCCTGCGCGACTTCAGGAGCGATCTTAAGAAACTCGCGCATTCGCAGTCGCCGCTTTCTTCAGAGTAAACACCGTTCCCCCGCCTTCGCGCGGTTCCCAAGAAATACGCGCATCGATCAGGCCGGCGCGTGCGCGCATGTTTGCAAGCCCGCGCCCTTCGGAGTTTGTGTGCTGCGATTGAAACGGCTTGCCGTTGTCTTCGATCTTCAACGAAAAATCGCCTTCCTTTGAATTCGTGACGAACATCTTCACTTCCGTCGCTTCAGCGTGACGCCAGATATTGTTCACCGCTTCCTGAACGATGCGATAGATCTGCATCTGCACGCTCGGCGCGAGGTCGCTTCGTTCCTCAATCGTGTCGTCACAGTGAAACTCGTAGACGAATCGCTTCTCGGGCGGCGCATCCTGAACTGCGTGCGACAAGGCAAACTCGAACGCCGCCGCGAAGCCGACGTTCCGCAACACTGACGGACTGAGATCCTCGCAGATGCGTCGCACTTCCTGTGAAATCACTTCGATCTCACTGCGCAACGCTGCGCTCTGATTCGATTCGCCGTTAGTCTTGATCTGGTCGGTCAGCAACGCGAGGTGACGGAGATCCGCGAGTGTTTGATCGTGCAGGTCGCGTGCAATTCGGCGTCGCTCGCGTTCGGCTTCGTTGGCGAGGTTGAGCCGTGCGTCGGCCAGTTCGCGGTTGGCATCAACGAGCGCGGCGCTTGTTGCGACGATCCGGCGTCGTTCGAGTATGGCCCACAGAAGTGCCAGCAATGCGAGTGCGAGCAGGATGGCAAGCGCCGTTGAGGTCCACGGGAAGGGCGCTTTGGCGACCGTGAATGAAAAGCTCAGAGGCTCGGATGACGTCAGATCTTTAGTGAACGCGCGCGCCGTCACCGTGTACGTGCCGGGCTTCAGGCCCTCCATCGTGAACTGCGACTCGCGCGACAGTTTCTGTTTGATCGACTGACCTTTGCTGTCAGTCAGCGTGAAGGCGTATTGGAACTGTTCCGGAAAAGTGCGGCTGCTGATCGCAGTCACGTCAAGCAGCAAACTGTTTTGCGGATAGTCGAGATTGATTCCGGTTTGCAGCTCCGAAGCTGCGTGTACTCGTTTACTCACGATTCGCGTCACGGATAACGGCGGCTGGAGTTTACCGGGCTCGTAACGCGCGACGCCGCGATTGGTGCCGATTAACAAAACTTCGCTGCCGTCACCATTTCGTTCAGGCGCGACGGCAAAGACGTTTTGCGACGGCAAGCCTTGTTCGGAATCGAGCTCGGAAACGATTGGTCCAACGACAGGATCGAGCAGGACGCGCAGCAGACCATTGCCGCGGGTGCCGCACCAGATTTCGTTTGTCTTCTCTGACGGCACCGCGAGCAGAACACGAGCGTCGATGTTTGGCACGATGAGGTTGCAAGCGCCGTCCTTGCAGAGAAAAACTCCCGAAGCGGTGCCGAACCAGAGCGAGCCGTCAGGCGTCCGCGCCATCGATCTCACGGCCGGTCCTTTCAGCGTCGCAAAAGCCGGTTCGTCGCGGATCGTTTTTCCGTCAGATACGAACACGCCGTCTCGCGTGGTGCCGATCAGAAGTCGGTCTTCGCCGTCGGCAAGTAAACTCAATACTTCGCGCGCCGTCGCGGGAGCGTTGGTCCAGGCAAGACTGCTGCGACCTCCGTCCATGCGATCGACGCCGCGGCCAAAGACAGCGAAATAAGTCGCGCCGTGAAATTGCGTGATTGCACGAACGCTGCCTGCCGCGTCTGCGTTTCCGGGTCCGGTTTCCACGCGCGTGAAAGCCTGTTCTTCCAAACGGACCGTTTGTTTTGGCGCGACGTAAATACCGCTGGCCGATGCCACCAGCAATCGCTGAGACTTGTCTTCGGCGATCGCGTAGATGATGTTACGGCCGAGCGCTGCGACCGGGTTCCAGGTCTTCGTTTCGTCGTCGTAAACAAAGAGACCGCGATTCGTGCCGACAACACTTCTGCCGCTGCTGGTCTGATAAAGCGACCTGACGAAATTCGTGTCGGCGTTGTCGCCAATCGACTCGACGCGCGGTGCATGCGGATCGAAACGACAGACGCCGCGATCAGTTCCGAACCAGATAACGCCCTCGCGATCGGCAAAGATCGCATAGACGTGATCGGAACGCAGACCACCGGCAGTGCCTTCAAAGGTAAGGCGCTGCACCTTCGCTTTCGAGATATGAAACACGCCGCGACCGTCGGTGCCTACCCACATCTCCTCCCCAATCGTCTGCAACGTCATCACTGGACCAGTAGCGGTTTCGTTGCGCTTGAGACCGGTCAGTTCGTTGCCTGACAGCGTTCCCGGTTCCTCCTTCTTTGCGCGCGCGCCGACCCAGAGCTTGCCTTCCTGATCGAACTCGAGTGCGTTGACAAAGAAAGCAACGGGCTTCATCTGGCTTTCTTTCGCAGAGCCGTTTGCGATCTCGAGCACGCCGCGACTCAACGTGCCGATGAACATGTGGCCGTTTGCGGCGGCGATACTGGTGATGGCGAGTGGACCAGGATGATCTCGATCGCTGCTCTCGAGGGGTTGATTCAAGAGCTCCCGACTATCGATCACGGTGCGGTTAACGGTAGTTGTTTCGCTGCTTGTCAGGCCGGACGAAACGACGGTGGCCACGACGCGCGCGCGACATTCATAGACACGCCCCTGTTCGCTCGTCATCAGCACCGAGCCGGACGGATCGTCCACGATCGCGGTGATAGTTTGTCCGGCAGTGTCTTTTACTTTGATGAACTCTGTGCCGTACAAACGCGCAGCGCCCGCTTCGGTGCCGATCCACATCGCGCCATTCTTGTCTGTGTGCAAGGCAAGAATGCGTGCAGCAGGCAATGCAGGATCGTTGATCGTTTGCGTTCGGCGGCCGTCGAATTTTGCCAAGCCGTTTTCAGTGGCGAACCACATCGCGCCATCGGGCGTCTGCGCGATTGCACGCACGCGATCGGAGGGCAGACCGTGAAACAGCGTGACTGCGCCCCACTGATGCAACCCGGTGATGGGAGTGGGCGAAGGTGATGGAGACGGTGAAGGCGATGGTGAGGGCGACGGTTGCGGCTGCGTCTCACCAGGCTGTGAGGACGCAACAGGCAGGAGCAGGATGCTCAGCCACAACAAGGCACAAAAAGCACAAACAATTCTCTTGATAGTTTTTGTGCCTTTTTGTGGTTGCGGCCTCATTTCTTCTTCGAAGAGGCGAGCTCGCGTTTCTGTTCTTCGTGGAAACGTTTCTGGTCCTTCTGCAACCACGCTTCGAGATCGTTGGCGGCCTTCTCGAGCTCGTCGCTATTCAATAACCCGCGCCGCAACGCTTCGAAAAACGCGCGCGTGCGGATGTTGTAAGCGAGCTTCTCGTACGCTTCCTGGTCGGTACCCTCCGCAACGCTCAGGAAAAGTTTTTCATAAAGCGTTGCGAGCCTGCTTTCAACTCCACGCAGACTCAAGGAACACTTGCGAGCGATCGCCCAGTTCGAAAGACCGAGGGCGAGGTAGTAAAGCGCTTCAGCTTCAAACTCCGTGAGCAGAGGCCGCTTGAACGAGTCTTTGAATGCCGGATCGATCATGTCCGCGCCGTCTTCGAGCACGGCGGCGACAAACCGTAGAAAGCGCGACTCGGGATTATTCTTGTGGATGAACCCGTAAGCCGGAGGCGGATCGACTGACTTTACGATCTTGCGGATCTCGTTGATGTAGATCTCGTGGGGAAACTGCGTCCAGAAAATGATGCGCGCGCTCGGGAAGTCGCGCCAGATGGCGCGCGCAGCTTTCACGCCCGAGAGCTTCGGCATCTGGATGTCGAGAATGCAGACGTCGGGCTTCTCGTCAAGCGCGATCTTCACCGTCTCTTCGCCGTCGCCGGCCTCGAACACCGGCACGTGTGATGGAAACTCCTTTTCGAGAATCTCGCGGAGGTAATGGCGCTGGGCCATGTTATCTTCGGCAATCAGGATTGACATGACGCTTGATGATACCGCTTCATATGACCACGAAGAAAGGTGAATTCATGAGACTCAGAAAACTCTTCGGTTTGCTTGTCGTCTGCCTGATCGGACTGCCAGTCGCTGCGCAAACCCGTGACCAGGCGCTCTGGCAGCGCGCGCTCCAGATTCATCGCCGCGCAATCGTCATCGACACGCACAACGACGTTACGACGCCGATGACCAACGACGATTACGATCTGAGCGGCACTCCCCCAACTCCATACCGCACGAGCATCGAGCGGATGAAAAAGGGCGGATTGACCGCGGAGTTCTTCTCACTTTACGTCAAACCCTGGTACGTCGAGCACGGCGGCGCAGCACGCCGCACGTTGGACATGATCGACTCCGTTTATCGGGCAGTCGAACGCCATCCGCGCGATCTGATGTTCGCGACTTCAGTCGCCGACATTCGTCGCGCGAAGCGACAGGGCAAGATTGCGGCGTTGATGGGAATCGAAGGCGGGCACGCAATCGAAGACTCGCTGCCGACCTTGCGTGAGTTTTATCGGCTCGGCGTTCGTTACATGACGCTCACCTGGAACAATACGAACAACTGGGCTGATGCAGGTCGTGGCGAGAAGAAGCATCACGGTCTGAGCGACTTCGGCAAAGACGTCGTGCGTGAGATGAATCGGCTGGGCATGATGGTCGACGTTTCGCACGTTTCCGACGAGACGATGAGCGATGCGCTTGACGTTTCGAAAGCACCGATCATCGCGTCGCACTCGTCGGCACGAGCGCTCAGTAACGTCCCACGAAACATTCCGGACGATCTGCTGAAACGGATCGCGAAGAACGGCGGCGTGGTCCAGGTGAACTTTTACAGCGAGTTTGTTGACGAGAAAACAGTCGGGCCGCAGAGCAACGAACGCGAGGCGCGCTTGAAAGCGCAGCAGGCGGCAATCGATGCGAAGTACAAAGACGATCCCGAGCGGCGTGGCGAAGAGAGTGACAAGCTCGAAGCGGCGAATCCGTTGCCGCCGTTACCGATCTCGAAGTTGATCGATCACATCGATTACATCGTGAAGGTTGCGGGTATCGATCACGTCGGCATCGGCGCTGACTTTGACGGAGCGAACGACATGCCCGAAGGCGCGCAGGATGTCTCGATGCTCCCAAACATCACTTACGAACTGCTCAAGCGCGGGTACAGTGAGCAAGACATCAAAAAGATACTTGGTGAGAATCTGTTGCGTGTGTTTGCGGAAGTCGAAAGAGTCTCGCGCAGCATGAGTAAATCGATCAGCGGCGAAGGCAGCACTCGCAGGATTAAATAAAAAAGAGCACGAACGTTCAGGTCCGTGCTCAAAAAAGAAGAGAGTTATATTTAATTAGCGATTCTGGCCGCCACGATTCTGACTTCCGGTACGTTGCGTACCGAGATCCTCGTCTTCGTCCATGTTTCGCGTTCCCTTTTGGCCACCGAACTGACCACCACTTTGCTGACCTCCAGCATGTTGTCCGGCTTGCTTATCGTGCTGACCACCCTTGCCGGGTGATTGCTGATAATTCTTATCCTTCTCGCCAGTCCCCATGTTTTTCTGGAGATTGTCCTTGTGCATTCTGTCATCTGGCATATTGTCTGTCCTCCCATTTGTTCGATGGTTAATTGCTCAACCGGAGCACGCACTGTCTCCGGCGAGTTTGATAGCCGCTATTTGACTATCAACACTCGTGCCAACTGCCCAGATGCGTGTCAACGGGATTTACAGATAAATGAAGGGACGATGGGAGTTGTCAATCGATACGCCGGGAAATGAAATAGTACACAGTTGATGATTCGATGAAATTAGCGAACGCCTTCGGCGTACTGTTATTATTCCGTCAAACAATGACAGCCACTGGTCTCTACGTTCATATTCCGTTTTGCAGCTCGCGTTGTTCTTACTGCGACTTCGCTACCGGTCTCTATCAGAGTGAACTTGCGGAACGCTATGTCGCGGCTTTGATCGAGGAGATAAGAGCGTCGGGATACAGCGGCGCGAGTGTTGACACGATCTACTTCGGCGGCGGCACGCCATCGCTGCTGGCGCCGTCACAGTTGGACCGCATTCTCGCGACGTTGCATGAACAGTTCACGATCGATCCGAAGTCAGAGATCACACTCGAGATAAATCCCGGCAGCGTGACGCGCGAGAAACTCGACGCCTTTCGCAGCCTCGGCGTGAATCGCGCCAGCTTCGGGGCGCAGACGTTTGACGATGCCGAACTCGCGAAACTCGGACGCTCGCATAACGGCGCCGACGCACTCAAGACTTTCGCAGATCTGCGCGACGCCGGCTTCAACAACATCAGTTTCGATCTGATCGCAGGCTTGCCCGGACAAACACTCGAAGGCTGGCAGCGAAATATCGAGCAATTTCTCGCTTTGAGTCCCGAGCATCTCTCGTTCTATCTGCTCGAAGTGCATTCCGGCACGCCCCTGGCTGAACATATCCGCCGCGGCCTGCAACCGGTTCCCGACGACGATCTCGCAGGTTTGATGTATCGATGGATGTTGGACCACGCCTCTGAAGCCGGTTACGAGCACTACGAGATCTCGAATCTCTGCCAGCCCGGCTTTCATTCGCGACACAATGTGAAGTATTGGAGTGCTGATCCGTATTATGGTTTTGGCTGCTCGGCCCACTCTTACGATGGGCGAACGCGGCGTTGGTCAAATCATCGGGACGTGTTGAAGTACGTGGAGTTGATCGAGAATGGCATGGCTCCGATAGTCGAGGAGCAGGAGTTGACCGAGACTGACGTGCGTGCGGAAGCGTTGTTTCTCGGCATGCGGCTGATGCGGGGTGTCGATGTTCGTCGCTATCAGGAGTCGTTTGGCGTCGATCTGCGCGAGCAGCACGGCGCGGACCTCGATCGTTTTTACAAAGCCGGGTTGCTTGAGTTTGAGGGCGATTTGATTAGACTGACTCGCTCCGGCGCTCTCTTATCCAACGAAGTGTTCGCGGCGTTCGTGTAGCAACTAACGTGAGACTCCACGGGAAAAGCCCGTGGCATCTCTTTTAATCTGTTTAGATGATCATCGCAATCGACGGTCCATCAGGCTCCGGCAAAACAACCCTGGGCCGCATGCTGGCGCATGCGCTGAAGCTTTTGTACCTGGACACGGGCTCGATGTATCGCGCCGTCGCGCTCGCCGTTATCGAAGCCGGCATGGATCCGCACGACGAACCGTCCGTGACCGCGTTGGCAAATCGGATCGACATCGATCTCGAAGGCAACCCCGACTCCT
>DATDFT010000085.1:0-6807 GCA_036522475.1 Pyrinomonadaceae bacterium | reverse complement strand
CGTGCGCTTGAGTCCCCTCTTCTGGATGTGTTTAAGAAAGACTTCCTGCTCTTCGGTTAATGGCTCTGCGGTCGTCATCAGTGCATAGATTTTAACACAGGACTGGATTTCCTCTGCGGCCCCTGCGGTTCTCTGCGTCTCTGCGTTGAGAAAACACTTTTAACGCAGAGAACCGCAGAGGGCCGCAGAGTTAAAAGGCGTATTCGATGTAGAGCTTTGTCTTCATCAAAGTCCCGACCTTGGGTTTGGGGAGCGTCACGCCGTCCGTGGGGTTGATTGTCTTCTGCTCGTTCGTTTTTCTGTCCGTGAACGTGATCGGGATGGAGTCGCTGCGAACCAGGCACGAGCCTTTGTTCAACTCGTCCATCAATAGAATCCGCGGCACTTCCGTGTCCTTGTCCGGATTGCCGTAAACTCCTTTCTCCGTCGAACACATCGAAACAAATCCCTTGTTCGTCTTCGGACGCGCGACTGCCGCTTCGACTACCGGAATCGGCGTCGCATTCGTGCTTCCATGATGACCGACTTTGTAGAAGTCGATCGTCTGTAAAAGCTCTTTACTCGCTTCCACGATGTCGCCCGCGTTAGTCGGATCTTTGAGCGGCGCCTCCATCTGGTAAAGCCAGTATTCCCAGTTGCCGCCCTGCGCGTCGCCGGCAAAGAGCAGTTTCTTACCGTCGAACTCAAACAGCACCACGAGGCTCTGGTTGTTGAGAAAGTTCTCGATCTTTGCGGCGGCGACGGCAAGCATGTCCGGCTGCGCCGAGTTCACGCGTTGAACAATTTCGTCATACTTGAGCCCGTCTTGTTTTGGATAGTCCTTCGCCTTCGCGAACCACTCTTTTGCAAACGGTTCGATCGGACCTGGACCACGCGTACCGTCCGTCATCGAATCGAGATACTGGCCCACGCCCTTCTTGAGATCCATGAGCGCGAGAAATGCCTTCGCCTTTTCCGGCGGTGGTCCGAGTATCGTTACCTTCAAATCTTTCAGCTCATCGGGTAGCTCGGGCTTATCGCCTGCCGCGTAATAACGAACGTTTTCGCCCTGCGATCCGAGGTGGTCCTTCAGCATGTCGAGTGCGACTGCGTTGCCGACGCGTTTCTTCTTGTCGGTGGCGGCAGCATTGAAGTCGTCGATGCCGGTGGCATTTCCGAGTTGGGCCAGTGCTTCCTGCGCGTCTGAGTCGCCTCTGCCGCGGAACTGAATTGCCAGGCTCGCTGCGAGATCATGAATGTCAGCCAGCATGTTGTTTGCAGAGTCCGGCTGCTTGTCGTTGAACTGTTCCTAGTAAGGCATCCACACCATGTTCGCTTTGAAATCTTTGAAACGTTCGACTTTGAAACCCGCGATATGATCGGCATGCCGGTGCGTCATGATCACTAAAGCCAGCTTGCCGCCGGTGGTTTGAAACAGGTCTTCAACTGCGTCAGCGATCGAACCCAGATCGCCTGTGCCGGAAGTTCCTTTGAAGACGCCGCAGTCGATCAGGATGTGCTGATCTCCGGACGGTGTTGGCACGATGACGAGAAAAAAGTCGCCAAAACCGACACGGTACATTCGCACTCTGAGACTGTTGGTTTTCTCAGCGGTAGATTTTGTTTTTCGTGTAGTCATCTCACAACCCCGCATGCAACATGTTGAAGTCCAGTTG
The DNA here is from genome assembly GCA_036522475.1 of Pyrinomonadaceae bacterium. Classification (GTDB taxonomy): domain Bacteria; phylum Acidobacteriota; class Blastocatellia; order Pyrinomonadales; family Pyrinomonadaceae; genus PSRF01. The sequence continues at coordinate 5,152 of DATDFT010000085.1, read as the reverse complement.
GAAACGGTTCTTGTCGTTACCTTCGAGCAGACCGTTACGCAGGTTGAAATCTCGTTGCCGGCGCTGGCGGCGCTCGCCGTATGGACCATCGAGTTTCCTTCGAATCAGGTAGCGAATAACTCCTGCTCCATAGTTCCCGTCTTTGAACGGCGGCTTGGTGATGAGCAACGTCGAGCCACTGCGCATCGGAAACGTTCCCAGCGCCGGACGCTTTGGGTCGTAAGGAATGTCGGCCTTCTGGGCCATCTCGACAACCATGTCGATACGCATGCTGCCGTCGGGTGTTACTCGAAAAGCAGGATGGAACGACGGCACTGAGATGAACTCTCCCCGACGGAACCCGAGCGTCTCTGCGTTAGCCTGAGCATACTGCCGCAAAAGATCGCCGTTGTGGTTTCTCTCCTCACGCGTGAGCCCATTCGGATCTCCGAAAATCAGTCCCTCGAAATCCGGCAGCGTACCCGGCTCCAAAGGCGACCACGAGAGCGACTCTTCAGAAAAGTATTGCGCGTCTTCCGGCAGGATGCCGCGCAAGCGAAACGCCTGCATCAACGCGTCGCGCACACCGAGAGAATCCGACGGATGATTGTCGCGATCGGCGGTGATCAGCGCGCGCAGGTAATCACCAAACGTGATGTCTACTGCCGGACAGTAGTCGATAGCTCGAACGCAGATCTTGAAGAGTGTATTCGCCGTCTTACTTGCAGCGTCGGCGAGTAAGTTGGCCAATGGTCCTGATATTTCGCGCGAATCAACGGTGCCGCCACCCGCTCGGAAGATGCGAAACAAGTCGGACGTTTGGCGCAGGTAGACGGTGAAGTAAGCATCGAAAACTGCGGCTACCAGAATCGCGCCAAGTTCATGTGGCTCAAGATTCGGGTTCTTCATCTTCTTTGGATCGGGCAGTTCACTCAACGCAGAGCGCAATGCTCTTCCCGTTCCGCGCGCCTCGCCAAACTGCTGCGCTAAACCGATCAGCGGATTGTCCTGTAGCTTTTGTGCTTGAATCGTCGGGTTGCCGTCCGTGAGCAAAGCATCAGGATCGAGATGATATTGATAAAGCCTGCCGCCTGTTTTCTGAATCGTATCGAGTAACGCTTCCTTGTGCGAGAAGTGACGAAACAGCGCCGCGATGTCGGCGAATGCTTCGTGAAATGCTGCCACGTCGGAGCTCGTGCGCTCCGAGAAGTAAGTGCGAATGCCGTCGAGGATCGCATGCGTGACTTCATGAACGATGATGTCGTGCGAAAGACAAGTGAAGACTGTCTGGCCCGGCAGATTGCGTCCCGGATCGACTGAGCTGGCGCGAAAGTAACCAAACAGAATTCCCTTTGCGGCAGGTGAGTACGCCGCGTTAGCGGACACCATCGCGTGCGGATAAAGATTCAGGCGCCAGATGTCTCCATCGCGCTTGCCTGGTTGTATTTTGCCGGTTGTCGGGTCGGGTAGTCGTTCTTCGAGTCGCCAGCGAATACGGCGCCCCAGTGCTGACTCGAAGTTTTGGATCGTTTCCATCGCGACGGCATAGACCATCTGCTGATGAAAGCGCGGATCGGATTCGGTTGGGCTGATTCCCGATGCGATCAGCAGGCTCGGATCGTCGAGATTGACAGGCTTGTAGAATTTTTTATTTGCGCCGTCGTAGTCGATCACGGCGATGCGTTCGCCGACTGGACCAGGCAGCAGTTTTTCATACTTCACGCGCAAGGTCATTTCGTTGCCGAAAAACTTTCCGTGACTCGGATCGAAAGCGTAGCACTTGATGGGACGGTTATCGGGAGTGGGAATCTCGAACACGTCGGCGAGCGTGCTGGTTTTGCGTTTGGGTTTGGACTTGGTGGATTTGTGTTTTGCGGCTTTGAGTGTTCTTTTGGTCTTTGGCATGGTTTTGTTAACTGAGTTTAGCCACAAAAAGGCACACAAGGCACACAAAGAAAAGCCAAAAGAAACCTGGTTTTCCTGTTATGTGCCTTTTGTGCCTTTTTGTGGCCAGTTTTCCTAATCCGCCGGTACTGTTTTGTAGTACTCCGTCTTGTAATACTCCCACTGTTGCTTCCATTTCGTCATCAGCGACTTGAATCGTTCCTGCTGTCGCAGATTATCCAAATTGTGATCTGTTTCGAAAAGAACGTAGCACGGAAACCCGTCGTTAGCCGCTGAATCCAGCCACGTGATCGCTTCGTCGGGGCGGTTCATCAGCGCGTAAGCCAAAGCAATGTGATACGCCGTGTGATGAAAGTGTCCGAATCCCTTGCCGCGCTCGATCGCTAACTTGATCTTCTCCTCCGCGAGGCGTTCTTGTCCTGCTGAAGCCGCGAGCACTGCCTGCAAGCTTGTATACAAACCACGGTTATCTTGAGGGTAATCTTTTAAAAACTTCTCGAGCGTGGCAGCGGCCTCGTCCTTTCTTCCCAATTCAAACAGAGTCAAAACAATCTGGTGCCCGATTAACGATGGATTCACGTCCGGAGGAACGTTTCGCAGCGCCGTGAGAGCTTGCTCATATTTGCCCTGGAACAGCAGCGATTCGCCGACACGAAATCGTGCAAGGTTATTAGCCGGGTTGGCCGCAAGCGCCTTGTTTAACTCGGCGAGTGATTCATCAAGCAGGCCTACATGGCCCAACACAAGCGCGAGTTGATTTCGCGCCTCATCAAGACTCGGATTCAACGCGAGCGCGCGGCGATACTCCTGAATCGCTTTGTCGTGCGGAAAATGATTCGCAGGTGTCCATAACAAACGACCACGCGCGAGATACGCTTCCGGTAACTCTTTATCGAGCTCGAGCGCCTTTTCGACAGCTACAAAAGCCTTCTGCTGTAAATCCTTCTCGTTTGGTACGAACAAAAAAAGTCTCCAGACATACGCCTGGGCCAACTCAGCCCAGCCGCCGGCGAAATCACGGTCGGTCGTAACGGCACGGTTAAGGGCCTCGATCGCGGCGTCGTTGTCTGCTTTAGTCTGACGACTGAGGAAGTATCGACCGCGCAGGAAATCATCGTACGCTGCCGGGTTGATACGCCGCGCCTGCGTCAAACGACCTTGTTCCTGCGGCGTCAGCTTGATCCGGATTGCTTGCGTGACTTCCTGTGCGATTTCGTTTTGAAGGGTGAGCACATCACGAAGATCGCGATCGTATTCGCCGCTCCACAAAAGTTTTTCCGTCGCGGCGTCAATCAACCTCACTGTCACACGGACCTTGTCGCCGGAACGCTGGACCGAACCCTCAGCGACTGCGTCGACGTTCAACTCCTGCGCAATCTGCTTCAGTGACTTCGGCGATCCCTTGTACTGCACGACGGACGTGCGGGCAGTCACTCGCAGCTCAACAACTTTCGCGAGACCGGCAATCAACGTTTCAGTCATGCCCTCGGCAAAGTAATCCTGCGACGCATCACCGGAAAGATTTTCGAGCGGCAATACTGCCAAAGATTTTATTTGCGGCGCGGTGGCAGGCGCTCTTAAATTTCGCGCAAACCAGATGGTAAAAACCACGGCGGCGATAACGACCGCAGCTACTCCGAGCAGTGCAAGCGTTCGAGTTCTAGATGGAGGTCTTGCCACATGCTTCAGCCGCCGCGTCGTGTTGAGATCGGTCCCGAGCTCCAGCTCGCGTTTCAGATTCTTGAGATCGACCAGCGCCTCTGAGGCGGTCCCATAGCGGTCATTACGATCCTTAGCCAACGTCTGCGCGATCACTTGCTCTAGTTGACTTGCTTCAGGCGCAAACTCTGCAAGCGGTGTTGGTTCTCGTTCAGCAATGCCAATGATGACGTCTGTCGGTGTCGGTCCTTGAAATGGTTGTCGTCCTGCAACCATCTCGTAGAGGACAACTCCAAGGCTCCAGACATCTGTGCGTACATCAACCGGAAGACCGCGCGCCTGCTCCGGCGACATGTATGCGACAGTGCCCATCAACACTCCGGGCAACGTCTTCACCTCGATGGACCGCGTTTCAGCCGCACTGTCCGCAGAGTCAGGCGTTGTCTCGGCCAACTTCGCAAGTCCGAAGTCGAGCACCTTCACGTACCCGTCTTCGCGCAACATGACGTTTTCAGGTTTGATGTCGCGGTGCACAATCCCTTCGTTGTGCGCACTCGAAAGTGCCGATGCAATTTGAATAGCGATCTCGAGCGCCTCGTTTATGCTGATGCGGCCCTTCAACATTCGTTCGCGCAACGTCATGCCTGCGATGTATTCCATGACGATGCAATGGCGGCCGTCTTCAGTTTCGATGACTTCGTGGATCGTGCAGACATTCGGATGAGACAGCGCCGCCACGGCCCTTGCCTCCACCTCAAAGCGCCGCAGGTGTGCTTTGTCTTTCGTGAGAACTACAGGCAGGAACTTCAACGCGACCTTGCGTCTTAAACTCGTGTCCTCGGCGAGATAGACTTCCCCCATCCCGCCGGCGCCGAGTTGCGAGAGGATGCGATACTGGTTGAACCTGTCGCCTGCTGCGATTGACTTCGAAGACTCGTCCGCCATCATTTTTACCGCAACTTCGAGTGCAGGAGATTCGATGAACTGCTCGGCGTGAGCATCAAAGGCGAGCAGCGATTCGACTTCACGTCGCAGTGTTTCGTCTCCGTCGCAGGCATGGACCAGAAAAGCGGAACGCTCGCGCGGATCCTTCTCGAGGGTCGCGTGATAGAGACTCTCGACCTGTTGCCATCGTTCATTTTTCATGAACGACCATCTCTCCTTCGAGTTGTCGTAGCAACCAAACCTTAGCGAGGCGCCAGTCGCGCATGACCGTCTCTTTGGAGACGTTTAATAGCTCCGCCACTTCGTCGACAGACAATCCCGCGAAGAAACGCATCTCTACCACCTGCACCTTGCGCGGATCGATTTCGGCGAGCGCGTTGAGTGCCTCATCGAGCGCAACGAAGTCAACACTGCGCTGCTCGACGAAGGACGCCGCCTCACTGAGCGACACTTGCAACGCACCACCGCCACGTTTTAGGTACTGCCTCTCGCGGGCGAAGTCAACGAGGATCCGGCGCATCAATTGCGCGGCCACACCGAAGAAGTGAGCTCGATTTCGCCAGCGGACATTCTTCCAATCGATCAGGCGTACGTATGCCTCGTTAACGAGCGCGGAGGTCTGTAGCAGATGCCCCGGACGCTCGCGGCTCATGTAATGGTGCGC
>DATDFT010000084.1:0-12362 GCA_036522475.1 Pyrinomonadaceae bacterium | reverse complement strand
CGTACGACTACGTCAATCACGTGCGGCGCGCGTTGCAGTGGGTGGGCGCGTCGGAAGCCGACATGGAGAAGGGCAACCTGCGTTGCGAAGCGAACGTTTCTGTGAGGCGCGTTGGCGATGAGATATTTGGTACGAAGGTCGAGTTGAAGAACTTGAACTCGGTGCGGTTCATGCAACGTGCGATCGAGTTTGAAGTGGCGAGACACATCAAGGTGCTCGAGTCGGGCGGGCGCATAAATCAGGAAACACGCCTTTGGGATGATCGCGCGCTGGAAACGCGCGTGATGCGTTCGAAGGAAGAAGCGCACGACTATCGCTATTTCCCCGAACCTGATTTGCCGCCGCTGATCGTGTCGGAGCAGTTTGTGGAAGAAGTGCGACGCGAGATGCCGGAGCTGCCTGAAGACCGGCGCAAGCGATTCAGTGAGCAGTATGGTTTGAGTTATGCGGATGCGTCGCAGCTCGTTTCCGAACGCTCACTTGCTGATTACTACGAACAAGCTGTGGCAGCGTCGGGCAATGCGCGCGCGACTGCAAACTGGATCCGAACCGAGTTGTTGCGCGAGCTCGAAGCTAGCGGACTCTCGGCCTCGGATTCGCCGGTGCAGGCCACAGAGTTAGGCGCACTCGTGCGTTTGATTGACGAAGCGAAGATCAGTGGTAAGCAGGGCAAAGACGTTCTTGTCGAGATGTTCAAGACAGGCAAGTCTGCGGTCGCGATCGTTGCAGAACAAGGGCTGGTCCAGGTTAGCGATACCGGCGAGATCGATTCGCTGATCGATAGCGTGATCGCAGCGAACCCGGATCAACTTGCCAATTATCGTGCGGGTAAAGAGACGTTGTTTGGCTTCTTTGTGGGCCAGGTGATCAAGACTTCGAAGGGAAAAGCGAACCCAAAGATTGTGAACGAGAGACTGCGGGAGAAGTTGAAAGGCTGAAGTGGTGGATCTCACGGGAAAGAGTGCGATTGTTACGGGTGGTACGCGCGGCATCGGGTATGCGATTGCGAAGGCGCTCGTCTCCGCAGGAGCGAACGTTGCAATCACGGGGCGATTAGAATCCGACGTCGAAAACGCAACTTCGGAATTGGGCAAAATCGGACCAGGCACGATCTCCGGGTATGCCTGCGACGTGCGTAACTACGATGCGGTACAGTCGCTTTTTGGGGCGTTCGGTGGCGTTGACATTCTCATCAACAACGCGGGCATCGGCATCTTTTCGTCAGTCGAGTCGATGAGTCCAGAGGATTTTCGCGCGGTACTCGAGACCAACGTATTCGGTGTCTTTTACTGCTGTCACGAAGCGATTCCGGTGATGAAGCAACGAGGCGGCGGTTACATCATCAACATCTCTTCGCTCGCCGGCGCGAATCCACATCCACAAATGGCTGCTTACAACGCGTCAAAGTTTGGGTTGAATGGTTTCAGCGAAGCGCTGATGCAGGAAGTCAGGCACGACGGGATCAAAGTGACTTACATCATGCCCGGCTCGGTGAACACTGAATTCGGCGGCGACGAACCGAGCGATCAAAAGAGCTGGCAACTTCAACCGGATGATATCGCGGAAGTGGTGATGGATCTGCTGGCATATCCCGGACGCGCGTTGCCGAGTCGAATCGAGATCAGGCCATCGCGGCCGCCGAAGAAATGAGCCGCAGATTTTCGCCGATTAACGCGAATCAAACATGAGAGCGGTGGTCCAGAGAGTGACGCGGGCGAGCGTCACGGTTGAGGAGGAGGTCGTCGGCGAGATCGAAAATGGTCTCGTCGTTTTGTTAGGTGTTGCTCGCGATGATACGCGTGATGATGCTGACTATCTCTCCGCGAAGATCGCGGCGCTGCGAATTTTTGACGACACGGAAGGTCGCATGAATTTTTCCGTCAAAGAAATCAACGGCGGCCTGCTGGTTGTTTCTCAGTTCACTCTGTACGGCGATGTCCGTCGTGGCTTGAGGCCTTCGTGGAGTGATGCTGCTGCGCCTGAGATTGCCGAGCCTTTGTACGATTACTTCGTGGAGAATAGCCGGAAGCTGCTTGGGCGAGTTGAAACGGGCAGCTTCCGTAAGACGATGCAGGTGGAGCTGGTCAACGATGGTCCAGTAACGATCCTGCTCGATAGTCGCAAGGGATTCTAGATCGTGTCCTCGGACGCTTTTGAATTCTCGTCGAGCTCGTATCGGTTGCGATCGCGCTTCTCGATCTTCTCGAGAAACTCGAGCTCTTCGTTGTCCTCATAACTCACGCCCATCGCGGAGGCGTTTTCCTCGACGAGCGACTGATCCGGAGTGGGATTATCGCCGGCCACAGTCTCCGATCCACTCTCGTTCACATCTTCCCAGTCTGCGTCGAGATCACCACCGGCATCGCGTGGCGAAGCGGCGGTATTGTTGCGCAATCGATGGGCCAGCAACTCCGGATCTTTCGGTGCACGGGAAATCTCCTGCTCCATAAACTCCTCAATCTCCGGGTCGGGAACGTAATCGGGATCGTTAGCCAAATACTCGCCATGTTTCTTTGCCATGCGAATCTCCTTACTCGCGCTGATGTTTGATGGAAACTATACCCAATACCGATGAAATCAAGAAATGGAGATTTTGTTGCGCCTTTGCGCGAAATTAATCCTCGCTGGTACACTTCAACTTGAACCAAAACACCAGACAAACTTCGCTTCTCAGAAAAGAGTTCGAGCATCACTATGCCAGCCAGCCCCTTTGATTCTTTGCAAACTTTCAGCTCCGCAACCGGGCCAATCGGACAGTTTTATTCATTGCCGAAACTGGAGCAGAATGGCGCCGGTCCCATTTCGAGACTGCCGCACAGCCTGCGCGTGGTCCTTGAGTCGGTGCTGCGAAATTGTGACGGCGAAAAGATCACCGAAGACGACGTGCGCGACCTTGCAAACTGGCAGCCGAACGGCAAACGCACCGAAGAGATTCCGTTCATCGTCGCCCGCGTGCTGCTCCAGGATTTCACCGGCGTGCCGCTGCTCGTCGATCTCGCCTCGATGCGTTCTGCCGTGGCGCGGCTCGGGAAAAACACCAGCGTCATCGAACCACTCGTTCCTGTCGATCTCGTGATCGATCACTCGGTGCAAGTTGACTTTTCCAGCACACGCGACGCGTTCGAGAAGAACATGGAGATCGAGTTCAGACGCAATCGCTCGCGTTACCAGTTTCTCAAGTGGGGCACGCAGGCGTTCGACGGTTTTCGCGTGATACCGCCGGGCATCGGCATCTGTCACCAGGTGAATCTCGAATACCTCGCGAAGAATGTTTGGGAGAAGAATATTTACTTTCCGGACTCGCTCGTCGGCACCGATTCACACACCACGATGATCAACGGTCTCGGTGTCGTCGGCTGGGGCGTCGGCGGTATCGAAGCAGAGGCGGCGATGTTGGGCCAACCGGTCTACTTCCTGACTCCGGACGTCGTCGGCGTTAACCTGACCGGCAGCTTGCGTGAAGGTATGACAGCGACCGATCTCGTGTTGCGTGTCACCGAAATGATGCGCAAGGCGAAGGTGGTCGGAAAGTTTGTTGAGTTTCACGGTGAAGGCGCGGCTAGTTTGTCTGTGACTGATCGCGCGACGATTGCTAACATGGCGCCTGAGTATGGCGCGACGATGGGGTTCTTCCCGGTCGATGAAGAGACGTGTGCTTACCTGCTCGCGACCGGCCGCTCGAAAGAGCACGTTGACATGGTCAGAGACTACTACACGGCACAGGGCATGTTTGGCATGCCGCGCCCGGGCGAGTGCGAATACAGCGTCGTGCTCGATCTGGATCTCGCGTCGATTGGCCCGAGTGTCGCCGGTCCAAAACGGCCGCAGGATCGCATCGAACTGTCGGCGCTGAAGACGCAGTTCAACGAGCTGATGGTGAAACCCGTTGCAGAGGGCGGCTACGGCAAAACCGAAGACGAACTCTGGACGCGTTATCACGTGAAGACCGGCGCCGATCGACAGCGCGCGATGGCGGGCGGCGGTGAGCAGCGATCCGAAACCGTTCCCGCTGTTGCCGGCAACCATCAGACAACCACGAACACGAATGTCTGGACAGAAACGGAAATGGTCAACAACCGTCCGACGCCGGACATCGTTGCTGAAATACCCGAAGACGAGTTCCCCGAAGGTGATGAACTGGTGGGTCATGGCGACGTGCTTATCGCTGCGATCACGTCGTGTACGAATACTTCAAACCCGAGCGTAATGCTGGCCGCAGGGTTGCTGGCGAAGAAGGCTGTTGAAAAAGGACTGAGCGTGAGTCCGAAAGTGAAGAACTCACTCGCGCCCGGCTCGCGAGTCGTGACGGAATATCTCGAACGAACCGGTTTGCAGAATTACCTGAACGAGCTGGGGTTCAATCTCGTCGGTTATGGCTGCACGACTTGCATCGGCAACTCCGGCCCACTCGATCCGGCCATCGAGCAGATCGTGAACGAGCGCGACGTGATCGCAGCTTCGGTTCTTTCCGGGAATCGAAACTTTGAAGCGCGCGTGCATCAGAGTATCAAGGCAAACTTTCTGATGAGTCCGCCGCTCGTGGTCGCGTTTGCGATCGCTGGTCGCATCGATCTCGATCTATCGTCGGATCCAATCGGCGCCGGCAAAAGTGGCGAGGAAATTTACCTCCGCGACGTTTGGCCCACGATGGAAGAGATCAAAGGCCTGATGCGCGAGGCTTTTGATCCCGAAACTTATCGACGGCTTTACGGCAATTTCGCCGAACAGAATCCGCTCTGGAACGACATTCCGAGCTCGAGCGGCAACGTTTACGAGTGGGAGCCTGAGTCGACTTACATTCGCGAACCGCCGTACTTCGAAGACTTTCACAGCACACTGCTGCCGGTGTCGGACGTGAAAGGCGCGCGGCCTTTGGCGATCTTCGGTGATTCAGTCACGACCGATCACATCAGTCCGGCAGGCGCGATCAAACCGTCGTCACCGGCAGGCTTGTACTTGCAGGACCGCGGCGTCGATATCAAAGACTTCAACAGTTACGGCGCGCGGCGTGGTAATCACGAAGTGATGGTGCGCGGCACGTTCGCAAACGTGCGCATCAAGAACCTGATGGTGCCCGGCGTTGAAGGTGGCGTCACGATTTATCAACCCGACGGCGAACGCATGAGCATCTACGACGCGGCGATGCGTTATCAGTCTGACGGCGTGCCGCTCGTAATCGTCGCGGGGCAGGAGTACGGCACGGGCAGCTCTCGCGACTGGGCTGCGAAAGGGACGCGGCTGCTTGGCGTCAAAGCCGTCATCGCACAGAGTTTTGAACGTATTCATCGCAGCAATCTGGTTGGAATGGGTGTGTTGCCGTGTCAGTTCCAGGACGATACGAGCGCGTCTACCTTGCGACTCGACGGCACTGAGACTTTTGATTTGTTGGGAATCGAAGCAGGCATCGAGCCTCGTCAGGACTGCACGCTCGTGATTCACCGCGCGAGCGGCGCAATCGAAGAGATCCCGATCACACTCAGAATCGACACGTCCATCGAGGTCGATTACTACAAGCACGGCGGAATTCTTCCATACGTGTTGCGTCAACTCTTACTGGGCACGACAGAGTTCTAAAGGAGCAAGAATGTCATCTGTAGAATTAGCTGAAAGCACTCCGAGAAAGTATCAACTCTTTATTGACGGACAATGGGTAGACTCAGAGTCGGGCAAGACTTTTAAGACACCGAATCCGGCCACCGGCGACATGCTTGCTGAAGTCGCGGAAGCTGACAAAGCCGACATCGATAAGGCCGTGACGGCTGCTCGGCGCGCGTTCGAAGGCAAGTGGTCCAAGCTCAGTGCGCGCGATCGTGGCAGATTACTTTACAAACTCTCGCAGTTGATCGAGCAACACTCCACCGAGCTCGCAGCGCTCGAAACCGGTGACAACGGCAAACCGATTAACGAGTCGACGTACGTCGATCTGCCGCAGGTAGTCGAGAACTTCGAGTACTTCGCGGGTTGGGCCACAAAGATCGAAGGCGAGACGATCCCTGTGCCCGGCAAGATGTTCAACTACACGTTGCGCGAACCGATCGGTGTTTGCGGTCAAATCATTCCCTGGAACTTTCCGCTCTTGATGGCGGCGTGGAAACTCGCTCCGGCACTCGCCGCGGGCAACACGATCGTTCTCAAACCGGCGGAGCAAACACCTGTCGGCGCGATGGAGCTGGCGAAGTTGATCCAGGAAGCAGGATTTCCCGAAGGAGTGGTGAACATCGTTCCCGGCTATGGTGAAACTGCCGGCGCCGCACTCGCGGCGCATCCCGGGATCGACAAGGTTGCGTTTACCGGTTCAACTGAAGTTGGCAAGTTGATCGCGAAAGCTGCGGCTGACAATCTCACAAAGGTTTCGCTCGAGCTCGGCGGCAAGGCGCCAAACATCGTGTTCGCTGATTCCGATCTCGAACAGGCAGTGGCCGGCGCGATGATGGGGATCTTCTACAACCAGGGTCAGGTGTGCTGCGCCGGTTCGCGCTTGTTTGTTGAAGAGTCAGTCAAGGATGAGTTCCTTGGCAAACTCTCGGAGAAGGCCGAAAAGATTGCCGTCGGCGATCCGATGAATAAGGCGACGCAGATGGGACCGCAAGTGTCCGAAGAACAACTGAATCGCATCAAGGGTTATGTCGATATCGCGCGCGAAGAGGGTGCAACGGTTGTCACTGGCGGACAGTCGCCGAATCTCGAAGGCGCTTTTCAGAAGGGCTACTTCTTCAGTCCGACCATCTTCTCGGAAGTAAAGAACAACATGCGCGTGGCCCAGGAAGAGATCTTTGGTCCGGTCGTGTCGGTGATCAGCTTCAAGGATGAAGACGATCTGATCAAACAGGCGAACGACACGATCTATGGTCTATCGGCCGGGATTTGGACCAGGGACATCACGCGGGCGCATCGTTTCGCGAAAGAGATCAAAGCGGGCGTGGTTTGGATCAATACCTTCAACATGTTCAATGCAGCGTCTCCCTTTGGTGGCTACAAGCAGTCAGGCTACGGGCGCGAGATGGGCAAGCACGCGCTCGACCTTTACACGCAGGTCAAGAGCGTTTGGGTCGATCTCTCCGGACGGCCCATTGGTTGGTTCGGGAAGTAGGCCGCGGATTACGCGGATTGGCGACCGATTTGTTATCATGCATGGCCTCTCCCGAGATGAATGCAAACATTAAAGGAGACGCCATGCTAGCATTGAAAAGAGCCGCTGTTCTCTTCGTTTTGATAGGTGGAGCGCTGCTGTTCACCGCCTGCCCGACTCAGACAAACATCGCAAAAATCAATCGCAATCCGGATCGTTACCGCGAAAAGGAAGTCGGAATTGCGGGACGAGTTACCGATAGTTATGGAGTGCTCGGAGCGGGAGCATACGAGATCGACGACGGCACTGGAAGGATGTGGGTAGCAACGAGGCGCGGTGTTCCGTCTCGCGGTGCGCACGTCGCCGCGAAGGGTTACATCCATAATGGCTTCAGTTTTGCCGGACGCAATTTTGGAACTGTGATGGAAGAAACGGACCGGCGCTCGAGATGAAGGAGTTTGCATGAGCCGCGAGATCGTCACAAATCTCGATCGGCAGTTCGCGGCTCTGCTCAACGCCCTGAAACATCTCGCGAGCTCGGTGCCGGCAACTCTCCTCTACCGCAATCCACCAGCAGCCAGTATCGGTGAAAACATTTTGCGCAGCGCCGCCGCGATCGAACAGACGTGCGGCGGTATCACGTCAAATCTCTGGGATGACCCGTTCGAGTGGACGCTGCCTGAAACACTTTCGAATGGAGATCTGATTATCGACTACTTGTCGGAAGTCGATCGTTTGCGGCAGCGGGCGTTTGATTCGATCACTGATGACAGTGCGCTGACGATGTACGTTTCGACTCCCGCGGGCGAGCGGCTACTTGTAGATTTATTACTGGAGACGTTGCAGCAGTCGAGCGATCACCGCGGCCGGGCAGTGGCAACCATCAAAATACTTTCCGGTGAGGGCACTCCTCGGTTTATTATCTAGGCCGACCTAACAGCCCGATTGGCGAGGAACAATCCCCATGTTTTGTCCGCAATGCGGCCAGCAACAAGTTACTGGAGTTGTCCGATTCTGCTCTCGTTGCGGTTTCCCCCTCGATGGTGTCTTGCATTTGCTCAACAGCGGTGGCCAGCTCCCGGTTTATCGCGGTCCGGACGAGCCGGTTCCGATCTCGCCACGTCGAAAGGGCGTCAAGCAAGGCGGCTTGTTGTTCCTCTCAGGGGTGGTAATCGTGTCGATACTCGGAATGTTTGCGAGTTTTTCAGGTTCGGCTTTTCTCGAAATACTCACTTCTTTAGCAGCGATTATCTGTTTTGTTGGTGGTCCATTGCGCATGTTGTACGCGGGACTGTTTGAGGAAGGTGCGCCGAAATCTTTGCGACCTTATGGACCACCCACTCCGATGCCTACGCACCCGCAGCAGTTTGGACCACCTCAGCAACGTCCCGCATTGACTCCGCCGCCCGCGCGTGCGCAGGCTGGTTGGCGCCGTCCGAACACGGCTGAGTTGGCGAACCCGCCCAGCATCACTGAAAACACCACTCGGTTGCTGGACAAAGAGGATCGCACCGAGCGATAGCAGTGCGCGCCGTCACTTTTCACGATTGGATGAAGGCCGCACTGTACGATCCGGACAGGGGCTATTACCAAAGATCAGATCGCGAGCGTTGGGGCAGGGCAGGTGACTATCGGACCAGCCCCGAGCGCAGCACGCTCTTCGCCGCGACTTTTGCGCGTTACTTTGCGCGACTCTACGAAGAGCTTGGCCGTCCTGCAACATGGACCATCATCGAGTATGGCGCCGGCAGCGGAGATTTTGCAGCGGGGGTGCTCGACACCTTGGCGCGGCAGTTTCCTTCGGTCTTCGATGTGACGCGTTACATCGTTTACGACGTAAGTGATAACTCTTTGGCGCGAGCACGAGAACGGGTCCTTCAGTTTGGCGACCGTGTCCGGTTTGTTTCGGACTGGGATGAGATCTCAGTCGATATCGGAATCGTTTTCTCGAATGAGTTGCTCGATGCGTTTCCGGTTCATCGCGTGATCCAGATGGAAGATGGTTTACGCGAGCTTTACGTGACGCTGGATGAAGGCGGCGCTTTCGCCTGGTCCACAGGAGCTTTGTCAACGCCTCGATTATCCGAGTTTTGTCAAACGTATTCCATTCAGTTGGCTGTCGGTCAGACGATCGAAATCAATCTCGAAGTTGACGAATGGTTTGCGCGTGTGGCGCACCTGCTTGCGAAGGGCTTTGTGATCACGGTTGATTATGGAGCTGAGAGTGTTGAGCTCTACGATGCGTCGCTGCGTCCAAACGGGACACTGCGCGGTTTCCGGCAGCATGAGTTTGTTGACGATGTGTTGGACCAGCCGGGCGAATGCGACATCACTGCAAGCGTCAACTGGACCCAGGTAAAGGCGGTTGGCGATCGAGTGGGATTGAAGGTCGTCGAATTTGCTCCTCAGGACAAGTTTCTGTTGAGTGCGGGCTTGCTTACTGAGTTGGAGTATCAGCTAAGCCTTGCTCAAACTGAAGCAGAGAAAGCAGGATTAACGATCGGTGCAAGAGAGATGATACTGCCCGGCGGCATGGCGTCGAGTTTTCAGGTTCTGGTACAACGGCGTGTCGAGAAGGAGGTTTCAAATGTCGCGTGAGTTTGAGTTGATTGATGTGTGTCACACGGTTGAGCACGGAATGATCACTTACAAAGGTTTGCCGGCGCCGGTGATTAGCGATTATCTCAGTCGTGAAGATTCGGCCACTCGCTACGCGCCCGGGACGGAGTTTCATATCGGCAGGATCGAGATGGTGGCGAATACAGGAACGTATCTCGATAGCCCGTTTCACCGGTACGCGCGTGGGAAGGATCTCGCGAGTCTGGATTTGTATTCAGTTGCGAATCTCGACGGCATCGTGGTGCGCTGCGGCGCGGATCGGACTGAGATTACTGAAGATGCATTTCGTGAGATCGATGTAACGGGTAAGGCGGTGTTGGTCCATACCGGATGGGATCAACATTGGCGTACGGAAGAGTATGCAAATGGCAATCATCCTTATTTAACCGAGGGCGCCGCGACGTACCTGGCGAAGAACAGTGCTGCTTTAGTCGGTATCGACTCGTTCAACATCGACGCCACGCGTGACGGCCATCGTCCCGCGCACTCGGTGTTGCTGGGCCATGACATTCCGATCGTCGAGCACCTCTGCGGCCTCGGCGACTTGCCCGACAACGGCTTCAAATTCTTCGCCGTCCCGGTGAAAGTCCGTAATTTCGGAACCTTCCCCGTTCGCGCGTTCGCAATCGTGTCTAGTTGAGGACTAGCCACAAAGAGGCAACATAAAGCACAAAACCATTTACCGGTTGAATGGAAATTCTTTTTGTGCCTTATGTGCCTTTTTTGTGGCTAACTAATTAAAACAGCTGGAACTTAATCGTCAGATACTTCTTCGGATTCTGGCGGAAGTCGTAGATCATTTTGACGCCTTCCGAAGAGAGCTGGTTCACGTTCGTATAAAGCGTGTCGTCGTTGAGGAGTTTGCCGACTGTGCCTTCACCACGCTGTGCGGCCGCGACCATGTTGTCGACACGTTCGGCAGTGGTGTTGAAGCGCGCGATGGCTGCGCGTGCATCGTTGTAGATCTGTTCGTCGCGGATCAGTTTGCCGAGTGTGCCGTGGCCGGCGTTGATTTCCGCAATCATAAGGTTCACCTGGTCCACTGACTTATCAAGACGATCCGCGGTGCGATTGATCCGCACGTACAGTTCGTCATCCGTCAACAATTTTCCCGCCGTGCCACGTCCCGCTCGTAGATCGTCTGAAATAGCTTTGAGCGACGTCGCAATCTCGTTGGCGTTGTTGTAAAGCGCCGGGTCATTGATGAACCGGCCCGCCGAACCATTGCCCGATCGGATCTGCTTCATCACGTCTTCGGTTTCACCTATCGTCGCGTTCAGGTTGTTGTAGAGGGCCTCATCACTGAACAGCCGTCCGACGGTTCCTTTACCATTTTTGACATCGACCACAATGCCGTTGATCTCATCGGAAAGTTTACTGAGACGTTGGGCCAGGTCAGTTCCGGAGGTCGCGAAATCGTTGACCGTGTTTGAAGAAGATGAAGGCAACAAAGCGCCATCCTGCACTGGAGTACCAACCGCGCTGCCCGGCGTGATGTTGATGAGCATTTCATTCCCGAGCAGACTCGGCGAACCTTGTTGCGCCTGTGAGTCGGAACGAATGCGCTCGTTTGCCGGACGCCCATCGATCGTCGAATCAACCGTCATCTGCGCCTCAACTCGTGGCGCGCCCGGAACCGGTGACGGCTCCAGCAACACGATGCGCTCGACTTTGCCGACTCGCACGCCCGCGAGTCGCACTTCCGAACCTTCACGCAAGCCGTTCGCATCAACGAAGCGCGCCTTCAAGTGCAACTTTTTGCTGAAGGGATTGATGTCGCCGGAGGCGTTGAGCACGAGAAAGATCAACACGACGATCGCAAGCAGCACGAAGATGCCGACTCGTATCTGGCTCAGGCTGATTGTGGTTCTTGATCGAGGCATGGCGTTGTCCTCACTCTTTCTTAATGTCCTCGCAGAAATCTCTTGATGTACGGATCCTCGGCCCGGCGCAGTCTTTCGTCAGTGCCGCTGAAAATGATCTTGCCCTCTCTCATCATCATCACCTTGCTGTTGATCAGACAGAGCCGCTCGCCTTCAACTTCGAAAACGACTTTGCCGTCTTCGTCGACAACAGCGTACTCCGAACAGATGTAATCGAGATTGTTCATCTCGTGCGTGACGAAGATTGAAGAAACATCCTCGAGGTCGCGCAGTTTCATCGCGAGCTCGCAAATCGTTCGTGCTGTCGGCGGATCGAGACCGGCTGTCGGTTCGTCAAACAGAACGATCTTCGGATCGCCGACGAGTGCCCGTGCAATGCCGACGCGGCGACGCATGCCGCCCGACAACTCGATCGGCATCTTATCGATCGCGTCTTCGAGATTGACGAATCGCAACATGCGGCGAACTTCGGGTTCCACTTCATCTTCCGGGACACCCTGCTCATGCAGGCGAAAAGCGACGTTGTCGTAGACCGAAAGGGAATCGAAGAGCGCGCCTTCCTGAAACACCATCCCGATCTTCCTGCGGACGCGCATCATCTGATCTTCGGAGTAGTTGGTAATGTCTTCGCCGTCGACCAGCACCGTTCCCTCGTCCGGTTTCAAAAGACCGAGCACCAGCTTGATGATGGTTGACTTTCCTCCACCCGAACCGCCGAGGATGATCTTCGTCTCACCTTTCATCACCTTGAAACTCAGGTTGTTCAGGATGACGCGCTCATCGAAGGCCAG
>DATDFT010000083.1:0-9305 GCA_036522475.1 Pyrinomonadaceae bacterium | reverse complement strand
CGATTCAGGCGTATCCGAGCGTTGACTCCATCGGTGAGTTTAATGTGTTGCGGAGTTTGTATCCTGCCGAGTCAGGCCGCAGCGGCGGTGGACAGGTAAACATCGTAACTCGATCGGGTGGAGAGAAGTTTCACGGCAGCGCGTTCGAGTTCATTCGCAACGAGGCTTTCAACGCAAACGATTTTCAGTCCAATCGGACTCCTTCACTGGCGGCGGCGTTCGGACGTGACGACAACGGAAAAATCCGTCGCAAGCCATTCCGCTATAACAACTACGGATTCACCGTCGGTGGTCCGGTTTACGTCCCGAACTTTGGCGAAGGTAATGGCGGGATCGCAAGTAGACTCAAGCGGACATTTTTCTTCTTCTCTGAAGAGCAACGCCGCGACACGCGCTATCCGACGCTTTCGACGCGCAACGTCAGCGGCGGCGGCGCTGTTCCTTCGGCGCAGATGAAACTCGGAATTTTCCCGATTCCGATTTGCATAAGTGCCATCAACACTTCAAGCACAGGCTGCGCTACAACGCTGCCTGCAGGAACGCCACTGAGCAGTCTTTCGCCTGTAAGTAACGTCGCTCAACAGTACATCACCGACATCTGGAACCACGTACCTAATCCGACTGACGCGGCAACACTGCAACTCGATTTCCCGGACATCAACATCGCGAAGTTTCGTCAGGAGATCATCAGGGTCGATCATTCCGTTAGCGATCGCTTGAACTTCTTCTATCGTTTCGAACACGACAAGATTCCGACTCAGGACGCTGATGGCACAATCGGCGGACGTTCCAATCTTCCCTTCGTTAACCGCACGGTGTCTGATTCACCAGGCAAGACTCATACGGCAAACATGATTTGGACACCTAATCCAAACATGATCTTCGAAGGCCGTTTCACTTACGGTTACGGTGCGATTTACATCAACACGGTCGGCTTGCTCGCGAAGGATGTATCACCGATCTCGGTCAATCTGCCTTACGAGAGCGTCAGAGACGTGGTGCCGATCGTGTCGGTTGCCGGTTTCAACTCGCTCACCGGCTTCAGCAACTACATCGATCCTTCGTCAAAGGGAAACATCGCGGGTAACTTCACGTGGATTCACGGTAACCATTCGATGAAGTACGGTCTGATGGTGTCGCGCTACACGAAGATGGAGAACGCGCTCTCCGGAACGAACCAGGGACAGTTCACCACATTTGCCAACACTATCCCCTCCGTTACCTCTACGGCGTGCCAACGAGCAAACGGAGTTCCTTCCAACGCACTGAACACTCTCTACCAGAATTGGGCTTGCTTCATGATGGGCAAGAACGCCACGTTCACCCAGTCAAAACTGGATCTGACTGTGGACATGCGCCAGAAGGCGATCGAATGGTTTGCGCAGGATGAGTGGCGCGCTCGCAGCAACCTGACGTTGAGTCTGGGTGTGCGCTACTCTTATTTCCCGCCGCCGTATGACCGCAATGGGTTCCTTGCCAATTTCGATCCCAGTCTCTGGAGAGCTTCCGACGCGCCGATCGTCACGGGTGGTGCAGCCCGTCGCGCTGGAACCGGAAATTTCTGCAACGGCATGATCGTCAACGCTCAGAACGTTCAGACCGGTCCGGCGGCGTTCAATTGCAGGCCAACCCCCTCGCCCTTTGGCAAGTATGTTTACCAGGCAGACAAGCATGACTTTGCGCCTCGCGTCGGCATCGCGTGGGATCCTTTCCGCAAAGGCACCACTTCGGTTCGACTCGGCTACGGCATCTATCACGAGCAGGTCTCGTTGAGTGCGGCAGAACTGCTGGCGTTGAATCCGCCGTTCCAGGAGACAGCAACACAAACGATCACGAGTTTGGACCAGCCGATCCCGGTGGGCGCGGCGATTCCAGTGGTCGCGTCGGCAACTCCGGCGTCCATTCGCGCGATTCAACCGAATTTTCTGACGCCTTACATGCAGCACTGGTCGTTTGACGTGCAACATCAGCTCGGCAGCAAGACCGTCGTCACGATTGGTTACTACGGCTCGAAGGGAACTCACCTGAACGGCAACACCGAGTACAACGATCTGCCGGTGGGCTTCGCGATCAATTCACAGTGCGCAACGGGCACGGCGGCGTTGCAGGATCCGGGTGTGGTTACAGTACCGTGCATGGTGGCGGGCACTGCGCTTACTACAACTCCGACCATCTTCGATCAGATCCGGCCGTTCCGCGGTTATAGATCGATCAACGTGCTTGAGACGCGATACAACTCGAATTACCACAGCTTGCAGGCTTATGCGCAGCATCGTTTCTCGGGCGCTTCGCAATTGAATGTCGCGTATACCTGGTCGAAGAACCTGACCGACAATCAGACCTCTTCGGTCAATGCCGCGCCTCAGGATGTGAACAACATCCGAGCCGAGTACGGTCGCGCAATTCTCGATCGCCGTCACGTACTGACTTTCAATTACATTTATGAGTTGCCCTTCTTCTCGAAAGAGAAAGGACTGAAGAGTACGTTGTTGGGAGGATGGCAGTTCTCGGGTATAGGAAGCTACTACACGGGTCTGCCGTTTACGGTGACAAGCTCCAGTTACGATACCGCGGGCATTGGATTCATCCCGGCAATCGTCGCCGGCGGCAGGCCGCGACTGCTCTGCGATCCGAACGACAACGCACCGCACACCGTCGACCAGTGGTTCAACGGAGCCTGTTTCGCGAAGCAAACTCCGGCGGGCGCTACCGGGATTCAGAATGTGCCGGGAGATGCTTCGCGAGGCGAAGTTGATGGTCCGCCGACAGCGCGTATGGACTTCACGTTGTCGAAGTTCTTCCGTTTCGGTGAGAACACGTCGGTTCAGTTCCGTGCCGAGGCGTTCAATGTTTTCAATCACACCAACTTCCGAAACCTGAGCGTGAGCAGATCGATCGCAAACGAAGCTCTCTTCGGTTCGGTGACCAGTTTCCGTGATCCACGAGTCTTGCAGTTTGGCTTGAAGTTCCTCTTCTAGTTTCAACTCGCAGGAGAGTCAAGATGCCCGCATTGTCCTGCTACAATGCGGGCATCAGTTTATGAAGACACTGTTACTGAAAAACGCGAACGTAGTTTTGCCCGATCGAGAGGTGCCGGGTGGTTCTGTCTTCATTCGAGAAGGCAGAATCGTTTCGTTCGAAGCTGAGGCGGCTGACGAAGAGATAGATCTCGCGGGTGCAACGCTGCTGCCGGGTTTCATCGACTTTCACATACATGGCGCCGCTGGTATCGACGTTATGGATGCGACGGCTGCGCAGTTGCTTGAAGTGTCGGAGTATCTCGCGTCGCAGGGCGTGACGAGCTGGGTGCCGACGTTTGTGCCTGCGAGCGATGAGAATTATGCGAGCGCGATTACTGCGATTTCGGATGCGATTAATGGTCCAGGCGCGCGCGTGCTGGGTGTGCATTATGAAGGACCGTTTGTAAACCTCGCGCAGTGTGGTGCGCTGCACACTGAGTACTTCAAGACTTACTCGAGGGCGGAAGATCTTGATTCACTGCCGTTGCCCTCGACTGGCGTACGAATGATCACCCTCGCGCCGGAAGTGACTGGCGGGATTGAGCTCGTGCGTGAGTTGAAGGCGCGCGGTTGGGTGATTTCGATCGGCCACACGCGCGCGGATGTTAAGGTTCTGGATGCGGCGTGTGATGCGGGTGCGCATCACATGACGCACTTCATGAACGCGATGGCGCCATTGCATCATCGCAGTCCTGGTCCGATTGCGTGGGGATTATCGCGCGACGACGTGACGTTTGACTGCATCGCTGATGGTATACATCTCGATCCGTTCATGCTGCGCTTGTTGTTGAAGGTTAAAGGTGCGGAGCGTGTGAGTTTGATCAGTGATGCGATCGCGGCTGCGGGAAAGGGCGACGGCGATTATCAGATTTGGGGCGAAACCATCTTCGTGAAGAACGGTCGCACCGCGAACGCTTCCGGAAACATCGCAGGCTCGGTAATCAGCATGCTCGACGCCGTACGAATGATGAACTCACTTGGCGTCTCTTACATCGACCTCGCGAGGATGGCTTCTTCAAACCCTGCCCGCCTGCTCGGCATCGACCGCGAATGCGGCTCCATCGAACCCGGCAAACGCGCCGACCTCGTCGCTCTCGACAACGACAAGAACCCTGTACTCACCGTCATCGGCGATGCGATACGGCAAAGTAGAGTATGGGGCGTGGGCGGCCTCTGAAGTTGAGCGCTGCTGGTCCAAGATACAGTCCCGGCGCAACCTCACGAATCTCGTCCACGATGGAACGGATCAACGGCGGATTCCCCGGTCCTGAGTAATCAAGTAGAAACGTCGGCTTGCCATCCAAAAACGAGTTCACGAATCGCGTCTTGAACGGAAACCACTTTCGTCTTCCAAAAAAGTTCACGCGATTGATCCCGGTGCCCTCGTCGCCCGTTCCCTGAAACGATTTGCCCTCCCACGGAAACGCAGTCGACGCGCCAAAGACGCGCAGCCACCACGCGATTGGACCAGTGCGCGGGTGCCGCCACGCCAGCATTGCGCCGCGCGCATCGCCGTTAAGATCCGAAATGAGGTTCGGCCGCTTGCCATTGCGATAGAGCTCGTCCAGCTCCGCATAACTCATCCGGCGCAGTGCAGCGAGGTCCAAGACTGAAGCGTCTTCAAATTCTCGGGCTATTGCGCTCATGCGTGTCTCTCCTTCCACTGCCACAGTCCATAGCCGCCGATGAGCACCAGAGCAAACCCCAGCAGCACATGGACCACGTCGTCAGCATACGTCCAATGGAAATACTGAATCGGCGCCAGCCCAATCGCGCTGGCCAACGCCTGATAAAGGTCGATCAAACCAAACCCGAGATTGAATGCACTCGCCATGAGATCGTTGCTCGCCATCGCTAGTACGAGACCAATCGCGCCGAAGATGATGTGAAACAGGTTGTAAGGCGCGGCGCCGCTCATCAGGCTGTATTGCTCGGGAATCACGAATCCGGCAATGCCCGTCAGCATCAGCAACGGTCCGAGTATGGTGAGCGTTTTCTGATTGAGAGTCTTATTCTCCATTGCAGGGATCGTCGTAGTAGCCCGCTTGCTCGTACGCCTGGTCCACGAGCTCGATGGGATGGCAAATGCGTAGCTTCATTCCGGAGAAGCACGCGCCCGCGCCGATATGCATTTGGCAGCCCGGATTACCGGTGGCGAGTATGGTCGCGTGTGTCGCGCGGACGTCGTCCAGCTTTTCTTTCAACACTTGCTGCGACATCTCCGGCTGCGTCAGATTGTAGATACCGGCAGCGCCGCAACAGCGTTCGCTGCCGTTCAGCGCGACAAACTTATCACCGATCACCGTGCGAAGCATACGTTCGGAAGTCTCGCCGCTGTGTTGGCCGTATAAAAGATGACAGGAGGTGTCGTAAGTCACGCTGTCTTGCGTAGGGCTTAATGCGCTTCTCATTCCTGTGGCAGCGAGTTGTTGGCTCACATCGCGGATGCGCGCACTAAAGCTCTCTGCGCGCGCCGCAAGGTTTTCATCGCCGGCGAAGAGATGTCCGTACGTTGTTAGCATCGCGCCACAGCCGCCGGCATTTGTGATGATTGGAGCATTCGAGTCAAACGCTTCGATGTTCTTGCGTGCCAGTTTACGCGCGCCTTCCAGATCTCCCGCATGAGCGTGCAGCGCGCCGCAACAAACCTGGTCTGAGGGCGTGCTGACGTTCAGGTTATTAGCGCGCAACACTCGCTCAGTGGCGCGATTAACCCGTGCGAACAAACCCTCGCCGACGCAGCCCGCAAACAACAATACGTTCTCACCTGTTGGATTGGATTTTTCTCTCGGTTGGTGGTTAAACACCGGCCGCGAGTTCTCGAGCAGCGCGAGTCCAAACTCAGCACGTGGCGAGATCAGGCGAGCAAGACGCGATTTCAACAGCAGGCGGACGAGTCCGAGATCGCGAAACAAACGCGACGCGCCGAAAAAGAAACGCAGCCGCCGCGGCGATAACCAGATTCTACGCAGAGCAAATCGCAACAACCGGTTCGCGAAGTCCGACTTCGGCTGACTCTCAAGAACTACAGCACGACTCGCCTCCAGCAGTTGCCCATACTCGACACCGGCCGGACAAACCTGTTCGCACGCACGACACCCAAGACACCGGTCGATGTGCGTCGCAAACGCACTCGACGTCTCCTCCAGCTTTCCCTCCGCCACCGCCCGCATGAGGTACAGCCGTCCCCTGGGCCCGTCATTCTCATTCCCCGTAATGACATACGTCGGACACGCTTCCAGACACAACCCGCAATGAATACACGCGAGCAGCTTGTCTTCGTGAAGGATTTCAGCCGAAAATCTGCGGCTGAAATCCTCTTTAATAACCAACTGCCTGTCCATCGCTGCGGCGGGGGTCGGTGGCACCGAGGCGCATGCCGGTTTTTTCCTCGATCATGATCCCTTCGGCGTCGCCGAGATAACGGAGCTTCGCGAGGGTGTGGCCGCGTGCGGTTAACGCGCGTTGAGTGTCGCCGGATAACCCAAAGGGTTCTCCGACGAGCTCGTCGGGCAGCCACTGGTGATGGATGCGCGGCGCGTCGATCGCCTGCTGGATGTTCATGTTGTAGTCGATCGCGTCCGTGATGATGCAGAGAACGGTGTTGATGATCGTTGGACCACCGGGACTACCGACCGTGAACCAGAGGCTACCGTCTTTGCGCAGCACGATCGTGGGCGTCATCGCTGATAGTGGACGTTTGCGAGGCGCGACAGCGTTTCGCTCGCCCTGGATCAGACCGTACAAGTTTGGCGTGCCGGGCTTGGCTGCGAAGTCGTCCATCTCGTCGTTGAGCAGCATGCCGGTGCCTTTCGCGACTGCGGCCGAGCCGTACGAGTTGTTGAGCGTGTAAGTGTTTGCGACTGCGTTTCCGTCAGCATCCACGACCGTGAAATGAGTAGTCTCTTCAGACTCGTAACCTGCCGGACGCCCGGCGCGCACTTCAGCACTCGTCGAAGCGCGATCGGTCTTGATAGTTGCTCGCAAAGTCGCGGCGTACGATTTATCGATCAATCCGGCAACGGGAACTTTCACGAAATCCGAATCACCCATGTACTCGGCGCGGTCCGCGAAAGCACGTCGCATCGCTTCGGCCATGAGGTGATAACGATCGGATGAGTTGGCGTCGGTCTTTTGCAGATCGTAACCTTCGAGAATGTTGAGCATCTCGATCAGGACGGCGCCACCGGAAGAAGGCGGCGGCATCGAGATGATCTCGTGGCCGCGATAGGTTCCACGCAGCGGCGTCCGCTCCTTTGCGACGTAGCCGCGCAAGTCTTCCATCGTCATCAAACCGTTGTGACGTTTCATATCGGCAACTATCAGACGCGCAGTCTCGCCTTCATAAAACTCGTTTGGACCAGAGCGTTGCAGTCGTGCGAATGTGGCGGCGAGCTCCGGTTGACGAAAGACTTCACCCTCTTTGTAGAAGTTGCCGCCGCGAAGATAGATGCGCTTCGTCTCAGCGTACTTCGAAAGATAGTCATCGCTTCCTTTTAGCGAGCGCGCCAGCTCGTATGTGACGGTGAACCCGTTCGCAGCGAGAAGACGCGCGGGCTCGAGAAGCTGGGACCAGGTGAGTTTGCCAGAGCCGTATTTCTTGAGTGCGAGCTCCATCCCGCGCACGGTCCCCGGAACACCCGCCGCACGATAACCAACGAGTGAACCACCTTCACCTTCGATGAGATTCCCGTTCTTATCGAGATAGACGTTGCGGTGCGCAGCGGCCGGCGCCATCTCTCGATAGTCGATCGCGGTGCTCCTGCCGTCCTTCAAACGGATCATCATGAAACCGCCGCCGCCGAGATTTCCCGCGGCCGGATGAGTAACAGCGAGTGCGAACGCCACCGCGATCGCGGCATCAACTGCATTCCCACCACGTTTCATGATCTGAACGCCAACTCGCGACGCGACCTCGTTCGTCGAAGCTACCATGCCGTGTCGCGCTCGAACCGGCTCACGCGGCGCGGCGTGCGACACGTTGACAAACGTCAAGACCCAAACCAGCAGTAGAACGATTTTTCGATCTCTTCTCATGGCTACCATCCGTCAGAAATCCGGCATTAATCCGCGGCTAAAATATCCGGCAAAGTACCGAGCGGATCCAATTGTTTCTTGATCCTCTGCATCAACGCTCTTTCACCCGCACTTAATTGCGGCCTTGATTCACCCCTGGTGATCCCTTTCCAAACCGAAGCATCATCCGTCACCACCTCCGCGTTCTTCAACAGCGCGCGCGCTTGTTCGATCTGATACGCCACTCCTTTTTCATTGCCGGCGAAACGAACCATCAGCATATCACCGTCAACGATCTCAGCGGCAACTGGAAACAACCGCGCGTTAATAATTTTCCGCAGATCCTCAACCGTGCCGGTCGCGATCACGGTCGCCGCGCGTGCCGGACGCGGCCGGAGTTTGAAGTTGACTTCAGTAATTATTCCGAGGCTGCCAAAACTACCGGTGAACAGTTTGCAGAGATCGTAACCCGCAACGTTCTTCACGACTCGCCCGCCGGCCTTTATTAAAGTGCCATCGGCGAGCACGACTTTCATTCCGATCACTGAACCACGCGGACGCCCGTAACCGAACTCTTGCGGACCGCCGATGCCTGTAGCAACGACACCGCCGATCGTTGCACTACCATCATCCGGCGGATCGAGCGGCAGCCACTGACCGTTCTCAGCGAGCTTCGCGTTGAAGTCCGCCAACTTAACACCTGCCTGCGCGACCGCGATCAGGTCCGCGGGCTCGTGTTCGATGATCTGATTGAGACGCTGAGTGTTGACGATGAGATCCGCCTTCGATTTGAGCCACGTCATGCCACCGGCGGGCAGGACGTTCCAACCTTCACGCGAAGCGAGTTTCAAAACCTCCGAGATTTCTTCAGCAGACGCAGGCGAGACGATCAGGCTTCTGTTTTGCGAAGTGACATGATCATCGCCCACGATTTGCGTCAGTGTTAATCCGCGGCCTTGATCAGCATTTATCCGCGTTCTGGAAGGCTTGTGCACTTCGGCGGGTTGCGGCACTTCAGTCGCGATCGCGTTCGCCTCCCCGCAGCCACGCAGCAGCGGCACGATCTTACCCGGATTACAAAGTCCCAACGGATCGAACGCCGCGCGCACACGCAACATCGCATCCATATCGGCATCCGAAAACACGAGCGGCAACAGTTCGCGCTTATCCAATCCCACTCCATGCTCGCCGGTGATCGTGCCGCCTGCCCGCACGCAAACCTGCATCAACTCGCGGCCCGCCTCTTTCACCCGTTGCACTTCTTCCGGA
>DATDFT010000082.1:0-10837 GCA_036522475.1 Pyrinomonadaceae bacterium | reverse complement strand
ATCCGCAGCACGCGCACCGGCGGCGGAACGCGTCTCTACGATGCCGTCGACGACATCCTGAAAAAACAACTCGCAACGATTCCGGGTCGTAAGGCAGTCGTGCTTTTTACCGACGGCGTTGATACCACGAGCCATCGCGCTTCGTACGACAGCACCATTCGTTTAGCGGAAGAATCTGACGCGCCGATCTATGCAGTGGACTACGACACGTCAGGCTCGAACACCATTGGATTTCCGACACCTGGCGGACGTCGTGGAGGGATTTTCGGTCTGCCATTCCCAACGCCTGGTATCCCCGGCTCGACGGGACCCGTGGGCTCGAATCCCGGCGACTACCACAGAGCAGTCAGATACTTGCACGCACTCTCAGACACTACGGCCGGCCGGTTTTACAGTGGCGACTCAATGTTCGGAATTAGTCAGGCGTTTACGTGGATCGCTGAAGAGTTGGGACGCCAATACAGTCTCGGATATTATCCGGCCACAGCCGGCAAGGATGGAGAACGAAGACAGATAAAGGTGAAAGTTACTGAGGCTGACCTGGTGGTGAAGTCGCGCGATAGTTACATCTACACTGACAAGAACAAGAAGTTCACGCAGGTTACACGCATAAATTAGTTACTGTAAAAAAACTTACCCTGCATTTCCCAGTTGCCGAGATTAAATCGCCGTTGCGCTCCGCAGCCCAGACACTTCCGATACGCGCGCCCCCCGCGCGAGAACGGACGGCTGAGCTCCCCGTGCCAGCATCCGAACACCCGAGTCACCAAATTGCTGATTTTTCCCGTCAACGCCTGCATGATATTTACCTCTCGAAGTCTCCGAAAATCCGCTTCAATCGTTAACGCGCAAACAATTCCCGATTTGGGTCAGGCTGTCTTATACTAATGGGCTTTAAGTCATAGATTACGGAGAGTTAACGATTGAGTGAGCACCCCGCGGATAACATAACTCGTCTTCTAATCGAGCTGTCCAACGGCGACCGGGCTGCGGTTGATCTTTTATTACCCGTCATCTACGATGAACTGCGAAAGCTTGCGGCAAATTATCTGCGGCGCGAACGGCCCGACCACACTCTGCAACCAACCGCGCTGGTGCACGAGGCGTACCTGAAGCTGATCGATCAGTCGCGGGTGAACTGGCAAAACCGGGCTCACTTCTTCGGAGTCGCTGCTCAGATAATGCGTCGCCTGTTGGTGGACCATGCGCGCAAGCACAACGCAGAAAAGCGTGGCCAGGATTTTCAAAAACTCTCTCTGGACGAAAATATCGATCGAGCAGTGGAGCGTAGCGCTGAATTGATCGCGCTCGACGACGCTTTGAAGACCCTTGCAACGTTCGATGCACAGAAAGCACGCATGGTCGAGTTGCGCTATTTCGGCGGACTCTCCATTGAAGAGACAGCAGACGTTCTGGGCGTCACTCCCACAACCATCAAACGTCACTGGCGATTGGCAAAAGCCTGGCTTCATGGAGAAATGCAAAGAAATAACTGAGGCAGTAAATCCTATCTAAGAATTTAGTCATCTCATTGCAATTTGCCGATTGCTAATTGCCGATTTGATTTCCAATTGGCAACTGCCAATCGGCAATTTGCAGTGGTTCAAAAGCTCCAAAAAACCAAGGTTTAATGACCCCAGAACGCTGGCGACAAGTTGAAGAAATTTTCCAGGCGGCACTCGATCTTTCGCCGGAAGAGCGTAAGCATTACGTGTCAAACGTGTGCGCTCAGGATACGGAATTGAAGCGCGACGTTGAGTCGCTGCTTTCGCAGTACGACAGCGCGGGCGAGCTCCTCGACCAACCCGTTTACGGGAACACCGAGATGAGCGTGTTCGAGTCGTTTATTGAAGACAAGGATCCGATGATTGGGCGCCGGCTGGGCGCTTATCGAATCGAACGAGAAATCGGACGCGGCGGTATGGGCGCTGTTTACGAAGCATCACGCGCCGACAATGAGTTCAACAAACGTGCCGCCATCAAACTCGTGAAGCGCGGCATGGATACTGACTTCATCCTGCGTCGTTTCCGCAAAGAACGCCAGATACTCGCCGCTCTCGATCACCCACACATCGCGGGCTTGCTCGACGGCGGCACAACCGAAGACGGACTGCCGTACTTCGTGATGGAGTTTATTGAAGGGCAACCGCTCTACAGTTATTGCGACACTCATCAACTGAACGTCAGCGAGCGTCTGAAACTCTTTCGCTCGATCTGTGACGCAGTCCACTATGCCCACCAGAAGCAGGTGGTCCATCGTGACATCAAACCGTCAAACGTTTTGGTAACGTCCGAAGGCGTTCCGAAACTACTCGACTTCGGTATCGCGAAGTTGCTCAACCCGCAGATCGCCGGCGACATCACTCACGATCCGACCGCGACTGCGATGCGTTTGATGACTCCGGAATACGCTTCACCTGAACAAGTGCAGGGCGCGCCAACGACACCGACCACTGACGTGTATTCACTCGGCGTGCTGCTCTACGAGTTGTTAACGGGCCACCGGCCTTATCGTCTCGTGAACCGCGCGCCCCATGAGATCGCGCGCGTGATTTGCGAGGAGTCCCCCGCGCCGCCGAGCATCATCATCACGCGCGCTGAGGATCTGTTGCCGAGTCTTTTCACCGGCGACGAAGCAACCACGCTCAAACAGCTTTACGTCACGCGCGGCGGAACGCTTGAGTCGCTGCGACGAGCGCTCGCAGGAGATCTCGACAACATCGTCCTGCAAGCGTTGCGCAAAGAACCGGAATGGCGTTACCAAACTGCCGCCGAGTTGCGCGACGACATCACCCGTTATCTCGAAGGACGCCCGATCTCCGACCTGCCCGATCCGCCGTACTCGAGCATGGTCATCCGGCCTGACGCTTCAAACGAAAACTCGTTGGCCGTGTTGCCGATGAAGCTGATGGATCTCAACCAGCCCGAAAGCAGTCCGGATTATCTCGGCACTGGTTTGGCGGATGCTTTGATCACGCGTCTCAGCGCGATTCGCAGTTTTGCAGTCAGGCCGACCAGCAGCGTCTTGCGTTACGGCCCAGACGCGGATCCTTTGCGCGCCGGTCGCGAGCTCGGCGTCGCCTTTGTTCTCGATGGCCGCATCAGGCGTTCGGGAGATCGCATCCGCGTCACGATTCAGTTGCTCAACGTTCGCGATGAAACAACGGCGTGGGCCGGACAATTTGACGAACAGTTTACGGATGTTCTGAACCTCGAGGACATCATCTCGTCTCACGTCGCCGAAGCAATCGTGCCGCACCTGACGGTCGACGAGCGCCTGCGTTTAGCCAAACGCGGCACTGACAATCCGCAGGCGCACGAAGCTTACCTGCGCGGTCGCTTCTACTGGAACACGTTTACTGAAGAAGGTTTCGCGCGCGCGATTGTTTGTTACCAGCAGGCGATCGCACTCGATCCGAAGTACGCGCTCGCGTATGCAGGCGTTGCGAACTATCACAACTGGCTCGGCGTGTTCAGCGTGATGCCGTTCGCTGAGTGCTCCGCGGCAGCTTACGAAGCGGCTGAAACCTCAGTCGCACTCGATCCAAATCTTGCCGAGGGTCACACCGCCCTAGGCCAGGCGATACTCACCCGCGACTTTGCGTGGTCCAGTGCCGAGCGCCACATGATTCGCGCCATCGAGCTCGATCCGAATTATTCACCTGCGCGCACCTGGTACGCGTTACAACTCGCGATGGAAGGTCGCTTCAGCGAGTCTCTGCGCGAAGCTCACACCGGTCGCGATCTCGATCCACTCGCCATCATCTCGCGTTTCGCCGTTGTCTGGTGTTCGTATCACGCGCGACGTTTTGATGAGGCCATTCGTTTTGCCAACGCAACGATCGAGAACGAGCCGCGTAACCTGATGATGCAGTATGGCGCGAGTTTCGTGCTCGCCCGTCTCGGACGGCACGCGGAGTCGATCGACGCTGCGAAACGTTGCGTCGAGCTGATCGGCAAAGCTTCGCACACTCTCGGACGGCTCGCTTGCGCATACGCAGCGGCGGGAGATCTCGAGGCCGCACAGGCGACGCTCGAAGAGATGCACGTGCTTGCCGAACGTCGTTACGTGTCTCCGTATCACCTCGCACTCGTTAACACGGCGCTCAATCGGCCTGAAGAAGCACTCGACCTGCTCGAGATGGCCTACGAATCAGGCGACGCGAAAGTGCTTTGGATGGGAGTCGATCCGGAGCTCGATCCACTGCACGGCCATCCGCGTTTCAACGATCTGCTGCGAAAGATGGACCATCGTCTCGCTGCTCTGCCGACGATTGCCGGACAGTTGCGCGAGGATCAGGAGTCGATTGCAGTGCTGCCGTTCAGAATTCTGAGCCCGCCGGGAGAAAACACGGGCGACGAGTATCTCGGTATCGGACTGACAGATGCTCTCATCACGCGACTCAGCAATGTTCAGCGTCTCGTTGTGCGACCAACCAGCAGCGTGCTGCGTTATCACGGCGCCGCCATCGATCCGCTTATCGCCGGACGCGATCTCGGCATCGATTATGTGATCGACGGCAGTCTCAGGCGGGTCGGCAATCGACTTCGCGTGACCGCGCAGTTGCTGAGTATCAGTGAAGGTGTGACGCGTTGGGCCGAACAGTACGACGAAGACTCAACGGACGTGCTTCAGATCGAGGATTCGATCTCAGAAAAAGTCGCTGCCGCGTTGTTGCCGCAACTGACAGGCGACGAGAAGCGGCAGTTGTCTAAACGTGGCACCGACAACTCTGAGGCGTTCGAGGCTTACCTGCGCGGCCGTTATTACTGGAGTTCGTACACCGAAGTCGGTCTCGCGAAGGCGCTCGAGTGTTTCAGAAAGGCGATCAAGCTCGATCCGGATTACGCGCTCGCCTACACCGGCATCGCCGATTACTACAACTGGCTCGGCGTCTTCGGTATTCGCCCGTTCGCCGAGACTTCAGCAGCCGCCAAACAAAATGCCACGAAAGCAGTTGAGCTCGATGCAACTTCGGCCGAGGCTTATACCGCGCTCGGCTTCGCGACAGTTTGTCATGACTTCGACTGGGCCGTGGCCGAAGGGCAACACCGTCGCGCGCTCGAGATCAATCCCAACTACGCCACCGCGCATAACTGGTACGCCTTTCACCTGACGATGGAGGGGCGCTTTGAAGAAGGCATCGAGCAGATGTTGCGCACGCGTGAGCTCGATCCGCTCTCGCCGAGTGTGTTGCAGGCGCTCGGCTGGTGCTACTACCAATCGCGCCGATTCGATGAGTCGATTGCGACGTTCAAGAGCATGCTCGAGTCAGTGCCTGAGTTTCCTTACGGACTCGTAACTCTCTCGTGGGCACTCAGACATACTGGCGAGGTCGACGAAGCGGTTAAGGCTGCAGAGAAAGCGCTCGATTTTTCCGGCGGCGGCGCGTTCTACATCGCCGCGCTGGGTGCGGCATACGCAGCCGCGGGGAGAGAGAGTGACGCGCGTGCGGTGTTGGACCAACTGGCCCAACTCGCGGTCCATGGTCACGTTTCGCCTTATCAACTTTCTTTGATTCACCTGCATCTCGGCGAGCGCGAACAAGCGCTGCAACTGCTTCTCGACGCGTACGCGATCAGGGATGCCTGGGTGGTCTGGTTGGGAGTTGAGCCGCAGTTCGATCCGTTACGAGGGGAGCCGGCGTTCGAAGGAATTTTGCGCGACCTGCGCCATCCAGCGATGTATCGCAAGCTGGCCAAGTCGGCAGCGCCGCGAAAGCGAAAGCGGCAGGACCCCATCGCTCCGGTCACTTCGCAGATATTGATGCCCGCTGTCGATACGCAGTCGGGTGAGAACGAAGAGGCGCGCCAGCTTTACACTGCCGCTCGTTACTACGCGACCAGGCGCACCGCGGAAGGGTTGCGCCAGGCGATCGAACGGCTCGAACGGGCCGTTGAGCTCGATCCGGAGTTTTCGATCGCGCACGCAGAGCTGGCTGACTGTTACGCGTTGCTGAACTGGTACGTCGAGCCGCCGCCCGCGGAAGCTTGGGAGCGCGCGAAGGAGTCTGCCTTGCGCGCCGTGCGGCTCGATCCCGATCTGCCTGAGGCACATGCTTCGTTAGGTTTTGTTCGCCTTCACTTCGATCGAGATTGGATTGCGGCCGAGCGCGAGTTGCGCAAAGCGATTCAGCTCAAGCCCAGCAACCAGGTGGCCCATCGTTGGTACGCGTATAGTTTGTCGGCGGCAGGACGTCACGATGAAGCGTATGCAGAGATCGAGCGCGCTCGTCAGATCACGCCGCAATCGGCAGTGATCGCAACCGCTGTTGCCAACGTACTGTTTCTGGCGGGCAAGTTTGACGAGGCAGTGACCCAGGCGCGCAAAGCGCTCGAACTCGACGCGGGTGCGGTTGCAGCGCACACGATTCTCCGTTGGGCGTACGAGTTGAAAGGCATGCACAACGAGGCGCTCGCCGCGTTTGAGCAGGAACGCAGCTTCGCGGGCGATACGCCGACCACGCACGCCAAGCGCGCGCACGTGCTCGCCGCCATTGGCAAACGCGAAGAAGCGGCAACGATCCTGAACGAGATAATCGCCAAGCGTAATCAGAACTGGGTGACGGCTTATGAGATCGCGATCATCTACACGTGGCTCGGCGACTTCGATAACGCGTTTCGCTGGCTCGCCCAGGCGGAGCGCGAGCACGCGGTGGGCTTTACGTTTGTGCGTGTCGATCCGCACCTGGCCCGGCTTCGTACCGATCCGCGTTTTCGCGATTTGATGAGAGAGACCGAGAAGACGATTCCGTAAAATATGACGAGCGCAATCCATAAACAGGAGGTTCTGGACGCGTGGGTTCGGGAAGTTATTGCGTGGCATTTCGATCCCGCAACCGGTTGCCCGTTCTGGCTCGACTTCGCCAAAAATCTATCGTGGGACCCGCGCAAAGAGATCCGGACTTACGACGACCTTTCGCGTTTTGGTTTTTTTCAGGACGAATGGTTGCGCGGTGGTCCAGTGCGTCGTTGGGTGCCGAAGGCATACGCGGATCGTCCGGTCTACACGTTCGAAACCGGCGGCAGCACGGGTGTGCCGAAGTCGCGCATCAATATCGATGACTTCCGTTTCGACTACGAAGCGTTTAGCGACACGTTACCGGAAGAGTTCTTTCCGAAAGGTTCGGACTGGTTGTCGCTTGGACCGACTGGTCCACGCCGCCTGCGTCTCGCCGTCGAACATCTCGCGCAACATCGCGGCGGCATCTGTTTCATGGTCGACCTCGATCCGCGCTGGGTCATCAAGCTGCTGAAGATGGGTCAGCCAAAGATGGCCGAGCAGTACAAGCAGCACGTGATCGAACAGGGCCTCACGCTGCTGAAGGCTCACGACAACATTCGCTGCCTGTTCACGACTCCAAAACTGCTCGAAGCGCTTTGCGAGAAAGTGTCGTTGAAGAAGATGGGAATCACCGGCGTCTTCTGCGGCGGCACTGAGATGACGCCGCAGTTTCATCGTTTCGCGGTCGAAGAGTTGCTCGAAGGTGCGTACTTCGCTCCGACTTACGGCAACACACTGATGGGCCTGGCTGTTCACAAGCCGCGCGTTGCGGAGGACAACTACGCGATCATTTACTATCCGCCGATGCCGCGCGCGATGATTGAAGTTGTCGATCCCGACCAACCGGATCGTGTGGTTGGGTATGGCGAGACGGGCCGCGTGCGTCTGACAACGCTGACCAAGGAATTCTTCATGCCGCGTTTTCTGGAGCGCGACGAAGCCGAGCGTGAGCCGCCGTGCGATCAATATCCGTGGGACGGCGTCCGAAACGTCCGCCCCTTCTCTCGCTTCCAGACGAGTGTCGTCGAAGGAGTGTATTGATCCTGTAAATCTTGTTCATCCTGTAATCCTGTCAAACTATGCTGCACATCCCAATACTTCGACGTGGAAATGAATACCGCAGCCTCGACATCGCGCGCATTCCACACCATCAAACACGCGATACATTCGTCGAAGTAAGCCAGGCAAATGCCGGACTCATCCGCCGCGATCTCTCCCAACAGGACATCGCTATAAAAACCCTCGCGGACTTCTCCATCCGCGAACTCGTCGACATCTGCAGACACGCCGCCGATCATTTCACTAATGATCCGCTACCGCTCGGCGACACAGCACAATCTCCCGAAGACTACATCCGACAAGTTTCCGCAACGACCGGTCTTCCGTACGTACTCGCGCGCCGCAACATGCTCAAGATCAAAAGCATGCTCGCGAACATGGAAAGCGTTCTCAACGGTCTCACGCGCAATCTCGACTGGACCATCCTCGATCGCGGCTTCGGTGAACTCGACAGTCACGCGCTGAGCTTCTTTCCGCGCACGCAATCTCTCGGCGCGGTGCTGCCGAACAATTCACCCGGCGTACACTCGCTCTGGATTCCGGCGTTCGCTTTGCGCATACCGCTCGTGCTCAAACCCGGCAGCGCTGAACCATGGACGCCTTATCGAATCATCGAGTCATTAATAAAGGCCGGCGCGCCGCGCGAAGCTTTCAGTTTCTACCCCTCCGATCACGCCGGCGCGGGCGAGATCCTGCGCAACTGCGGACGCTCCCTGTTGTTCGGCGACTCTTCAACGACGAGCACGTGGGCCAACGATCCGCGTGTTGAGATTCACGGTCCTGGCTACAGCAAGATCATCATCGGCGCCGATTGCGTTGACGATTGGGAACAGTATCTCGACGTGATGGTTGCTTCGATCGCCGACAACGGCGGCCGCTCGTGCGTTAACGCTTCAGCAGTCTGGACACCCGCGCACGCAGAAGAGATCAGCGAAGCGCTCGCAAAGCGGCTCGCGCAGATCGTGCCGCGCGCGGCTGACGACGAAAACGCGCAGCTCGCACCATTTGTCGATCCTCAGGTTGCCACGCGAATCAACGCCATCATTGATCAGGGTTTGAGTGAACCGGGCGCACGCGACGTAACCGCCGCGTATCGCGACCGCGAACGGCTCGCTACCTGGAACAACTGTTCGTACCTGCTGCCGACAGTGATTCTGTCAGAGCGCGATCATCCGCTCGCGATGAAAGAGTTTCTCTTCCCATTCGCAAGTGTGTTGCAAATCGATCAATCTGAGATTCCCGCGCGGCTTGGTCCAACTCTCGTCGTCACTGCGATCACAAAAGATCCGAAACTGATCCAGACGCTCGTGTCGTCGCCGCACATCGATCGTCTCAACATCGGCGCGCTACCGACGAATCAGGTGAGCTGGGATCAACCGCACGAGGGCAATCTTTTCGAACATCTTTACGCGCGCCGCGCCTTCCAGCATGCTGTCGCCGTCTGAGGATTGAATTGCGAGTGCTGTATCTCACAGGTGGAGCAGGCCGGATGTATTGCGGCAGTTGCCTGCGCGATAACGCCATGGCCACCGAGTTGATGGCGCGCGGTCACGACGTGCTGCTGCTCCCGGTCTACACGCCGACCCTCACAGACGAACCAAACGTCAGTAACGATCACGTGGTTTTAGGCGGCATCAGCGCTTACCTCGAGCAGTACGTACCGCTGTTTCGCAAGACGCCGCGCTGGCTCGATCGTTTGTGGGATTCGAAGACGGCATTGAACCTCGCGACGAGACGATCGATCTCGACGAATCCAAAGATGCTCGGCGAGATGACTGTCTCCGTGTTGCGAGGTGAAGGCGGCTTTCAGCGCAAGGAGATTGAC
Source organism: Pyrinomonadaceae bacterium (assembly GCA_036522475.1). Classification (GTDB taxonomy): domain Bacteria; phylum Acidobacteriota; class Blastocatellia; order Pyrinomonadales; family Pyrinomonadaceae; genus PSRF01. Next base: position 1,169 of record DATDFT010000082.1, on the reverse strand, counting down.
AAATTCATCGACTGGGTTAAAGACGAAGCGCCGCCGGACGTGATCAATATTCCTTACACGTTATTGCTCGGGTTGGCTGAGCCGATCAAAAATGCTTTGAAAGCGCCGATCTTTTGCACGCTTCAAGGTGAGGATCTCTTTCTCGACAACCTTCAGGAACCCTACCGCACTCAATCACTCGATCTGATCCGTAATCATCTGCCGCACGTAGATCGGTTTTTATCCGTGTCTGAATATTACGCCGCGTTCATGCCGGATTATCTCGGCATACCACGCGAGAAGATCCGGGTGGTTCCCATCGGGATCAATCCTCAAGGATTTTATCTGCGACAGCCGAAGCAGCATGGTCCATTCACGATCGGCTTTCTCGGGCGCATCGCACCGGAAAAAGGATTGCGAGTGTTGGTGGATACGTATTGCATGCTGCGACAGTCGGGTGAATTGCCGGAAGCGCGACTCGAAGCCGCGGGATACATGGCCGCCGATTGCAAACCGTACCTCGAAGACATTCAGAAGACGTTGCGAGACGCCGGTCTGGAGCACGAGTTTCACTATCGCGGCGTTCTGGAACGCGCCGAGAAGATTGCGTTTCTGCAAACGCTCGACGTGATGTCGATGCCGGCCACTTACGATGAGCCGAAAGGTGTTTCGCTGCTCGAAGCGATGGCATGTGGCATTCCGTTGGTCCAACCGCGGCGCGGCTCGTTCACTGAAATTGTAGAAAAGACAGGCGGCGGACTGCTGGTCCAACCTGACGATCCGCGGAGTCTTGCTGACGGCATTCTGAAGATTTCGCGTGACAAGCAGCTTGCGGCGGAGCTGAGCGCGAATGCGTTCCGGGGCGTGCGTGAGCACTACACAGCCGCGCACATGGCTGATAAAGTGCTCGAAGCTTACGAGAGTGTGATATGTCCTACCCGTTCCATCCCGGCGATGATCTGATCTTTCAACTCGAAAGCGGCTTCGGACTGCTGCGCGTGTTGGCTGTCGAAGGCGAAGGTGCTGGGACAGTATGGCACCTGATGGCTTACGACGACTTCTTTCCTGACGTCGAAACGGCGGAAAGCGCGTTGGCGCAACCAGTATCTCTGCCGGTGCGCAAAGCACACATGGCGCTTACGAATCGCGCGTTTGAACGCACGCCGGTCGCGCGACTCGGCAATCGCGCG
>DATDFT010000081.1:0-16946 GCA_036522475.1 Pyrinomonadaceae bacterium | reverse complement strand
AACCGGACTCAGGTCACCGGTGTCAATAATCACATGTACCAGCTTTCCGTTCAGAACGGGCAAGTCGTTGCCACTTTCGATCCGACATTCGGTACTCCGAGTGATCTTTCGAATGGCTTTTTCTTCCGCGAACGTCAGATTCAGTTAGCCGTTCGCTTTGAGTTTTAACTGAGCGGTAATCCAAACAACGCGGATGCATGCGGATCAGACCGAATGCATCCGCGTTGAGTTTTTTATTTGGTCATAAAGATTTAATTGCTCGCTGCTAACCTAAACCTTGCTAAAGCTAGCCAACAATGGTAGAAGTCGATTCTCTATTGCAAGCCTAACGCAATAATCCTTTCGACTTGAACATACGCGCTCTCGAAAAACTTGTAATCACCGGCGCAAGCCCCGTGCGGCTGAGGCGCAGTCAACTGTTAACTCATAGTAAGGAGTTCCCCATGCTCAAAACACGAAAGCTCTTTTTAATATGCTTGTTGACCCTCGGTCTAAGCGCAGTGGCGTTTGCGCAATCAACGACCACAGGCGCAATCGGTGGCGTCGTAACGAACCCTAACAAGGAGGTTGTTCCCGGCGCTTCCGTTACGGTTAAGAACGCCGGCACAAACAAGGAAGACTCGGCTACGACCGACGACTCCGGACGGTTCAAGGTCCCCAATCTCCAGCCCGGAAATTATTCGGTGACCGTAAACTCGTCCGGCTTCAGTCCGATGACGCAGGAAAACGTCGTCGTTGAGATCGGGCGCGAGACGAATCTTGAAGTGGCGCTCTCGCTTGGTCCAGTGACTGGAACGGTTGACGTCAGTGCTGAGGCGCCGGTAATCAATACCACTCAGCAGGACTTCTCCAGCAACATCAACCAGACTTCGATCAACGAGCTGCCCATCAACGGACGCCGCTGGTCCAATTTCGCGCTGTTGACGCCTGGCGCGGTACCCGACGGCACGTTTGGTTTGATCAGCTTCCGCGGCATCTCGGGTCTGCTGAACAACAACACGATCGACGGCGGCGACAACAACCAGGCGTTCTTTGCCGAAGAGCGAGGCCGTACGCGTATTAGTTACTCGATTAGCCAGGCCGCGATTCGCGAGTTTCAAGTCAACACTTCGAGCTACTCAGCCGAGTACGGACGTTCCGCGGGGGGCGTGGTCAACGCGATCACGAAGAGCGGCACGAACGATTTTCACGGCGGGGTTTTTTACTATCAACGCAACAACAAGTGGGGCGCTCGTAACCCGCTCGCAGTTCGCCAGGCGCTAATCAATGGCGTCTTCACTCCGGTGGGTTACAAGCCGGTGGACGTGCGACACCAGTTCGGCGGCATCATTGGTGGTCCGATCGTCAAAGATAAAGCGTTCTTCTTCTTCAGCTACGATCAGCAGAAACGAAACTTCCCGGGTCTCGCAATTTTTGGTCAGAACGGTTTTCTAAACCTGAGCTCCACCAATCGCTCGGCACTGATTGCCCGCGGACTAACCAACGCGCAGATCGACAGCACGCTCAACTTTCTCTCGACTCTTTCAGGACCAGTTCCCAGGACGGGCGATCAAAAGTTGTTCCTGCCTAAGGTCGACTGGACGATCAACGACAAGAACACCTTCACCGTGAGTTACAACCGTTTACGTTGGAACTCGCCGGCAGGAATTCAAACCCAGGCAACCAACACTCGCGGAGTCGATAACTTCGGTGACGACTTCGTGCAGATTGATTCGCTCAACGCGAAGCTGGCCTCGACGCTCACGTCGACACTTTTGAACGAGTTTCGTTTCCAGTGGGGCCGCGACAATGAGTTTCAATTCAGCCAGCCGCCAATCCCGGGCGAAGCAACCAACGCGGTGGGCGGACGATCGCCACAAACGATCCTCGTCGGCGCCACGACGTTCTCGTTTGGTATGCCGGAGTTTCTCGAACGCGCGGCGTTTCCGGATGAAAGACGTTGGCAGTTTGCCGACACTGTCACGCTGAACGCCGGCAATCACACGTGGAAATTCGGCGGTGACATCAACTTCGTAAAAGACATCATTAACAACCTGCGTTTCTCCGGCGGCGAGTTCAACTACACCGGAGCAACAACCGGCATTGCTGACTTCATCGTCGACTACGTTAACTTTCAAACTAACGGCGCGATTCGCGCGCTCTCTAACACGCCGAATGGCTCGCTTGGACTTTGTGTTAGTTCGACGCGGCGAGTTGGTAAGTGTTATGCGGGGAACTTCAACCAGGGTTTCGGTGTTCTTGGTCTGAACATGAAGACCACCGATCTCAACTACTTCATCCAGGACGACTGGCGCGTGACTCCGAGATTCACATTGAACCTCGGCCTGCGTTACGAATACCAGCGCAATCCGAATCCGGTGAATCCGAATCCTACGTTGCCGCAGACGGACAACAAAGTCGATGACCGAAACAACTTTGGACCACGCGTCGGCTTTGCTTACGATCTAACCGGCGACGGTAAGACGAGTCTTCGCGGCGGCTGGGGCATCTACTACGGTCGCGTGATCAATTCGACGGTTTACAACGCGCTGGTAAACACCGGCGTGGGCACTGATGTGGGCCAGCGCCAGTTTACGGCCAGTGCGACGAACCTACCCGCAGCATGTTCAGGGATCTCAGTTGACAACTGCACGTTGCTGCCGATCTATCCGAACCTACTGCCGGCATCGAACCCGCCGGTCGGTGCGATCCAGTACTTCGCCAAAAATTTCCAACTCCCGCAAATTCATCAGTGGGACTTCATTTTCGAACGAGAGGTTTCGAGAAACACGGTGGTCTCGGCGTCGTATCTCGGCAGCTACGGCAACTCGCTGCCCAACTTCGTCGATACGAACCTTCCGCCGCCACGTCGAATCGTGGCGCTGAACATCGTTGGTGGCCCATTCAACGGCCAAACCTACCTGACGCCGATTTTCGTCGGACCGCGCCCGGACACGCGTTTCGCGCAGATCACGGAGATTCGCAGCGATGTGATTTCGAAGTATCACGCGCTCGTGCTCCAAGCTAATCGTCGACTGACGAGAGGATTGCAGTTCCAAAGCAACTACACGCTGTCACGCGCTTCTGACAGTGGCCAGAGTTCGACGACGTTTACGGCAAACAACCTCCCGTTCAATGCTTTTGACCAGCAAGGCGAAGATGCGCTCTCCAACTTCGATCGCCGGCAGAAGTTTGTTGCGAGCGTCGTCTACAATCCGAATCCATTTCATGACGGTGCGGCCAAGCACGTCTTCAATGGTTGGACCATCGCGCCGATTCTGAATGCATTCTCAGGACAGCGAGTGACTGGAAATATCGCCAACAGCATTAACCCGACATCGTTTGGCTTTGCTTCCAGCCAGACTCCTGGTGGCGGCATAAACGGTTCGGGCGGCTCCTCACGGTTTGCGTTGGTGCCGCGAAACTTCTTTAAGCAACCGAACATTTGGTACGTGGATGCGAGACTTTCGCGACGCTTCAGTCTTAGTGAGCAAATGAAGCTCGAGCTGCTGGCGGAAGGTTTCAACGTCTTCAACCGCACTCAAGTGACGGTGGTAAACGGAACGCTTTATAACCTGTCCGGTTCGACGTTGACGTTCAACGGCGCCGGAACGAATCCGTTCTTCAACGTCACGGGCGCCGACAGCACGTTATTCCGCGAGCGCCAGGTGCAGTTCGCGGCGCGATTTGAGTTCTAAGGCGCGAAGGAATTAATCGTAACGGCGGGGGCAAGCCCCTCTTCCTGACCTGTTCATTTCTCTGGTCTCGCAAAAAGCGAACAAGTCAGGAAGAGGGGCTTGCCCCCGCTCTTACTAGCTTTCAACCTTCCCGCCTGATTCCTGCCACGCTCGCCAGCCGCCCGCCATCGAGAACACATTTGTATAACCCATGCGTTGCAGCGAGTCTGCCGCCAGCGCCGAGCGATACCCGCCGCCGCAGTACAGAATCATCTCAGTGTCTTTATCCGGCACGGTCGCCTCGATATCTCGTTCGATGATGCCTTTGCCAAGGTGAATCGCACCGGCTGCGTGCGCCGCTTCCCACTCCTTATCTTCACGCACATCGATCAGTTTCACATCGCTGTTCTCGCGCATGCGTTGCTGCGTGTCCGCCGCTGAAACCTCGCGAACACGGCTCTTCGCGTCGTCCACGGCCTTTAGAAATCCTTCCGAATGTTTCATGTTCTGGTCCTTCAGTCTGTATTTTGGTTAGGGGCTGCTAAACGATTATAATGCCCGTTCTTTTTTCGTTATCATTACCGCTCTAACGAGGGGAAACCTAAAAAATTGGCTAACGAACAGTTTGACGTAACGATTATCGGCAGTGGGCCGGGTGGTTATGTGGCGGCCATCCGCGCCGGACAGTTGGGTCTTAAAACCGCCATTGTTGAGAAAGATAACCGGCTTGGCGGCACGTGCACCTTGCGTGGTTGCATTCCGACCAAGCAGATGTTGATGTCGGCCCATATTTACGAACAGATGCAGCATGCCGCCGATTTTGGCGTGCAAGCGACCGGGATTCAACTAGCGTTTGCTGACGTGCAGAAGAGAAAAGACAAGGTCGTGCTCAAAAACGTGAAGGGCATCGAGTACTTGATGAAGAAAAACAAGGTCACAGTCTTCAAAGGCACCGGCAAGCTCGCGCTTCCCGGGAAGGTTGAAGTCACCGACGCGGAAGGCAAGAAGCAGATTCTCGAGACCAAAAACATCATCATCGCCACAGGCTCAGTGGTGCGTCCGATTCCCGGTTTTGAAACTGACGGCGTACACGTGGTCAACAGCGATCACATCCTGGAACTCAAAAACGTGCCGAAGTCGCTGATCGTGATGGGCGCGGGCGCCGTCGGAGTTGAGTTCGCTTCAGTCTATTCGCGTTTTGGCGCCGAGACGACGATTGTCGAACTACTGCCGAGACTCGTGCCGCTCGAAGACGAAGAGGTGTCGAAAGAGCTCGAACGCAGTTTTCGCAAACGCGGCATCAAGTCGCAGGTCGATACGAAACTCGAGAAGCTCGAGAAGACCGAGTCAGGCGTGCGCGTGACGGGCAAGACTTCGAAAGGTGATCCGGTAAGTCTCGAAGCCGAGATGTTGCTGGTCGCTGTTGGCCGAATGCCTTACACGCAAGGGCTCGGGCTCGAAGGCACGAAGATCAAAGTCGAAAGGGGATTTGTTCAGGTCGACGAGTTTCAACAGACGGCGGAAAAAGGCGTGTACGCGATCGGCGATGTTGTGCCGACACCGTTGCTGGCCCATCTTGCGTCGAAAGAAGGAATCGTTGCGGTCGAGCATATGGCAGGCAAGAAGGACGTGCGTCCGATCAACCTGCGCCTCGTTCCGAATTGCACTTACTGCGATCCTGAAGTCGCTTCAGTCGGACTCACTGAAGCGAAAGCGAAGGAACTCGGTTACGACGTTAAGGTCGGAAGATTTCCGTTCTCCGCTTCAGGCAAGGCTCGTATCATTGGTGAGGAAGAGGGCTTCGTAAAGATTGTTGCGGAGAAGAAGTATGACGAGGTTTTGGGCGTACACATCATTGGACCACACGCGACGGAGTTGATTGCTGAGGCTTGTGTGGCGATGCAGCTCGAAACCACTGCGGACGAGTTGGGCCGAACCATGCACGCGCATCCGACAGTTTCCGAAGCTGTGATGGAAGCCGCGGAAGGCGTTCACGATATGGCGGTACACATCTAGAAACCCATGGAGCAATCGGAAAAACCAGATCGCGACAAGCGTCGAAGGCGGCGACCGCCTCGTCCTCGATTTCAAATGCGAGTTAGCACGAAGTATGCGCCGCGCAAAATGCAGAACGGCATGCCGCTGAGTTGTGCCACGGAAACAACACTCAAACCCGAGCAGCACCTCGAGATTTATCGTTATTTGAAACTCACGCGTCTCGTTGAAGAACGTCTGGTCAATCTCTATCGACAGACGAAAGTCGTCGGTGGCGTGTTTCGCTCGCTGGGCCAGGAAGCAACCGCGGTCGGCACTGCGTATGCGCTTCAGCAGCAGGACTTCATCACGCCGCTCATCAGAGACCTGGGCGCGGTTTTGGTGAAAGGCATTCGACCCCGGGAGATATTCGCGCAGTACATGGCGAAGGCGTGGGGACCATCCGGTGGCAAAGATCTCAATATCCACTTCGGCGACATGCAGAAGGGTTTCATTGGTCCAATCTCTCACCTGGGCGACATGATTCCGGTTATGACCGGCATATTGTTGGGCGGGCGAATGCAGAGTAAAAAGTTCGTCGCGGTTGCTTACATTGGCGACGGCGGCATGAGCACCGGCGCGTTCCACGAAGGATTGAATTTCGCCGCCGTGCAGCGTCTGCCGTTAATCGTCATTGCGGAACACAACCAGTACGCTTACTCAACACCGACCAGTTTGCAAACGGCGGTGCGAGATCTGGCCGAGAAGGCCGCAGGCTATGGAATTCCCGCGCACATCGTCGACGGCAACGACGTGGTTGCTTGTTATGAAGTGATGAAACAAGCGGCGGATTATGCGCGGCGTGGCGGTGGCGCGGTGTTGATTGAGGCGAAGACTTATCGCCGCAAGGGCCACGCTGAACACGACGATCAGCGTTATGTCGCAGCGGGCGAGGTCGAATGGTGGGAGCAGAACAACGATCCCGTCGATCGGTATGTACGCTACCTGCTCGAGTGTAATCTGGCGACGAAAGAGAAGCTCGAAGAGATCACGGCGGACGTGATGCGCGAGATTGATGAAGACTGCGCCTGGGCCGAATCCTCACCGCTGCCCGAAGGCGAAAAGGCGGCGTACGGAGTGTTTGACAACAGCCTCGTACCGCCCGCGTTCAGGCCGAAAGTATTGGAGGGATAACAATGGTTTTTCCAGCTAATCACAAGTACCGACGAAAGACCGAAGGTACCTCACTTACCGGAGGAAAAGGAATGGGATACGTTTATGCGGAGATTGAGCTAACAAATGAGGGTGACGTCACGCTGAGTGAGTACGGCGTTTTGCCGGAAAATGAAATACGAAGGATCACTACGAGAGCCTTGGTAGACAGTGGCGCATATGACCTCATTATCAATGAAGAGGTGCAGAAACAACTCAAATTGCGAGTGCTTGGCAAACGGACTATCAAACTGGCCGACGAGACGCCTTTGGAAGTCGATATTGTTGGTCCAGTTGAGGTTCGTTTTGAGGATCGAACGACAAGTGTAAGGGCTCTTGTCCTGCCGGATACAGAAGAGGTTTTGTTGGGAGCGATTCCGCTTGAAGGTCTTGACGTCATCATAGATCCGTTGCGAGAGAGACTTCTCGTCAACCCACCTGAAACGACAAAGTCGTATATTCGCCAAGTCAGCGTGAGTGTTTAGAAATGTCCACAGCCGTCAAAAAAGAACATAAATCCGCACGCCCGGAGCGTGGCGGGCAGGCCACGATGGTCGAGGCGATTCGCCAGGGGATCTGGGAGGAGATGGAGCGCGACCCGACCGTGTTCGTGATCGGCGAGGACGTCGGCACGTATGGCGGAGCGTTCAAAGTCACTGACGGGCTGCTCGATGAGTTCGGCAAGGGGCGAGTGATTGATACACCGATCTCCGAAGGCGCGATCGTCGGCGCGGCGTGTGGTGCGGCGTTGATGGGAATGCGTCCCGTCGCCGAGTTTCAGTTTATCGATTTCATTTCCGCCGGTTTCGATCTGCTTACGAACTACGCCGCGAAGTGTCGTTACCGCTGGGGCGCGGGCCTGCCAACCGTGTTTCGTGGTCCATGCGGCTCAGGCGTGCGATCTGGTCCATTCCACTCGCTCAACGCTGAGTCGTTTTTCCTGAACACTGCCGGACTGAAAATCGTCGAACCCTCGACGGCCTACGACGCGAAGGGTTTGATCAAAGCCGCGATTCGCGACCCCGACCCGGTACTCTACTTCGAGCACAAGAAGCTGTACCGCTTGCCACGACTGAGAGAAGAACTACCGGCAGACGATTACATCGTCGAGATCGGTAAAGCGCGTGTTGCGCGCGCCGGTCGCGATCTGACGATCATCACTTTCGGCGCGATGGTTCTGACTGCGCTCGATGCGGCCGAAGAGTTGGAGAAAGAAGGACTCGACGTCGAAGTCATCGACTTGCGAACACTCGCGCCGCTCGACAAGGCGGCGATACTCTCGAGCGTAAAGAAAACGAGCAAAGCAATCGTGCTGCACGAAGCTTCGCGCACCGGCGGCATCGGCGGCGAGATCTCGGCGCTGATCGCCGAAGAAGCGTTTGAATGGTTGGACGCCCCGTTGATTCGCATCGCGTCCATCGACACGCCGGTGCCTTATTCACCGCCGCTTGAGGACTATTACTTGCCGCAAATCAAAGACGTGGTTGGCGCAGCACGCAAGCTGGCGGCTTACTGAGAGATCAAGAGTTTGGAGAAGAGATGAGCACTGAAGTAGTGATGCCGCAGATGGGTGAGTCCATTGCGGAGGGAACGATTACAAAGTGGATGAAGAAGGTCGGCGAGCGAGTTGAACGAGACGAGCCGCTGTTTGAGATCTCGACCGACAAAGTCGATGCGGAGATACCATCGCCGGCTGCGGGAACGTTAACCGAAGTCAGGTTCCAAGAAGGTGACACGGTTGAGGTCAACACTGTCGTGGCAGTGCTTGACGGTGACGGCACCGGGACAGTGACTGTTGAAGCACCGGCGGCGAAGGTTGTCGAAGAGAAACCGGTACAGCCGGCAGCACCGCCTCCGCCTCCACCACCACCTCCGCAAGCAGCAGCGCCGCCACCGCCGCCAGCTGCTCCAGCTCCGCCGCCTCCGATACCGGTGCAAGCGAAACCAGCACCTCTACCGCCGTCACCAGCGGCGGAAAAAAGGGACGGCAGTGCTGCTACTGCGGAAGATCTGCGACGCACCAAGTCGAGTCCGCTCGTGCGCAAGATCGCCCAAGAGCACAACGTCGACATCTCAAAACTCGAAGGCACTGGTCTAAGTGGTCGTGTAACCAAGAACGACATTCTCAGCTTCATCGAATCGGGCGCCGCACCTGCGCCTGCCTCCACTGCCGCTGCGCCTGTCACGCCCGCTCCTGCTCCAGCGTACGAGCCGGTCGCGCCGCCACCGCCCCGTCCGCAGCTTGGCGATCGCGTCGAACCGATGAGCGTGATGCGCAAAAAGATCGCAGAGCACATGGTGCTGTCGCGCCGCACGTCCGCGCACGTCACCACCGTCTACGAGATCGACATGACGCGCGTCGCACGGTTGCGTGATGAGCATCGCGACGAGTTCTATCAACGCACCGGGACCAAGTTAACGTTCATGCCTTTTATCTTCGAGGCGGTCAACAAAGCGTTGCGAAAGTTTCCAATCTTCAACGCGCAGGTCAGCGGCGAGCAGATTATTTACAAACAGGACATCAACCTGGGCCTGGCTGTCGCGCTCGATTGGGGGTTGATCGTTCCCGTGATCAAACGCGCCGACGACCTGAGCATCTCGGGTCTCGCCCGCACTGCGAACGACCTCGCCGATCGCGCCCGGACCAAGCAGCTCAAGCCCGATGAAGTTACGGGCGGCACCTTCACCATTACCAACCCAGGCGTGTTTGGCGGTCTATTCGGAACACCCATCATCAACCAGCCTCAACTTGCCATTCTCGGAGTCGGTAAAATCGAGAAACGGGCCAAGGTAATGACTACCGTGGACGGCGACGATTTCATCGGAATTCGCTGGATGGCCTACTTCGCACTCAGCTTCGATCATCGCGTGATCGACGGGGCAGACGCCGAGCGATTCCTCGCTTTCGTAAAGGACCAACTCGAAGCCGGCGACTTCTCCGTTTAATTTTTTAGCCACAGATTTGACGAATCCGTTAAGATTTCCGCAGATCTGTGGCTTTGTTCATTGCGATCCAGTGGTGATTAGATGAAGAAAACGCGAGGCTATTGACTTCACTTCGGCGAAAGTCTAAGAGATGTCATCCGCAAAATTTACGAGCGGGAGGCGAGGAGCGAGGACTCGCCGTTGAATAGCTTGAAGAAGACGCGCGTTCAAGGAGCGCGTTAACTAGTTACCAGTTTGAAGGAGATAAATCGATGGTATTCACTAAACATAGAATGTTTGCCCCGGCAGTGCTTATCACCTGCCTATTAGTCTTCTCAGCCTCCCCTATTTTGGCCCAAGACACGACCAAACCCGCCGGCTCACGCACTGTAGCCAGCGGCCAGAAAATGAAAATCAAAGGCGTGGTTACCCGGCGTGACTCAGATACATTCACCGTTCGGGACATGAATGGCGTAGATACGGTTGTGCGCTTGAGCGACAGGACCAGTGTGAAGACTAAAGGTGGGTTCCTGCGGGGCGGCACAAACTTCGCTCAGACCAGCATCCTGCGTGGTCTGAACGTCGAGGTTGAAGGACGTGGCAATGGCTCGGGTGAGTTGGACGCCGAGAAGATCCGGTTCAACGAACAGGACATGAAAACGGCACAAGCGGTTGAATCACGCGCTGCGCCGCTCGAAGAGAGAGCCAGTGACACTGAAAACAAACTGACCCAGGTTGAAGCAAACGCGCAACGTTTGTCGGGCCAGTTGGAAGAGCTCGCGGCTGTTTCAAACGCAGCCCGCGGCGGCGCCAAGGCAGCACAGGCAACGGCTGACGCAGCCGTCGCTGGTGTCAACGCCACCAACGAGCGCATCTCTGCTCTTGACGACTATGCACCGCAGGAGACTGCGGCTGTGAACTTCAAGACAGGCAGCGCGGTGCTCTCGCCGGATGCGAAGACAAAGTTGGACGACATTGCCAGCAAAGCGATGAATGCGAAAGGCTATGTGCTCGAAGTTTCGGGTTATGCCGACTCACGAGGCAGCGTCAATCTCAATCGCGCATTGAGCCAGCGTCGTGCTGATGCCGTCATTCGTTACCTGGTTGAGAATCACCAGATTCCGCTGCGCCGGATCATTACGCCGTACGGCTACGGAGAACTGAATCCGGTAGCGGAGAACAACACGCGTGAAGGACGTGAGCAGAATCGTCGCGTTGAGATCAAGTTGCTCGTAAACAAGGGACTCACTGCTCCAACGCCGACGATGAATCCGGGCACTTCCGGTTCAGGGTCGGGCAATTAATTGGGCTGCGCGGGAGTTACATCAGGGGTGCAACTCCCCGCACTGAACGTGGCACCAAAGAGTCGTGGATCATGCCGTCACTAAAGCGGTAGGATAGGGAGACATGCTGGCCGGCAGATTGGCGGCATGAGACAGACTCGAAGGGTGTCGAAGATGAAATTCGGGGTTCAGGAAAAAATTTTGTGGCCGGCGTTCCTGATAGGAGTGCTGGCCATTTTTCTGTCTGTACCGTCCGTTCATGCACAGGGTGGCTTGAAAGACATGCCGCCGCCACCGCCGCTCTGGAGACCCAAGCCAACACCTACTCCGAAGCAACCAGACGTGATCGAGGACGTTATCAAGACCACTTCCAACCTCGTGATGGTGCCCGTGTCGGTAACCGATCAAACGGGAAATGCGGTTCAGGGACTCAAGGTCCCAGACTTTCGTTTGCTGGAGGAAGGCAAGCAACAAGAGATCTCAGGCATCGGGGATCCGGAGCAAGTGCCACTCGCGATCGCGCTGTTGTTTGACGTTTCAAGCAGCACCAGTCAAAAGGGTTTCTTTGCGTCTCAACAAAAAGCAGCGGCCACGTTCCTGCGACTCGTAATGAAGCCGCAGGACAAGGCTGCGATCTTTACCATCACCGCCAAACCGGAGGTGGTCCAACCTCTTTCTTCGGCCGAAGCATCGGCGGCGAAGATGTTGACGATTCCGGCCGCGACATCGAGCGTTCCAACAGCGTTCTATGACACTGTGGCGGCAGCAGCGAAGTATCTTGAGGATAAGGCGCCCAGTAATTATCGTCGCGTCATCGTCGTGTTGTCGGACGGCGATGATAATTTCAGCGAACAGATCCGCGATTTGTCGGTTGCAGACGCAAATTCGAAGTTGAGCGGCCAGGAGACCGCTGCGGGCGTTCGGGCCGGCCTGCAGCGGGCGCATGAACGAGCAGTTGCTCAAGTACAAAAGCTTGTGCAGCAGGCTGACGTTATTTTTTACGCAGTTAATCCGGGTGGTCCTTCAATAAAGCTGAACCTGATCGCGATGCGTGCTGAGCGCGGGATGGAATCGATTGCGGAGGCGACAGGTGGCACCGCGTTCGTGCCGGATTCAGATTTGGATCTCGAACGAGTTTTTCGAACGGTTGCGGCGGAGCTGCGCGGTCAGTATCTGCTTCAGTACTACGGAGACTCGAACGCACCGGCAGGACAGTTCCGGCGAATCACGGTGGCGGTGCCTGCGCGCAACGACGTGCGCGTGCGCGCGCGCCAGGGTTATTACCCTAAGAAGCAAAACTAGCCACAAAAAGGCACATAACACACAAAACGGAATTACTCAAATTTTGTGTCTTATGGGCCTTTTTGTGGCTGCTTTTAAGCTCTCTGTGGCTTTAATCCGTTGTCCTCATCAGCAGCAATACATCCGTCAATCGATTCACGACGTTCAGCAGTTGCCGGCCGGCGGCGTCGAATTGATTCGCCCCCGCTTTCTCTTCGGCGGCTGCCGCACCTGCGGCGACGCCTGCGAGTTTGATGTAGTACGGCTGTAGCTCCGGCGTGGCGCGGAAGTCGATCTCGAGTTTGTCGAGCCCCTCGCGAATGTTTTGAATAGTCGCTTTTACCTGCGCCCTGCTTTGCTGGGTCTGGTCTTGCGGTGAAGTCCCCGCCTTGCGTGCGGCGTCCTCAACGGCCGCGATGCTGCTTGTTACTCCTCCAAGCAGGTACATAAACCTGCTGAGGTTCTTGATTTGGTCGGCTATACGCGTCGCACCTTGGGTTCTCACCTGCGCGATTCGCTGCGTGGCGGTCGCTGCGGACGACTTTTGCCGGCTCGTGGACCGGTTGCGCGTTTGGGAGAACGCCGTAGAGGGAGCCAAAAGAACCAAAGTCAGTAAGGTTATAGTTAGACGTTTCAAGGTGAATTCTCCTCTGCTGCTGTTCTCAGGTAGACCGCAATTTTCGTTGGAGGGGTGATTGTACCAAAGACCAACGCGGCTGTTAGAATGACGCACGAAGGTCACGATTTGGTTGCATCATGAGAAAGCTTTTGGTCCAACGGCTGGGGCGCGTCGATTATGAAGCGGCCCTCGCCATTCAGAAAGAAACGGAATTAGCTGTAAAAAACGGTGTCCAGCCAGACACCCTGCTGCTGCTCGAACATCCCCACACCTTCACCATCGGACGGCGTGGCGACAGTTCGTCAATCCTGCTCGACTCCGAACAACTCAGCTCCCGAAACGTGACGTTGTTCGAAACGAATCGCGGTGGGAAGGTGACTTATCACGGTCTGGGCCAGGTGGTCGGTTATCCAATCATCAATCTCAGTCCCGACCGCGAAGACGTTCATCGTTACGTGCGCGACCTGGAAGAGGTCCTGATTCGGACCATGGCTGACTTTGATGTCGAAGGCTTTCGCATCGATGGTCTAACCGGCGTACACACGCGACGGGGAAAAGTTGCGGCAATCGGAGTTCACATCGCTCGATGGGTCACAACGCATGGTTTCGCGCTCAACGTAAACACCGATCTCAGTTACTTTGATTTCATCATTGCCTGCGACGGCGAGCCCGTGACTTCGATGGAGGAGTTACTGGGAAACGAGACTGATCTCAGCATCGTAGAAGATCGCATCGTGGTCAATTTTGCTAACGTCTTTTCTTATGCTGAATATTCAATCGATCAGGGAAGCTCGGGAACGCATCAGCCCGCGCATTCATCGCACACCCGTAATCACCTCGCGACAGTTTAACGAAGTCGCCGGCAAGGAAGTTTTTTTCAAGTGTGAAAACTTTCAACGCGCGGGCGCTTTCAAGATCCGAGGCGCGACGAACAAGATTCAGTCGCTGACACCGGACCAAAAAGAACGGGGTATCGTTGCCTTTTCGTCAGGCAATCATGCGCAGGCGGTCGCGCTTGCGGGACGTGAAGCCGGGGTGCGTGTCCTCGTGGCGATGCCTGAAGATGCGCCTGCGGCGAAGGTCGCAGCCACGCGCGGTTATGGCGCGGAAATAGTTTTTTACGATCGTCACAAGCAGGACCGCGAGAAGTTCGCCATGGACCTTGCTGAGCGCGAACGATTGATCATGGTCCCGCCTTACGACGACTACTTCGTTCTCGCGGGCCAGGGCACCTGCGGCCTTGAGTTGTTGGAGGAAGTGCCGGAGCTCGATTGCGTACTCGCGCCGTGCAGTGGCGGTGGTTTATTCGCCGGTGTAGCGACGGCAGCAAAAGCACTGAATCCGAAGATTCGTTGTTATCCCGTTGAACCTGACACTGCTGACGACACGCTTCAATCGTTCCGCAAAGGCGAACGTGTCACGATCCCGCCGCCGCCAACGATTGCCGATGGTTTGCGTGTGCAGATCCCCGGCAGACTCACCTTTCCGATCGTGCAGCAATTAGCCGAGGACGTTTTGACAGTCACTGACGAAGAGATAACGGAGACTCTGCGCTTCATGCTCTTCCGCATGAAAATCCTCGTCGAAACCTCAGGCGCCACGGCGGCCGCGGCAGTCATGTTTCACAAACTTCCCGCAGACACAAAGCGCGCCGGAGTAATCTTATCGGGCGGAAACATCGATCCGGATTTACTAATTCGCGTTATCAGCGGCTAAAAACAACCTCACCCGCCACAAACGAAGCGAGGTTCGCGATAACGATCACCACAAAATCGCGCCACGTTGACTCCTTCCCAAACGCCATCCGGAACAGCGCACATTCAGCCATCGGCGCAAACGTCTCCGCGACTAGTAGAAACAACCATCTCTCACTTAATAACAGCGGCAGGACGAGTACAACGATCGGATAAGTACACGCCGATAACCACACGCCAGCGGCTATGCGACGCCGTTTCGAATGGTGCGCGGAGAGTCCAAAGAAGAGTATCGGCGTCTCGATAGCGATCGTGAACAGGTATCCGATCGGAAAGAAGTGCCACAGTTCCCAGGGCGACACTACAACATCCTCAGCAGGAATGGTGCTTCGGCAAGCACGTGCGCGATCGCGACGGTGAAGTAGACGTCGCGCGTGGTTGAGTAGTTCATGGAGAAACCAAACCACAGGACCACGACGCCGGCGAGTCCGGCTATCAATAATCCAGCAACCAGGCGCGGAAAGCCTCGTGGATGACGAGCTATTGGAACAGTCTTGATAACTCCGCCAATCAGTGGCAGCGCGACGATCCAGACAGCGTAGTGAAGCATTTCCAAAAACAGGTGCACTGACACGAGCAAGTGACTCGAAACCTGCGGCAACACCTCTGCACCCGAATGCTGCGTGATGCGCCAGAACAGACCATTGCTGTCCGGCAACGCTGTCGTTTGCGACAACTGCCAGATCATTACCGCAAGCACTAATGGCAGCAGACACAAACAACGACGGTAAGTGCGCAGCCATTCGGGACGCGTGCGACGCAGATGCCGGTCGAGGAACCAAAGTGCGATGAGCGGATGGATGTAGACAAGCGCGAGACTGAAGAAGTCCGGTCCGAGCCAGTTTAGCGAAGCGAGCACAAGGCCGGCGGGGATGGTCCACGTCCAATTCGCTTTGCGCTTCTGCCTGCTGCGCAGCCAAACCAGCAAACCTAGCCAGAACAGCAAAGCAGTGTTCCAGCCGGCGATGATCATGGACCACGCGTCGTCGCTCCACAGCCGAGCGTTGTAAACAAACGGAAGGGAAACGTACGCGACAGTCAGCAGAGCCAGCCCTGCAAACGCGGTGACGAAGAAGTTGCGCGACCTTCCAAAACGAACTGGCAGTCGCATCAGAAGGTAACGCAACTCAAACCAGTTATGCGGCCCGGCAAACAGAAACAGCGTGACGATCGACACTTGCAGCGGCAACCAACTCGCAAACGCTGCCGCCGCAAGGATCGACACGACCCCCACAGAGAAAAAGGCTCGCCGCGAATAACACGGAATGAAATCCGGATTTTTTTCCGCGTAATCCGCGGCCTGACTTACTGTTACTGCGCTCATTGTTTCTTCAACGGCATCACGAGGCGAATGTGTGCACCCGAATCCGCGTCCGGAACGATCTCGATATCGACTCCACCAAACGTCGGTTTACCTTCAGCCAGCGCCTGCGGCAGGTTTCTCCAGCGATACGATCCCGGCGGCCCAGCGTTGCCGCGCGTGATAATCGCCGCGACTCCAATCAAGACTGCCACGAGCACCAATGCCCCCACCGTCTTCTGAGTGCGGCCAAAAGAGGTGGAACGCGCCAGCAGGATTCCGGCAATCGAGACGGCCATAAACATCAGCAGTCCGGCCACGATCGTTCGCGTCGGGCTGATCGAAATGCCACCCACAATCGAACCATTGCCGGGCGCGCCGTCGAGCGCAGCGCGAAGTTCCTTCAACGAAGACTCTGAAATTTGTAACTTCGCTTCGTACGCCTTCGGATCGGTCGATATCTCGAGGCTCGTATGCAGGACCTCTCTCGCCGCCCTTTGCGGCGGCTGCTGGGGTTTCGGTAAATCCGCCTTCGCGACAGACGCTGAGAAAATCAGACATGCAAACAGAAGGGCTTTCATCACAGGTCTCCTTTCGAGGGCTTAGCTTATACCCCTTTGGCCTATTTACGTCCAGACTGTAAAATCTCCCTTGAGGTAGTCAATTGGCCCGCGAACTCCGTGTAATCAGCAACAATCAGAAGGTACGTCAACCCAAACCCGAATGGCTGCGCATTCGACTGGGCGACCCCACGAATCAGAACCAGGTGTTGCAGTTGATCGAAGGACTCAACCTGCACACCGTTTGTCAGGAAGCTCGTTGTCCGAACATTTTTGAGTGTTGGACCAATCGAACTGCGACGTTCATGCTCGGCGGCGACATCTGCACGCGTCATTGCGGCTTCTGCGCGGTCGGCAAAGGACAACCAGGCAGTCTCGATCC
>DATDFT010000080.1:0-22799 GCA_036522475.1 Pyrinomonadaceae bacterium | reverse complement strand
AGGCATTCACGAACTAATACATAGGTGAGACTCATACTTAGTGTCCTTTCTTTTTGTTCCGGTGTAAACCTGTGCATTCCTTCCTCACAAACGGCTTTGCCTTAAAAGTAAGAATCGCACTTGGATCGGGTCAGTACAGGGAGCGATCGCGACCTGGTCAGTGACCAGCGTGCGATATTCTTAATGATTTTTGACTCTCATCGTTGGACCAGGTTGCGATCGCTCCCTGTACTGACCCGATCCAAGTGCGATTCTTACTTTTGAGGCAAAGCCGTTTGTGAGGAAGAAATGCACAGGTTTACACCGGAACCAAAAAGAAAGGACACTAAGTATGAGTCTCACCTATGTATTAGTTCGTGAATGCCTCAACAACGTGGAAGACGTGGCCGAACGTTGGCAGATCGAGGGAGGCAAAGTAATGCAGAAAGAGAAGCATGTCGCCAACTATTCAAGCGTCAAGCGAGTGAGCTGTGGCACGCATGAGCAGAACACGGCAATGCTTTGGATGACGCTGTTTTTCCTGGGACAACAACCACCGCAAAATATGACGCTGCATGGCGCCCACGATTTTAATAGCGGTGGTGAGATTGGAAGTGTCAGTGCAGCATCCACTGCATTTGCGGCGCACATCGGCAAGCAATTCAAACGCGTTGTCAACACGTTGACCATCGCCTAATGACGCGCTTTCGATAACGTAAAAACAGCCCGGAGGCACCATGTCGCACGTCACCGGCGTCGTACTCGACGTCTCGCCCGCACAAACGCTCGGCCCTGACTTCGGCCCTGCGACCAATCCGCCCGACACCTGGACGCTCAACTTCGCGTACACGCCGGCGCCGGTCGATGGCACGAAGCTCATCATGCTGCATTTCACGGGCGCGAGCTTCCCTGCCAACAATCGGCTCGAAGTCGATTTGGGATACGGTGCGGGCGAGATGGACCTGTTTACCGCCGCCGACGGAACGGATTTCTGGACCCGTCCGATCAACATCTACAACACCGGCGCGACCATTACCGTTCGCTACATCCGAAACGGCGGCGCAGGTGGCGGCGTGCAGCTCGACAAGTATGGCCGTGGCGAGCGGCATACAAAAGACCCCGCCAATGCGCAGGCGGTGTTTGATAGCTATTCCAACTGCGACCCTTTCCTGGATCCCGCGAATGCCGATTACCTCGAGCCGCAATATGCCACCGCATGGTTCTGCAACGGCACGCCGCCGGACTGGGAGAACATCGCTTGCGTGAAGCCACCGGCGGACATACGCAACACGGTTGCGCCCAGCGTGGGCATGATCGCGCACGTCGATTTCAGCACCGCGCTCGGATTTTTTCTTTCCACTTGCAGTGTCACGTTGATCGATGCTGACACCGTGGTCACCGCCGGGCATTGCATGCAGGACCCGGTGGAGGACGCGGAGAGCAGCTCGGTCATCTTCGGCTACCAGGTCGATTGTTCGAACGGCAAGCGGCCGGTGAACTACAAACCGCAAGTGTGCAAAGTGAAAGAAGTGATTGCGCAGCGCTTCGCCGATGGAACGTCACACGATTACTGCGTGATCAAGCTCAAGACAGCGCCGGTGGGCATCACGCCCACGCCGATGCGCATGGACCTTCCCTCGCCCGGAGAGCAGGTGTTCGGCATCCATCATCCGAATGGCGCGGTAAAGAAACTTTCCATTCCGCATCCGGGGTTCGCCACCGTGATCGGGAGCAGTGCGGATGACGTGACCGTCGATCTCGATGTGTCGGGCGGCAGCTCGGGCTCGGGTCTCTTTGATACTGCAGGACGTATAGTCGGAGTGTTGAGCAACGGCGGGATGTGCGACCTCGCCTACTATCCGACCGCGAGCATCCAGCAGAATCTCGCGTCACCTCCCGTGCTCACGCGCGATGTGATGATCGTGTTCGATCGCTCCGGCAGCATGGGACTGCCAGGAACGAGCGGTCAGCCCAAGATCCAGGAAGCACAAGCCGCGGCCTCGCTCTTTGTGCAATTGGTGAAGGCAGGAACGGGCAATCGTGTCGGGCTCGTGTCATTCAGCACAACGCCGAATCTGGATTTTATGTTGAGCAATGTGACGGGCGCGAACAAAGACACGCTGATCGGTCCATCGCCTTTCACCGGCGGCCTTGTCGGAGGCCTGCACGCAAGCGGATCCACTACGATCGGCGGCGGACTCAATACCGCCTACGGCCAGCTCTCGTCAGGAACACAGACGCGCCACATCCTGCTCCTCACCGACGGCATGCAGAACACGCCGCCCATGGCCGATCCCACCGACGCGTCTCCTGCGGGAATCGTCATCGATGTCATCGGCTATGGCACGCCGGCGAGTCTCGACGGTACGTTTCTCACTGCGCTTGCGACCAATCACAAAGGCGTGAATCAAGAGCAGGGACAGTACGTCCTCGCCGACACCGACTTGAAGCTCAAAAAATTCTTCGCGCTGGCCTTTGGAAATATTTTCGAAACGGTATTGCTCGACCCAGAATTCGTTCTCGCTGCGGGACAGGACAAGGCACCGCCGCTGCCGTTCAACGTCTGCGAGGAAGAAACGATCACCGTCGTCGTTGGTTGGGACCAGCCGGGGACGCAGCTCGGCATTGCGCTCACTACGCCTTCGGGCGCGACGGTCGATGCGGGAAGTGCGGGCGTGACGGAGTCGTCATCTCACTCCTGGACTTTTCTGCGCGTGCCTTTGCCGCAAGGCGGCGAGCGCGACGGCACGTGGAACGTGATCGTGTTCCGGCCCGGCCAGCGCGGCGAACTCGCCGCGCGCGGGCCGGCGGTACGTTACTTCGTCAATGTCGTTGCGAGCGGCGGCGCCGCATTGCGACGGATGCCGGATCGCCGCACTTACTACACCGGCGACGACATCAATCCGCTCGTGGGTCTGCAATATCTCGCCGGCGGACTGCCGCCCAATGCGAAAGTGAAAGTGATGGTGACGCGGCCCGATACGAGCGTGGGCAGTGTGCTTTCACGGGAGCGGCTCGGTCAGCCTGTCGTCGTCGGCTCCGATACGATTCCGCCGCGGCAAGCCACACTTGCCGCCATCGAAGCGCGTACCAGCAAAGCCGTCGTCGGCTATACGAATCACAACTTCGATCTTTTCGACGATATCGCGAGCACGGGTTATCCCGAGCCCGCCGGCGTGTTCGGTCATCCGCTGAAGGTTTTCCTCAACGTCGAAGGCAACTACACGTTTTATTTCCAGGCGACTTATGGCGAGGGCTGCAAGGCGACGCGCGAATTGAGGTGGTCGTTGCATGTGGATGTCGGTATCGATCCCGGAAGCTCGAGCGTGACCACTTCATTCGCGGGCGGCAAGGGCACGATCACGTTCATCCCGCGCGATCGCTATGGCAATCATGTGGGTCCGGGATTAGCCGGCGGATTCTCTGTCGGCGGCGCGCCTGGAACGGTCGTGACAGGACCCGTGCGCGATAACGGCGATGGTTCCTACGGCGTGCCCATCGCGTGGGACCCTGCTTCCGGAGCGAGCCCAGGTTTGGTAATCAATCAGCCCGGACGCACGCCGGTATCGGTCAGTGATCCAACGCTCGGCGGCAAAGGTGGCGGCTCAGTGTGGCGCTGGCTCTTCTGGATCATGTTCGTTATTGCGCTGCTTTTGTTCTTGCGTTGGATTTTGTAGCGCAGAAACCGTCGATTACATCAATCGATGCAGAAAGCGGAGCTCTACCCGTTACAACTGTCGAAATGTTTCTGCGCTTCTGTACATTCTAAATAAGACGCACGCAACCGGCGGCTCGAAAACACATGGACAGACTCCGTCAAGCGTGATAGAAGCGCGCGGTAGCCCCTCCTATAAATGGATCAAGTGTTTTCGAGGTGTTTATGGCAAATGACTACATCGAGCTGTTTTTGAAATGGGCGCCCGGCGCAAACCAGGCTGACGTCGAGTCGTGGTTAAAACAACACCAGCTCTCGAGCGCGAAGATGATCGAAGGTTTACTGCTGTCAGGAACGAAGGCCGCGATCGAAAATGCCTTCTCAGTTTCTCTTGATAATTTACAACCGCCGGCAGAACTGCCGGTTCCATCGGAACTAAAACCGCACGTGGCTTCCATCACTCTCCCCAAGCCACGCTCTTACTACCCCTGATGTTTGGAGGACAATCACATGATGCAAATTGGTCTGCCACTTGAAACGTGGTCAGATGATCCACCGCCAGAAAAGATCGTCGGATATATTTCCGTCGAAAGCGCCAAGTCAGTTTTTAAAGATGAGGAACATTCACTTGAAGGACCTCTCGATGCGTACTACGCGCCGAAGGATCTGCGCGACACAGTACGCCGTGATCTCGAAGGAACCGGCTTTGAGATCCTCGCCGAAAGCCAACTCGGTCTTTCAGTCAGCGCTCCACCGCAAGCATACGAAGAGCTCACCGGCGGCAGCGTAGTCACAAAGGAGCGCCTCCAGTATGCCGAGGAGAACTGCATCCGGTATGTCACTCACGTGGACATCGTCGGAGACAAGCAGCCTGCTGCCTTAGGCGTGGCAAGGACGAAATCAGATAGCACAAAGATTGATGGCGTTGTGTTGGAAAAGCCGCGCATGTTCAATGCGGTATTCCCCTCGCCTGTTCCGCCGAATACCTCGAAGTTTCATCTGCGCGTGCCTGACGACGTTGCCTTCCTCCTCCACGCCAAACCTGCTCATCAAGCGGGCCAACGCGGTAAGGGCGTTTTAGTTGCTATGCCTGATTCCGGGCAATATCGTCATCCGTTCTTTACGGCGCACGGTTATCACCTCAAAACACCAATCACGGTCGTGCCGGGAACTAGTCGCTCCAAAGATCCTGTCGGACACGGGTCAGGCGAGTCAGCGAATATTTTCGCGGTGGCGCCGGAATGTGTGCTGCAAGCGATTCGAGCAAGCAACGACTCAGGAGATCTTGTGGGCGCGGTGGCCGCCTTCCTGAAAGCGAAGGAGCTTAACCCCAGAATCATTACGAACTCATGGGGCGGAGATGGTCCATTCCCTCCCGCTGGTTCGCCGGACGCTTCTGACCTTGCGTTTGCGGCCGAGATCAAGGACGCGATTGCCCAAAACATCCTGGTTATCTTCTCGGCGGGTAATGGTCAGTTTTCAGTCGAGCCGCAAGTTCCAGGCGTGCTTGCCGCAGGGGGAGTGTTTGTGACTCCGAGCGGGAGTCTCACGGCTTCGAACTATTCCAGCGGATACAAAAGCCCCTGGTTCGACGGAGTCAATGTTCCGACAGTATCCGGCTTGGTAGGCATGCTGCCGCGTGCTCAATACCTGATGTTGCCGATCCCGCCCGGCTGCATGATCGATAAGGATGAGAGTCATCCGGATCTGCCTGACGATCCGACTACAGACGGCACGACCGGTAATGATGGTTGGGCATTGTTCTCGGGAACGTCGGCTGCCGCACCGCAACTCGCAGGTGCTGCGGCAGTGTTGATTGGCGCCAAACCGAATTTGACGCCGCCACAAGTGATTCAAGCGTTGACGACGACTGCGATCGACGTGGTAACGGGACACTGCAATCCGCGATTTAATAGTCCGGCTGGCGTTGGCCCAGACCTGGCAACGGGTGCAGGGTTGATTAACGTTGCAGCGGCGCTGAATTTCGTGCAGCACAATTTTTAGGCGACGGTCCTATTCGAAAAGCAAAGACGTGCAATCTGGAGGCTGCACGTCTTTGCTAAGGAATCAGTAACCAACTGTTTCAGTGATGATGCCCGGCGGACGCATCTGCGGGTGGTCCACCTTGGGTCTTGTTATCAGTAACGTCGATCACCGTGCGCATCCACGGATGGATGCAGCATTGAAATCGATGGGAGCCGACCGGCAGATCGGAGCTTCCGGCCGTTGGTCCTTGTTCCACGCCACCCGGATGAATAATAACTATTGACCCGAAATTCAGGCACTCAGGCGCCGGCACCGGATTACCGGAAATGCCATTGAGAGCGTCAACAAAACCACCACCAAACTCTGCTACCTCAGTGAAGGTGTGATCTTCACCGCCACGATTTTCAATAATCGTGGGTCGTCCAATATTGAGTTGCGCTTGAACTGGTTGGTTGCGCCATTTGTGCGCATCCTGGGTCGCCGCCAGTTCTGCGATGAACTCATCAAAGGTCGTGTGTCCGTTGCCGACGCACGCGCCGGCGCCGAGTACCGCATTGAATGAAGTGGGTTCACAGTCGTCATACATCCGGAACTTTTTGTCGCCTTGAACCGCACCGACGCCTCCGCTGAGGCTCAGTGCTGCGATCGCGGGGACGACAATCCAAACCGCTGGTCTAAAATTTAATTTGCGTTTCAATGGAATAACCTCCTTGTTCGGACTAGCTCAGGTCATGGGTGCGAAACCGAAGAATAACCTGTGGGATTGTTATAGCCTGGCAAGCATATACACCTCGAAAACCGAGATGTCAATGAGGACTGTTTAAGCCACAGATGCTACTGAGCGGTAAGGTCGAACTGTTTTGCGTCGAGTGTTTTGTTAAAGAGGAACTGACTCAAAGTCACAACCCAATCCTGTAGCAGCGGATCGCTTTCCGTATCAATCGTGAGCTGGATCTTGTAGTTGTGCGGCAGAACCAGGTTGGCTTCGCGGCGGAAGTCTGAAAAGTCCTCAGTCAGTTTAAATCGAGTTCCCTTTTGTCTCGCTGCCTTGTCCGGGCGTGTTACTGAAGGTGCGGCAAACTCCTGTTGATATTCGGTGCGAACGTGCTGAAACGTCTCGGCGTCGAAGTAGAGTTTGATATCGAGGTTGCCGCCACTCCGTGGTTCGTAACTGAGAATGTAAGCTTTGCGATCGTTAAGATTCTTTGTTCCTAAATACCGTACCTTTCCTTTCGACCCGTTCGTATCATAGAAAGGCCAGGCAGTTGAAAGCGTGCCCCCGAGCAATCCTTCCCGCAAAACGACATCGTGAGTGAGCAGAAAATTTCCGAAGCGCGTGCGCACTCCGGGGCGATACTCTCCCAGCGTGAGCTTTTGTCCATTGAACGCCATCTTCTCGTTCGCATATTCCTGTTGTCCGAAGATGAGACCGATTAAACTCATCGGGCCTTGCGAAGCCATTACCGCTCCCCCGTTTCCGTGGCCAGTGCCTCCGATCCTGACGTTGACCGTCACTGCTCCTTGAGCGACTAAACTCTTAAAAGCCGAGCGCGCTTCCGCTGTCCCGATCGAGTCGAGGTGCGATGCGATTACTTCCTCCGCTGTGAGTTTCTTTGTTTCTTGTGAGAGACAGTTTGGCGCCGCAGTGTTAACGACGGCCAGCAACAAACCACTAAACAGAATCAGTCTTTGTAGAGCCATTGATTTCATGATTTGTCTGTTATTGAAAAGTTGGGCGTTACCTCCGGTGAGGCAACGCCCAGGAATGTTCACGGGAAAGGCCGTGAGTTAGAAATCAAATCTTCCGGCAAACTGGATGATTCGCGGAGCTCCAGCCGTTGTCGACTGGCCAAACAGAGAGCTGTTGATGTCGTTGTTTGGCAAGCCGAAGTTTACGGTGTTGAAGATATTGAAGAAGTCGGCGCGAATCGTAAAGCGAGTGTTCTCAGTTATCGGGAATCGCTTGATAACGGAGAAGTCGACCTTGTTGAACGCCGGTCCATAGAAGTGGTTACGTCCAACCGTGCCTTGTCTTCCTACTGCCGGGCCTACGGCAGGGCCGCATTGCGTCGGGCTTATGTTGGTACGGTTTGCCGGGCAAGGGTTTCTGAAGAGACTTCTTGCCGGACCAGTGTACGTGCGCGGATCGGTTGTGGCCGCTGAAAGATCAGAAAGGCCCTGGCCTGACGGTGCGAAATCAGCACGTTGGCCCAGACCGGTTCCAGCGCTATCGATGTTGCCGAAAATGCTGTACGGCGTTCCCGTTTGTGATTGAACGATGCCGGACATGGTCCAGTTACCCAGGAACCGGTCGAGGTTCCTGTTGCTGAACCGGAACGGCAGATCGTAAATGAAGTTGACGACCAATCTTTGACGGACATCGAAACCGGAGTTACCTCTTTCAGGTGCGCTGAATCCGCCGGCAAAACCGGACGAGTCACGTGGCAACGAACGTTCACTGGTGCCATCCGGTCCACTACCTGGTACCAGGCTGTCCGCAGAGTCATCAATTGAATGGCTCCACGCATAGACAGCTTGAATCTGTCCCGTACCCCATTCCTTGTTGGTTAGTGTTTTGGTCAGTCTCACTTGCAATGAATTGAAAGTTGACTGTCCAAGAGCCACATTCAAGAAGATCGGATTGAAGGCAGTGTTCAGCACGCCGTTCAAGAAATTGGCCCGCGTACTGGTTACACTGATCTGTCGAGTCAAATTGCGAATCGCATTCACGCGCGCTACGCTTGGCAGCGCCCCACTGATGGTACGAAGCTGGTCGACACCATGCGACCCAACATAGTCCGCTTCAAACAGGAAGAGATGGCCCAACTCGCGTTGGATTCCGAAGTTCCAGCTCTCCGTATAAGGTGTCGCAAATTTCGACTGGAATATGTTGTTACCAGGTAGCGCGAAAATGACCGGCGCAAGTTCGTCGTTATTGAATGCAAACGGACTGGTCACCTGTGTCGGAACACGTGGTAGACGGCCGTTCACGAGAAGCGGACTTTCGTCAAAGTCGCCGCCGGTGAATCCATTCGCTCCGAGAAAATCAAAGAAGAATGAAAAATCTCTTTGGAACGGAGGATTCGCACTCGAGTTGCTGAACAGGTTAGTAAACACGCGATCGTAGAAAACGCCGAATCCGCCGCGGATAGACATCTTCGTTGGACCACCGGTTAGCTTCGAGATCCAGCCGCTGTTCCAGGCCGGACTGTAATTGAAGCCGAAGCGTGGTGCGAAGTTGTTACGATCGGGTAGCCACAGGCTCTGATTCGGGTTTGCTGAGTTTTTCCCCACCTCCTGGAATTCGAATCCGCCGGCCGGTTGCGTTCCGCTGGGATTCTGGTTCACGAGGGTAGACATCTGGCCGTTTACTTCGTACGGAACACCGTTGTAGTCCCAGCGTAAGCCGTAATTCAGCGTGAAGTTTGGTCTGAGTCGCCAGGTATCCTGGAAATAGATTCCGGATTCGCGTACGCGGTAACCACGATAATCCTGGTCTACTCTTACGGAGTCTTTGTTAAAGAACTGCGATTGACTTTGTGAACCAAAGAATCCGTACAACAGGCTGGCGAAATTCTGTAACTGACCGCCAACGCCAGTCGTCGGTATGGGGTTTCCCTGATTATCCTGGAGGAACGACACACCGAACTGCGACGTGTTGAAACTGATCGTTTCGCTGCGACCAAAGTTGCTGGCGCCGTTTGAGTAGATCCAGCGATGCTCAAAGCCGCCGCGCCACGTGTGATTACCCTTGACCCACGTCAGGTTGTCACCGAGAACAGTCGTGCCTGTGAAGCGAAACTGGCTGTCAAACGCACCGAAGCCGCTGATTGTGCCGCCAACGAGGCTGACAAGCTCACCGTTCGGGCCGCCGAACGCTTGAGGGTGATTATCGATTCCTCCGGCTGCAAAGGCTGCCAGGATTGCATCGTATGGACCACGACCAGCGCCACCATCGCCTGGGCCATTGAAGATGGCTTCGATACGATTGCCGCCGAAGCGCAGTTCATTCACCAGGTTGGACGTTAAGCTTGACGTAAGATTCAAGCTAAGCACATAGCTCTTTTGCGGAGTGCGGGCCGAGTCTCCCAAACCTGGAAATGTTTCCGGGATGAAATCGAACTCACCACTGCTCGTGTTGAAGCTTCCGGTCAGGCTATGCTTTTCAGTCAGCTTCCAGTCAATACGTGATGCGGTTGTGTTGACTTCGAACCGGTTCGGAGCTGAGAACCTGAACAGGTCGAAAACGCCAGGAAGTGTTCCCTGCCCCGGGACGTTCCCAAGCGGATAAAGGTTAAGGAACTGTTGCAGGCCGGGGTTTATTGCAAGGTTACCTCCGGGCACACAGGTGGAGGCGTCAGCTCCAAACAAATCGCAGATACCCTGCGCGCTGCGATTGTTCGCTCCGTTTTGCGTTATGTTGAGTGTACCGAACGGAGTGTTCGGGAAAATGCCGAGACGTGCCT
This sequence comes from Pyrinomonadaceae bacterium, assembly GCA_036522475.1. Classification (GTDB taxonomy): domain Bacteria; phylum Acidobacteriota; class Blastocatellia; order Pyrinomonadales; family Pyrinomonadaceae; genus PSRF01. The sequence goes on along the minus strand of DATDFT010000080.1, from coordinate 12,713 downwards.
GCGCGGATGGGACAATACGATTCTCGGTGGTCGAGCTCAGCGAGCGGTCACCTTCATAGTTGAAGAAGAAGAACGCTCTGTCCTTAAAGATCGGTCCACCGATGGAGCCACCAAATTGCTTGCGCTGAAGCGGTTGCTTCTCGGCGTCAAAGAAATTGCGAGCTGCGAATCTCTGCGAGCGGTAGTACATGTACGCGCCGCCGTGGAAATCATTCGTGCCATTCTTCGTTGCCACGTTGATGATCGCGCCGGTGTTACGTCCAAATTCCGCGTTGAAGTTGCTGGTCAGAACACGGAATTCCTGAGTCGCATCAATATTAGGTGTTGCGGCGCCGCCGGCGATGCCCGGGACGTCCGCGTCATTGTTATCGATTCCATCAACCAAAAAATTGTTGTTGCGTTCGCGCTGGCCGTTGACGCTGAAACCGCCAAGACTCGTTTGAGTTTGAGTCACGCCGGGCGCAAGTAAGATCAGACCGTTAGGGTCACGACTGAGCAACGGGAGATCCATGATCTTCTTGTTGTCGATCAAGGTTGAGAGTTGCTGGTCGTTGGTGTTGAGTTGTGTTGAGACATCGGTGCCGGTGGTAACGACTACGGTAGCAGACGCTCCGCCGACAGGCAGCGCGATGTTTGCTTCAGTAGTGAATGACACCGAAACCTGAACGTCTTTAGCAGTGCCTGGGCCGAAACCTGTAGCAGTGGCAGTTAACGTATAAATACCTACGGGAAGGTTGGTGATGCTGTAAGTACCGGCATCAGTCGTCGTGGTACTTCGCTTCTCACCGGTCTGTGCATTGACGGCCTCCACCGTAGCGCCAGCCACCAGGCCACCATTGGGATCGGCTACTGCGCCTTTGATATTCCCTGTCGCTTGAGCAAAACAATAACCTGTGGCGCTGATCATTATCGTAAGGCATACCAAAGCCCGCGCCATTCTATTGAGCATATGCTTCTCCTTTGCAAAAACGTTTGAGTAATTCGATCGGATCCGGGGAGAATTGACCGATGTGTTTAGTCACTGCAGCGATCTAAATTTCCAACATCTAACTACCTCCACAACGAATGAGTCAGACTGTGGTGACTCGCACATGTGAGTACAACCTGACCCCCAGCAGGGACATGTAGTTCACGGATTTCTCTGAAGCAACCACCATTCCATCGTAGTAAAATGAGTTTTGAAACGGCTTTCTTAACACGTTTATCTTTCTCTCTTGAACATCTCAATCCATGCCTCTAAAGATTTATTCATGAATTTGGAATTGCCTCGCTGCGATCATTTTTCTTCATCTACATGCGTGTACATTTTTATAGATCGCCTAAACAATTCTGTGGACAAGAAGGCGTGATCGCGATGTTGGTTAAGACAAAAAATTTCGAAAATCGATCTATGTCGTGACGATGATGTGCGGCGAGCGAAGCGGCAGGTGGTCCAACGTGACGTGCTATCGACGTTGCTGAGGAGGAGCAAGATGTTTATGGCTCCTAACACCAGCGCCAACGGCGCGGAATATGAAAGCCAGTGGCAAGCGTGAAGCGCGGCGGAATGCGTCGCCCCTGGTTAAATACAAGAACGCGGAGCGTGAGTGAGCGATGTTGGCCCAACGTTTCGTCACAAAATCTCAACGAACTTACATGCCCAAAATAATGGATAACCGCCCATAATTCTGGTAGTCTTACGCTTCCCTTTCCCTCGTACGTTGTAGAAATTTTCATCGTCCAGCGTGGGTAACGAACCGCTCTGTTCGAATGGTGACGATGAACTCTTCATGGCGCTTGTCTGAAATAAGAAGGAGGCCCATCATGACTACACGACACGTCTCACGTCTCATCATCTTTACGTCAGCATTTGCAATCACATTGGTACTGCTCTTTAGTGGACCTGCGGCTTCAGCAGGCAAGGGCGACCGCTCTGCTCCGACAACGCCGGCCAATCTCAAGGTCACAGCAGTGAGTGACTGGACTATCAGCCTTTCGTGGCAGCCGTCAACCGACAACTCCGGAAAGTTCTCTTACAGAGTTCGGATCACCAACCTGAACAACTCTGCATATAACTCGCTGGCGACAGTCAGTCAGTCACAAACGAGTTACACTGCCAAGTACCTGGCGAGTGATAGCAACTACACTTTTTCAGTCTATGCCATTGACGACAGCGGTAATAAATCGGCGGACAGTAATATCGTTAGCGCGCATACTCTCGCGGACACAACTCCACCGACAGGTCCAGTACTTCAAGCGTCAGTGCTTGGTCCTTCTGAAGTGCAGCTAACCTGGACCATGTCAAAGGACACGATTCCGAGTAACTGCTGTAACTACGGCGTGAACGTAAACGGCGTACCAGCCACTCAGAACGTAAACTGGCTCAGCCAAACGTCGGCCACCGTTCGCCATCTACAACCCGGTACAGCGTACTCGTTCAGCGTCACTGCTTCAGATTTGTCAGGCGGAAACACCGCAACGAGTAATGTCATCAACACAGCTACACCGCCGAGCAGCGACACCATACCGCCGACGGTTCCGACCAATGTGCATCTTGTGCAGGATGATAGCTGTGCGGAGATTTGGCTAGGCTGGACTGAATCCACCGACAATCAGGATTCTCAGAGCAATATCGAATATGAAATCTACGTCAACGGCGTGCTCAGCCCGTTGCCCGTATCGTCCGGCGTCGATATTGATTTCGTTTACGGTACTGCCTTTGGCGACAATTATTTTACGATTCGGGCTGTAGACAAGTCGGGCAACAGTTCGGCGGCCAGCACGCCGATCAAATTATTTCTCTGGCCGTGCTAGAATCTCGGCGGCTTAGTTGAACTGACATTGCGGTTCCAGTAGATCTCCACCCACGTTTCGACCTGGTCCGTTTAAGTATGACGTACCGGCGTAAGCCTCACGTTTATTCAGTCAACTGAAATCTTAATATTACTGTGCGTTGACACTCGGCATCGGAACGCATCGTCGTTCTTATGAAGACTGAGGCATCTCAATTAGCAGAATTACTGGCTCACGAGCAGGTCATCCGCCAGGAAACTGAAATTCTGCGCGACGCCAACATTGCCCTTACCGAGGACCTCAGTCTCGAGCGAGTTGTCGAAACGCTGCTCGATTTTCTCAGTCAATTAGTTCCTTTCGACAGCGCAAACGTGATGTTGCGCAGTGGAGACTCGCAATTCGTTGTCAGCGCGCTCCGGCGTTATGAAGCATTTCAGGATGTCGAGACATCTCGTTTCATCGCGTTCGACACAAAGACGAATCCCCTCTTGCAGCGCATTTGTTTGACTAAACAGACAGTGGTCGTTGCGGATACGCACCGAGAACCCGGATGGCAGTGGGTTAACGGCGCGGGCCACGTTCGCAACTGGCTCGGCGTGCCGCTGGTTGTTTCCGGCAACGTCATTGGTCTTTATTCATTGGACAAGGCAGAACCGTTTTTCTTTCGGACCGAGCACGTGCGTCTCGCTGAGGCACTCGCTCCGCGCGCTGCCAGTGCAATTCAAAATGCGAAGCTGTTTGAACAAAGCCAGCACTACGTGGCGGAACTCGAGGAGCGCATCGCCGAGCGCAATCGCGCAGAGGTGGCGCTGCGCGAGAGTGAAGAACGTTATCGCGAGTTGTTTGAGAACGCGAGGGACGCCGTCTACGTTCACGATCTCGATGGAAATTACATCAGGGTGAACCGCGCTACCGAAGCACTGTCAGGCTACAAACGTGAAGAGATCGTCGGTCGCAACTTTATCGAGTTTGTCGCCCCGGAGCACGTCCGGTATGTGCGCAAGAGTTTTTATGCAAGACTGGCCGAACAAGGTGAAACAGCTTTCGAAGTCGACGTGATAGCAAAGGACGGCCGCCGTGTACCCGTTGAAGTTCGTAGCCGCGCGATCTACGAAAACGGCGTGATGGTCGGCGTTCAAGGCACAGCTCGTGATATCACGGAACGCAAACTGGCGCAGGACGCACTGCAAATCTTTTCGCGGCAGCTAATCGAGGCTCAGGAGGATGAGCGACGCCGAATCGCGCGTGAGTTGCACGATCAGATAGGACAGATCCTGACTGCGATCAAGATGAACCTCTACAGTGTGCAGCAGGTTCTCGAGACTGCCGAAAGGAATTCCTACGTCAAAGACAACATCGAAGCTGTTGACGAAGCACTCCGCTTGGTACGCGATCTCTCGATCGATCTGCGCCCTCCGGTGCTCGATGATTTCGGTCTGGCTACAGCTTTGTGCTGGTACGTCGATCGCTATACACAGCGCACCGGTCTGGAAGTGGAGATAACAATCGAATTGCCCGATCAGAATGAACGCTTCTCACGCGACCTCGAAACGGCATGTTTCCGGATCGCGCAGGAAGCCCTGACCAACATCGTGCGTCACGCTCAGGCTAGCCACATAGTGTTGCAGCTTGTGAAAGACGGAAATGTTTTGCTCTTATCGATAAAGGACGACGGTATCGGTTTCGATCTGGAGAGTCTTCAAAAACGCGCGCCACGCGCTGCGACTCTCGGTCTCATCAGCATGCAGGAACGAGCACATGCTGCGGGCGGTTCAATCGAAATAGAGTCGACGATCTCCAAGGGTACTGAGATCCGCTTCAGCCTCAGTCTTGACCCCGCACAAACCATTCCATCCGGATAAACTGATCCATCATCTCCTCGAGCTCCTGCACCGGTTTGTAATTCAAACTCGGATGAGGCTCCGTGCTCGCCACAAACCAATCTTCATGCTGAGCTGAGCTTAGCGTGTCGAGATCGGGTCCAAAGAGTTCCGTGATATCGATCATTCGATCCTTCATCGCGCGAACCCACTTCCGATAAACAAAACGTTGCGCTTGAGGTGACAAGCGATGAATGCCTCGATTCTGCTCGCGACCGGCTTCACACAGGTCAAGGAAAAATCGCGCCTGGACCAAACCCATCAGCAATCCACCGGTATCGAATTGTACGATCTGTGTCGGAGCTGCTTCGATATCTCGCGACACGAACGTATACGGATATCCGAGATAAGCGATATGGACCGGTCCGCATGGTCCATGTTCGGAAATTATGTTCCAGGTGTCCGGTGCAATCCTGAAATCTGGTTTCTGTTTTAAATCTCGGATGATCGAACCAAACTCCTGGTCACCGCTCGACGCGCTCAGCAATTTTATGCCGGGTCTGTGCTTGAGCGGCCACTTGTCTTTGAATGGGTTTCGCCCGGAACACCCCAGAACGTAGTCACAGTTCATCAGTAGATCTGCGACTGACTCCACCCGCGTGATACTGTCGCTCAGGGACGAAGGAAGATACAGATCCGGATTCGGATCGTAGTAAAAGACTTCATTACCTTGCCTCACCACCAAATTGGCGACGGCCCGGCCAATGCTTCCCATTCCGATCACCCCGAGTTGTTCGCCTTGAAGAGTTCCGCCGCGAAGGAATTCCGTATGCAAACGATCGATAAACCACTGAGAGAAGATTGGACCACCGATTTCCAACTTCACTGCTGCTCGCGCCCATGACATCACTGCAAACGGTGGCGGCTTCTCTTCAAAGAGAAACATCCCGAGGGAAGTCTGTTCGACGCCGCACAAATCGTAACGCTGCAAAACTTCAGACGGCGCGCTCGTGATGCAAACTCCTCCATCATCGAGTACCAGGATGCGTTTGATATTGCGGTCGCGTAGAGTCTCCAGCGCGACTTGCCAGAGTCTTTTCACATCGCGTTGAAAGTAGCGGAGAAAATCGCCAGGTTCGGGCGTGGTGCTGTCGATTACAGTGATTCCCATGCGGCGCAGAGTTTGGATTACCGGCTCACTGTTTGAATAAACTTTGCCGAGTGCAAATACATTCTTCAGGTTGAGACCCATCCGTGCGGTAGTCTTAAAAAGATCGACAGTCTGAAGCAGCATATGCTGGACTGCGACCACCGCGGTGTCCTCACCAAAACGGAATTCCGAACCCCGTGCGCAGTTGAAAATCGCTCGTGTAACTTCGAGAAGACTTGATTGTGGGTGTGACATAAAACATTGTTTCTGAGAATGAGGTTAATGAGTCGTCAAAGATCGGGAGAGAGGCCTTCGACGGTTATTGGCCACGAGATTTATACGTTATTGTTAGATGTCCGTCGGTACTGTTTCGTCGAACAAATTTCTGCGAGGTAAACAGGCTGGTGGACGTTCTCATTTGAGACACACTAACCGCCGCAAACTTGACACTGCGAAACTCAGACTGCTAAAGTACGCGGTCTTTTTCTGCACTGAATGCAAGTCTGTGTACAAACAAAGGAGCTGTTTTGACTAGCGAATCCGGTTATCTTTTTACTTCTGAATCCGTCACCGAAGGTCATCCCGACAAAATCTCCGATCAAATCTCCGACGCAGTTCTGGACGCCGCCCTAAGCGTCGACCCGAAGGCGCGCGTAGCCTGCGAAACCCTCGTCACGACCGGCCTCGTTTTTGTAGCCGGCGAGATCACTACCAACGCTGTGATCGACTATTCGAAAGTCGCGCGCGAAACGATTCGTGAGATCGGTTACACAAGAGCAAAATACGGTTTTGACGCTGACACGTGTGCGGTCTTGTCAGCACTCGATCGGCAGTCGCCGGACATCGCGATGGGCGTCGATACTGGTGGCGCAGGCGATCAGGGGTTGATGTTTGGTTATGCGTGTAATGAAACGCCCGAGCTGATGCCGTTGCCCATTCAGTTGGCCCACCTGCTCGCGCGTCGTCTTTCGGAAGTACGCAAGTCAGGTGAGCTTCCCTACCTTCGTCCTGACGGAAAATCTCAAGTAACAGTTGAATATCGTGACGGGCGGCCGTTTCGACTCGAGGCTGTAGTTATTTCTTCGCAACACGCGGATGACGTCAGCAACGAACAGTTGCGCGCGGAGATCCTGGATAAGGTCATCAAGCACACAGTCTCGAGCGAGTTGCTCGACAAAGACACGAAGTATCACATTAACCCGACCGGACGTTTCGTCACCGGCGGACCGCAGGGCGATGCCGGCGTTACCGGCCGAAAGATCATTGTCGATACCTACGGTGGTTACGCGCCACACGGCGGCGGCGCTTTCTCAGGAAAAGATCCGACGAAGGTCGACCGCTCGGCAGCGTACATGGCGCGGTATGTCGCGAAGAATATTGTTGCCGCTGGACTTGCCGATCGTTGCACCGTCCAACTCGCCTACGCGATCGGCGTTGCGGATCCGGTTTCGGTGTTCGTGAATACAGAAGGCACCGGCCGTATAAGCGAGTCAGCGCTGTCGAAGCTCGTGCGCGATCATTTTGTACTGACGCCGCGAGGAATTATCGAGAGTTTGAATCTGCGCCGGCCTATATATAAGGCCACCGCGGCCTACGGTCATTTCGGACGCAACGAGGAAGGCTTTACCTGGGAACAGACAGACAAGGCTGAAGCTCTTCGCGCGAGCGCCGGCATCTAGTGACATTAATAATTCAACCAAAGGAATAATCGAATATGAATTCTGCACCTTCCGTCGAGTTCGACGTGAAAGACATTAACTTGTCGAAACACGGCAAGCAGCGTATTGAATGGGCTGAACGTGAGATGCCCGTGTTGCGTCTGATCCGCGAGCGATTTGCGGAAGAGAAGCCGCTGAGTGGAGTGAAGCTTGTTGCCTGCGCACACATCACTACCGAAACCGCGAATCTCGCGCGCGCACTGCAAGCTGGGGGCGCCGAAGCGGTGCTGATCGCTTCGAATCCGCTTTCAACGCAGGATGACGTCGCGGCTGCCCTCGTGAATGATTGGGGCATTCCGGTTTACGCAATCAAAGGTGAATCGACCGATACGTACAATCGTCACGTTAGGACTGCGCTTGATACGCATCCCGACATCATCATCGACGACGGCTCAGACGTCGTGGCAACGCTGCTGAAAGAGCGTGCCAACCAGATCAAAGAGATCATCGGTTCAACTGAAGAGACAACCACCGGTATTCAGCGTCTCAAGGCAATGGAGACGGCGGGTGTGTTGCCCTTCCCTTCCATCGCCGTTAACAACGCGCAGACGAAACATTTCTTCGACAATCGTTACGGCACGGGCCAGTCGACGCTTGACGGCATCATTCGCGCGACCAACATTCTGCTCGCCGGACGCACGCTCGTAGTTGTTGGTTATGGCTGGTGCGGCAAGGGCGTTGCGCTGCGTGGCCGCGGCATGGGAGCGAATATCGTCGTTACCGAAGTCGATCCGATCAAAGCGGTCGAAGCGGTGATGGACGGATTTCGCGTGATGCCGATCGGCGAAGCGGCTTCGATCGGCGACATCTTCGTGACTGTGACCGGCAACCGGCACGTGATCGATGGTGAGCACTTCTCGAAAATGAAGGATGGCGCGATCGTTTGTAACAGCGGTCACTTCGATCTCGAGCTCAATCTCGTGGCGCTGCGCGAGATGGCGGCAGATCCGGTGACGATGCGTCCGTTTGTCGAGGAGTACAAGATTCAATCGAATGGACATCGGATTATCGTGCTTGGTGAAGGGCGCTTGATCAATCTCGCTGCTGCGGAGGGACATCCGGCCAGCGTGATGGACATGAGCTTCGCGAACCAGGCGCTGTCCGTCGAGTACCTCGTGAAGAAGAAAGGCATGCTCGAGCCGGGCGTTCACCTGTTGCCGGCAGAAGTCGATACTGAGATCGCGAGCCTCAAGCTGCGCGCGCTCGGTATCTCGATCGATACCTTGACGGCGGAACAACTCGAGTACATCTCGAGCTGGGAAACCGGAACGTAAAGCAGTTTCACGCAAAGGCGCAAAGAGGACGCAGAGCCGCAAAGAAGAATTTTAAAAGTATCTTTGCGCCTTTGCGTGAAACCAACCTCACGTTCGGACGCGTGAGAGGAAGTACGTTCCGGCCGCGGCGAAGATCAGCAGCGGCGACCAACCGGCGACCGACGGACGCAGCAGCCCGTGACTTCCGAGTTGCTGAAACCCACCGCCCACCGCCCAGTAAGCAATACCCACCACCACCGCCGCACACAACGCGATCACAGTTCCCTTCCTTCCAAACGACACAGCCAGCGGCATACCGATGAACGCCATGATGACGATCCCGAATGGCCCCGCATATTTTCTCTGCAGCGCGACTGCGAGTGCGGAGACGTCTGTGCCACGTTGCTTCGCGGCATTCACGTAGCCTCGTAGATCTTGCGCGCTGAGCTGCGACGGTTTATCGATGGTTGGTTTGAAAATCTGAGGCGACTCAACACCCGCGAAAGTGATCTCAACATCTGTCCGACGCTCGACTTCCATGCCCTTCAGCGCGAGCGTTTCCGCATCGTCCACTTTGAGATGACTCGGATCGGACCACGTGCCGCTCTTTCCACTAACTACCTGCGACAGGTGTACGGCATCAGCATCCAGCTCGTAGATCGTCGGTTCGATCAGTCGCCCATCCTCGCCGAACTCGTACGAGTAGAAGCGTCGTGTATCCGTTGATGCGAGCCATTGCCGTCCAGTGCGCGTGGTTGCGCGTGCTTCACCACCGCGAATCCGCGCGCGCAGCGCGTCCTGCTTTAAGTTAGTGCCGGGCATGACGCGTTCCTGGACCATCCACGATCCGAATGCCACCGCAAGCGCGAAGCAGAAGCCCGGCAACATCAGGCGGTAAACGCTTTGACCCGATGCCCACCACGCGATCGCCTCCTGCCGTTTCGCTAGCAACGCATAAGTGACGAGCACGGAGATCAGCATCGTCGCGGGAAAAAGTTCCACCATGATCAGCGGCATCAGGAAAAGCAGGTACCTCGCGACCAGACCCGCGCCGGCGTTCGTCACTGCAATGAATCGCCACAGCTCAAACAACGTGAAGATGTTGAAGATCGCCGCAAGCGCAATGAAGCAGACGACAAAACTCACCACGAGTGAGCGAAGCAGTGTCGCGTCCATCAGGTTCGGAAAAGCGAACAGCGAAAAATGACGCTGCGTTGTTTGACGTGGCCTCGTCGTAGTGCCGGTCTCCTTCGATTTCGAGATTGAGATTCTCGACACCAGTGGAATGCGATTGAGAAACAGAAACAAGAAGCTCAGACTGACGAGGAAAACTGTTGCCAGCCATGGTCCAACGTAAGGCGAGACGGTGCCGACGCGCGCGAGTGATTCTCCGAGCAACGAGATCAGGTAGTAAATTATGACGACGATCAGTGTCAGCAAAACACCAACGCTGCGACCACCGCGTCGGATCCGTAATCCGAGCGCTGCTGCGAGTAGCGCGAAGAAAAAAGGAGACACGGAGAGCGCCACTCTGCGATTGAGAATTCTGACAGCCTCGTTTCGTTCGTTCGGCGAGCTCGACGCGGCTCGTTCACGCAGTTCGCCCCAGTCCATTGAGTCCGCGTTCGGGTCTCGCTGGTTCAAGCGCTGCATGATGTCGGCGCGCCCGGTGTTAATCGAAAACCTTAACTGATCGGAGCGCTCGACGACGTAAGACTTCTGTCCATTGTTAAGGCCGATTGGATTTTGAGGCGGTGGATCGGCAGGTTGGTCGCTGTCGTCATCATTCGAATTCGGAAATTTAGTTGAGAGTACGTCGCTCAAAACGAGTTCCGACTGATCTCCTGACGAGTCGATGCGTCCGGAACGAGCGGTGAAAACCTCCGTCGTGTGGTTCGAGCGCTGCCCGAAGATGAAAACGCGACCCCATGTGCCTTTTTGTTTGTCGCCGTCGCGGACGTAGATCACGTAGTTCGGTAAAGTGCTGAACGTTCGCGGCTCGACGGGTGAGTCGAGTTTTGCGAGTGCACCTTGAAGAGCGATGCGCTCAACGTCGCGTGCAGCTTCGGGCGCTTCTTTCAGATGCAGGTAAGCTGCGGCGCCGGTCAACAGCAGGCCGATCAAAAGCGCGGGCCAGATCATGGTCCATGAACCGACACCGGCGGCGCGCATGGCGACGATCTCGCTGTCACTTCCCATTCGCGAGAAGCCAACGATTATGCCTGCGAGTGTGGCGAGTGGAATGGAGAAGATCAGCACGCCCGGTAACAATGCAGCGCCGATCCCGCCGAGTACCGACAACGGAAGATCAACGTAGATGATGAGCTCTGCGAGACGCGCGGCCTGTTGGGTGAACAGCACCGCAGTCAGCAGCAGCAACGACAGCACGATGTACGGCGTTATCGCGCCGATGATGTAGCGCGGTATGAGAAAACCCTTTAACTTAAAGTTCTTCTTTAGCACGCGATTTTTGGACAGGATTTACAAGATCTCCAGGATAAGCAGGATAAAATCATGTTCATCACGTGAATCTTGTAAATCCTGTCTATAACTAGCCACCCGGCCGAATCCTTGGTATTCGTTCTAACACCCGGCCAATGATCTGAAACGTCAACTCGGCCATCTCTTTCTTCGTGTCGCTCGACACTTCTCTAGCGTCTTCCGCAAACTTCGCCGGCGAGAGTTTCTCCGTTGACTGCAAATGTATTCGTAATCGCTTCGAAATCGCCTTCCCACGACTCTGGCTACACGGCACGCAGCGAAGCGACAAATCCGAACCGAGGTAAACCACTTCATCAACACCAAACGTCTTCTGACACCCCGCACAGCTACGCAAGTCTGGCAGAAACCCCTCGAGCTTCAACAGCCACACTTCAAAGTAACGCAGCACCGCCTCCAGATCATTAGGCGTTTCCGAAGCAGCTTCGAAACAAGCGAGCGCCATGCGAAAGAGATTGTCGTTGGCTTGATGCGGCGGTGAAAAGTCGGTGAGCAGATCGCCCATGTAAGAAAAGCCCGTCAGTATCGACGTATTCGACGAAAGATTAAAGCGTGACTTTAAGATCTCGACCTGTCGAAACGAGACGAGCTCCTGGTGTTCCTTCTCGTAGTACGTGAGATTGATGAGTGTAAAAGGCTCAAGCGCGGCGCCAAAACGATTCTTCAGTTTTCGACAACCCTTCGCAACGCCCCTGATCAATCCTGCTGAGCGACTCAAGCAAACAACTATCTTGTCAGCCTCTGCCAGGTTGTAACTGCGTAGGATCAGAGCCTCGGTTTCAAATAAAGCCATTTCGTCGCGGTCACGGGATGAAGTAGAGGAGCCAACTGAGCGCCAATCCGATCACCATGAACTCCGCAAAAACCTTGACACCGTACAGCCAACGCTCGCGCGTAGTTTCTTTGCCCATCGCGCCGAAAACAATTGAAGCGAGCGCCGCAAAGAGAGTCATCACAAGAAAGTGTCTCAAGATTTCCTCCCGGCGGCGATGTCAAAGGCGTCAAGCATTGTCAGGTAATTCAGCAGGCCGGCGATAAGTAAAAAAGTATTGCCGTATTCGTACGTCGCGCGCGCGGCTTGCTGTGGATCATCAGTGAAACCATGGCCGAGCAGCCACGAGATAATGTAAAGCGCACCGGTGCCGAGATTGGCGATCATCGGCGGCACTTGCAGAATCTGCGACGAGCCTTCGGGCGCGTTGAGGTCAAACATGTGGCCGCCCATGCTCAATCCGATGAAGAAGCAGAGCCAAACGGCGCCACCCATCAGCAGCGCTCGCGGCCATTTCATGAGTAATCCATGACCGAGGCCGGGGACGAACCACGCCGCTACTCCGATCAACCATGCCGAACCCGGAGTTGGCTCAACCTCGTCCGCCTCGATGTGTGCAGTCTTAACCAAAATAAGTCCTCCCAAAACGTATGACGAATGGTTAACGTTTTACCTTAGAAGCACCTTTGCCGCAAACTCAACAACTAGTTTTGTAGGGGCGGCCCTCTG
>DATDFT010000079.1:0-16626 GCA_036522475.1 Pyrinomonadaceae bacterium | reverse complement strand
TCGCGAAGAGATTCCGAGCACGTTCTATGACGCGCCTTACTTTGCCGGACCGGATGGCGCAGTTTCAGAGAAACCTTATGCGCTGTTGCGCGAAGTGATGAAGCAGACAGGCAAGATCGCGGTCGGCAAAGTTGTGCTGCGCGATCGGGAAGATCTGGTGGCGGTGTTTCCGCACGACGATGGCCTGGTGTTGCAGAAGCTTCATTATCCGCACGAGCTGCGGAAGATGGACGACGTGCCCGATCTCGAAAACGTTCAGAAGCTCGACGCGCAGAAGTTGAACAAGAACGAATTGAAACTGGCGACGACGCTCGTTCAGGAGATGACCACCACGCTCTCCGAGATCGATACCGAAGATAACTACTTCAACGCGATGCGAACGTTGATCGATTCGAAGATTAAAGGTCGCGAGGTGGCGGAGTTTGAAGAAGTTGAAGAGGTTCCCAGACTTGATATCATGAGCGCGTTGAAGAAGAGTTTGCAGGCGTCAAATCGCAAACCGATGGTCAAGGCGCCCGCAACTGCTGACAAGAAGAAGCCGCAGATCACACTGGTGAAACCGCGTGCGGCAAAGAAGCGAAAGGTAGGTTAAGGCAACACACAAAAGAGCACACGATTTAGTTGATCTCTTTTATGTGACTTTTGTGGCTTTTTGTGGCTAATAAAAGTTTTAGGTTCTAATGAACGATCAGAGCACGAAGGTAATCTCATTTCCCTCACCTGTCCCTTCGAAGGCAGATTACCAACGTGTCAAATCCTCTTACTCCGTTAAAGAGATCAAACAACTGTTCGGTCTGAGTGAGAAGACCATTCGGCGTTGGACCGAACAAGGCATCGTCGAGGCGGCATCGTCTTCGCAGGCTCCGGATTACGTTTACGACTTCAACGCGTTGACGAAGTTTCGACGCGTGCGCGAACTCCGTGCACAGGGTCACAGCATCCGGCAGATCGAAGCCGAATTGCAGGGTCAGCTCAATCTCTTCCGCGTCGAGACACCACGACTCGCGCGTCTGCTCACTCCGTTTGAAGAAGCGCTGCTGCTGCACGAACAGGGAGATCCCTCGGCGGCCGAACATTATCGCGAAGCCATCAGCGAGGGCGACAACATAGCCGAGGCTTACTGCAACCTCGGTATCATCAATCTCGAACGCGGCCAGATCTCGAACGCGCTCGACAATTTCACCCTTTCACTCAAAAACGATCCGCGCCACGTTGAGGCGCATTACAACCTCGCGAATCTTTACTACGATGCCGGCGATCTACACCTGGCGAAGCTTCACTACGAAGCGGCAGCACAAATCGAGCCCGGCTTCTCCCTCGTTTATTTCAACTTGTCGTTGGTTTATCACAAGCTCGGCGACTTGAATGCCGCCTCGACGACGTTGGAAAAGTATTTGCAATTGGAGCCTGAGGATGAAGACCTCGAAGTCTTGAATCGTCTTCTGAAAGCAATGAAGAATCATGCGCCCGCGGCGATCAGCGCGGAACGCAAGTCGGATCCTCTTTCTTAAGGTTTGCTGGCGGTGGGCAGGAGGGCTGCCCACCTGGTCTAGTACCGGATCGCAAGAAAGGGTGAACGATCCGAAATACCCGAGTAATTCAAGGAAAACACCAATTGTGCGGCCCTTCCAGAATCCAGCGGCAGATGCCGGTTGCGGCGGTGGCGCAATTACTCCGGCCCGACTATAATTTGCATTCCCACTGCTTCTCCTGCTTCCAGTGGTTAGCTGAACAACGTGCCTTTAGGAGGTTTCACCTGTGACCAGTCCCAAGTGCCGTGTGCTTTGTGTGGACGATCATCGCGACACGTCTGAGATGTTACAGATGCTGCTGTCTGAAGAAAACTACCAGGTTCACACTGCGGCCACAATGCAAGAGGCCTGTGATATGGCGAAGCGGCACGAGTATGATCTTTACGTACTCGACAAACGCTTGCCTGACGGGACGGGTCTGGAGTTGTGTGAGACTTTGGCAAAGCTCACGCCGGACGTGCCATGCATCTTCTACACAGGTGACGCCTACGAGATTCACCGTCGCGAAGCCTTCGCCGCCGGCGCCGCTGCTTATGTGGCGAAGCCGGACATCGAAGGTCTCATCAACGCCGCCCATCAACTTCTTTCGAACAGCGAGTGCGCCACGGCGTCGTAGGCAGCCTTGCTTGACACTCAAACCGCCGCACGTATAATTTTCCGCGCGTCACATGAGGGCCGATAGCTCAGTTGGTAGAGCAGCTGACTCTTAATCAGCGGGTCGCAGGTTCGAGCCCTGCTCGGCTCACCATTATTTAGGAATGATTTACGGCAGGTTGAAGGGCTTGCCGTTTTCATTGAAAATCACCCATCAAATTCCCCAAAGCCTTATTAGCTTAAGGTCCACAGGCGATTCAGAGAATCACCCACTCAAACAAGGAGCCCACTGATGCGATCAGAGCGCTTGCTCAGATCTGAACTTCTAAGTGATCGAGAGCAAGCTGCTGGCGGGACCTAATTGATAGACTTTATGGCCGCTGCAACCTGCAACAAATATTAGTAAAATCGTAAGAGCCGTAATCTGATGCAGTGTCCAGCATTGCTTTACCATACGGTACGCGCAATTGGTTTCCGGTCGCTGTCGGTTTTCAAACGGCTTTTGGCAGTTTACAGTTCTGGATTGATACTTAAACGACTCAACGTCTTTTCAGAGACATCTTAGATCGCCGCCTGAAACTCCTCGCGCCGGATTCCTTCACCAGGTGTTGTTGTTACGCTGCAACACCAAATCTGAAACCGCAAAAAAATCAAACAAATAGACTTGTCAGCGACGGGCACTCCGATTGCGAAGTCTGAGTTTGTTATCTCAGCAACCAATCGGAGAAATCATTATGCGAAAGTTTCTCATCGTCGCATCGAGTGCAATCGTGCTGTGCTTCAGTTGCCTGGTTTCGCAGGCGCAGATCAAGACTATTTCTGATGACGAGAAAGTCCCCACCTACGAGATTGGTGGACAGATTTTTGGCTCCGGAAGTCGTGACCTCGGATATGGTGCAGGTGCGGGCGGTAGATTCACCTACAATCTCAGTAATCACATCGCTTTCGATAACGAAGTGAACTTCTTCCTTCCGGACGAAGGACCACCTTACGCAACACAGGGCCTATTCGGAATCAAGGCCGGAACACGCATCAAACGTGTGGGCGTCTTTGCGAAAGTAAGGCCGGGCTTTCAGACAAACTTCTATGTTAACGGGCGCGAGCAGGCGAAGTTTGCGCTGGACGTCGGTGGCGTTGCCGAATTCTATCCTAACCGTCATGTGGTCCTGCGGTTCGACGCAGGCGACCTAATCATTCCTTTCGGAAATGATGCCGTTGGTGACGGAGTCTTCGCTCAGCGCCTCGGCACCACGCATAATTTCCAGTCCAGCTTTGGTGTGGCCGTTAGGTTCTAAGCAAGCCGCGCAGCAGCAGAAACGAACGCCGCGATTTAATGCAAATCGCGGCGTTCGTTTTTCAGTATGTCGAGATTGCTTAGTACAAACGCACCCTGCTGATCAGGAACGTCCGACCATTTCTCACCTGATAGGTCTCGCGATAGACGCGTCGACCATACTGTACGTCACGAGTGAACGTGCGGCCGTATCCAACCCGTTCACCATATGCACGATCCCAGTCACGACGGTCGCGACGGTGACGCCGGCGTCCAATCTGAATTCGGAGTTGCGGATTGTCCATCACAGCACCCGCAGTTTTCGTCGCGGCTTGCGTGGATCCAACAAAACTTAACGAGGAGAGCAGCAACGTTAATGTAAGCAACTTTTTCATAATATGCCTCCTTGGCCATTTGAATTCACCCTAAACTAACGCAACCACCACGCCACTATCTTTACCGGTGAAAAACTCATAAAACAAAAAACATACAAAAGCTAGTTACTGGTTTCGCGCATTGAGCGCTGGTCCACGTTTGTCTGCGGCCTTAAGAATTTTTTCGACCCAATTAAGTTCCACTTCCAGTTGCTGAATCGTCAATTCCAACATCCAAACGGCTTCGTGATACGGATGACCGACTTCGGTTAGAACATCCTCGAGCGTCGCGCGTTCCTCGGAGAGTGTTCGTTCAAGAATTTTCTTGCGCGTGGTTAGCTGCTTTCGAAAAGTTCGCGGACGCGCCTGCCAGGAGAGTGCCAACCAGATGAGAAAAGGTTGATGCACTTTCGTGTTCACCCAACTGTTTGCTTCCAAAGCGTCGGCGAGATGTTCGCGACCGAGCGCAGTTGTTTGCAGTACGCGTCGCTCTGGGCCAGCCGAAGGTGAATGGCTCGAAGACAGGCGGAGCAGTCCGAGCTCAGTTAACTTATCCAGCGAATAATAAATTTGGGGCCGCGATACTGGTGCCCAATCACGAATCTTTCGATTCTCGAGGGTCGCGTTGACTTCGTACCCGTGCATCGGCCCTTCTGCGAGAAGACTGAGGATCACCAGGTCGGGAATGGTGAGACGAGTTTGATTCGCTCGTTTGGTGTCTTTCGATGCCGCTGGTTTTTTCTGCTTGACAGTTTTCATGTCGCTCATTATAGTACGACTCGTCTAAATTAGACTAGATATCATTGAGGAGACGGAAAATGATTGATAAGTCAACGCCGATTCTGCACGTGAAGACAGTGGAGCCCAGCGTCAGGTTTTGGACGGAGCGCTTTGGTTTTAAGACTACGATAGAAGTGCCGGAAGGCGATCACGTCGGCTTTGCGGCCATCGAAAGCGGCCCGATCGAACTCATGTACCAGACCCACGAGGGCATGAAGGATGCCAGCGCTCCCCTTGCCAAGGCCGCTGATCAGGGACCGAGCTTTATCTTTATGGAAGTTCCGGACATACAAGCCGTCATCGATGCACTAAATGGCGCTGAGATTGTGCAAGGCCTGCACGATACTCCTTATGGGGCGAAAGAAGTTGTCGCCAAAGAACCGGGCGGCCATTTCGTGATCTTTTCGCAACTGCCGAAATAAGGAGGATGATATGGATTGTGAAACACGTCAGCTTAAAGACTTAGTCTCCATCGGGCCGGCGATGCTGAAAGATTTTGAGTTGCTCGGAATCAGCAGCGTGGCTCAATTGCGCCGCCGTAGTCCGCAGAGAATGTATGAGGAGCTGAGTCGCTTACGCGGACAGCGATTAGACCCTTGCTGTTTGGATGTGTTCGTTGCCGCAGTGGCGCAAGCAAAGAACCCGGAGCTCCCGATCGAACAACGTCAATGGTGGTACTGGAGCAAACTGCGTAAGAATAAAAACCGCACTGTTACTGTTCCCGAGCCGTAATTGGTTTGCACGAAGAAGTCCTCAGGTGTCGCGCTGCGGCTTCGTTGTCCTCAATCTCGGTCTCCGGCTTTGCCGCCTGATGTGAGGCGTGGCTTTGCCACGCCGTCAGCTTACTAGAATATATTTTGGGCTGCGCCCGCGGTTCGGCCTTTGGCCTCGAGATACTTAGGGCAGAGCCCGAACCGAGGGCATAGCCCAATCAAATGGATGAAGAGTAACCGGCACGGCTGAGCGCTGCCTCACATCGGGCGGCGAAGCCGACTTCGCAAAGTTCCTGTTAAAGAATTGGGCGGGCTAAGTCTTTATGAGAACCACGATCACGAATTATCGTAGGCACGCTTCGCCTTCACCGTGACGAACTCATCATCATCGATGATGTAGGCTGTGAGGTTGTAGCCGTAGACACAGCCGGTGTCGAGACCGATGGCTTTTCGGCCGCGGCGGGGTTCGGGCGAAGGCCAGTGCCCAAACAGCACGATCTGTTCCCCGTAATACACGTGGTACCACGGCGTGCCGTCATCACTCTCACGATCTCCGCCGAGGGTTCGAAGAAGTGTCAGGTCTTCGGTTGTTTGCGAATAAAGCTCCACATTTGGACGCAGCCCCGCGTGGACGATGAGGTGGGTACCCAGGTCGATCGTGAACGGCATGCGGTTGAAGAAACTGGCGTACGCGTCCTTCTCCCCTTTCAACTCTTTGTGCGCCTCTTTTTGCGCCGGCTTCAATTCGATGTCCTCACCATTCCACTTGCGACGCAGAGCCAGGTCGTGATTACCAATCACGGTGCTGAAACGCGCGTCCGTCATGAACAGCTCCAGCACTTCCTTGCTCTTCGGACCCTTGGTAATCAAATCTCCAACGCAGAAAACACGATCGTCATCACCCGCGCCCACCTTCTCGAGCAACTCAATCAACTCGTCGTAACAACCGTGAATGTCTCCGACTACGATTCTGCGACCTGTCATCCAGCCCTCCGAAACATTAATACCGTCTGAACGGCAGTCTATTGCATAGCGAAGATTCAATCAATCCGGTTATCGATAGATGTACGTCTTGCTCTCCTTCTGATCCCATTCAACACTGTCGACGTTGTCCCGATCGCCGGAAAGTATCTCCTCACTCAACTTGCTCGTGCTCGCCACCGGATCGAGATTCACGAGGTAAACAATCGTGCCCAGCGGTTCGTCTGCGTCCTCACGATTGAGCTCACGCAGCTCGTACTCAAAGTTGTAACGCTCGAAAAGTCCCTTGAGCACCTCGTCCGTCCGGTCGATGCTGCGCGTCTGCACCTTAACTTCCATCGAGCGAAAAACCTGAAACCGTTCGAAATACTCCAGCACCGACAACGCAATGAGCACGAATAGCGTCAGGATAACTGCCATATCCCAACGTCCGACGCCCGCAGCGAGGCCGACTCCTAGACACACAAGCAACACCGTCGTCTCCTTCGGGTCGCGGATGTTCGTGCGGAAGCGCACCAACGAAGCCGCGGCAAAAATTCCGAACGCGCGTGCGGCGCTGTCCCCGACGACCATCATCATCGCGCCGGCCACCACCGCCATCAGGATCTGCGTCTGCGCGACGTAAGGATTGCGCGCTCCGCGTCGTGGACGAAACGCGAGCAGCGACGCGAGAAACGCTGCGAGCGAGAAGCGCAACGCGATTCTGGCGGACGTCGCTTCCCAACTCGCGAAGGTGGACGGCGAGAGGCCCGACGCGTCCGGACCGAAGAGTTGTCCCAGCAGCGGTACCTGATTTCTCGCCTGCGTTTCGGAACCGGCGGGCGCAGCGACAGCACCGGTTGAACTCGTCGGCGTAACGGCGTTTGGTTGATCGCGTAACAAGTAAGCAACAAGTCCACTAACCAACAGCAGTGCGACAAACGTCACCATCACCGCAACCGTCACACGGTTCATATCTCGTTATCCTTTCGGGCCACAAAAAGGCACAGAAAACACAAAAGACTTCTAGCCGGAAGCATAATTTCTTATGTGACTTTTGTGCCTTTTTTGTGGCTAGTTAGTTTTAGACCACAGACGCTTGCTCTTCAACGGGTGAACGTTTCCAACCGCGGGTGAACTGTTTGGACCTTCGAAGAACAACTGGCTGTTAAAAGGCTCTTCATCGGGCTCCATCGCGGGACGCTCGTAAGTGCCGTCGGAATTCATGTTCCTGGCCTTCACGTTATCACGCAGGTACGCTGCGAGCACCGTGTCCTTTAAATACTTCCGCAACTGCGGATCGAGCACCGGCACCACGACTTCCACACGACGATCGAGATTGCGCGCCATCCAATCCGCCGAGCCAATGTAAACTTCTTCTTCGCCGCCGTTCGCAAAGTAAAAGATGCGACTGTGTTCGAGGAACTGCCCCACGATACTGCGGACGCGAATGGTCTGCGACAGACCCGGCTCACCAGGACGAATCATGCACGCACCACGAACGATGAGATCGATTTTGACACCAGCCTGCGACGCTTCGTAAAGCGCTTCGATGGTCGGTAGATCAGTCAGGCGATTGATCTTCGCTGCGATGTGAGCCGGACGACCAGCCAAAGCATGTTCGGTCTCACGCTCGATCAGTGACATCATCCGGCGACGTAGATTCAGCGGCGCCACCATCAGACGACCGAAGTCCTTCTGCATCGAGAAACCAGTGAGAAAGTTGAACAAGTCCGTCGCATCGTCACCGATGATCGAATCGCTCGTTAACAACCCGAGATCCGTGTACACCCTTGAAGTCGTGGGATTGTAGTTGCCGGTGGCGATGTGTGTGTAAGTTTGCAGGCCGTGTTCCTCGCGACGGACGACGAGCGCAACTTTGCTGTGCGTCTTCAAACCAACAAGCCCGTAGACAACGTGGACGCCTGACTCAGCGAGTCGCTTGGCCCACTCGATGTTGTGCTCTTCGTCAAAGCGGGCTTTGATCTCAACCACTGCCGTGACCTGCTTGCCACGTTCGCTCGCATTGATCAGCGCCTGCGGAATCGGAGACTTCTGCCCCGTGCGATACAAACACATCTTGATCGCGACGACCTGCGGGTCCTGCGCGGCTGCATCAATGAAATCGACGATCGTACCGAACGCGGTGTAAGGATGGTGAAGCAATATGTCCTGGTTCTTGATTGCGTCGAAGATCGACTCCTTGTTTCGCAACGCCTGCGGCACCACCGCCTTCAGCGGTTTATCCTTGAGCTCCGGTTGATTGATGTCGTAAAGCTCCATCAAGTCAGGAACGTCGAGCAGTCCGTCGATCACATAAACGTCGTCCTTCTCGAGTCCGAGTGCATTCGTCAAGTACTCAACCATTTCGCTCGGCATCGAGGACGACACTTCGAGTCGAACAGCCAAACCGAAACGACGTTCGCGCAGCGACTCTTTTATCAGCGCCAGCAAGTCCGCGGCTTTGTCGTCGCGGATCTCGACGTCGGCGTCGCGCGTAACGCGAAAGAGATGACCCTTGCTGAAAGTCATGCTCGGAAACAACGAATGAATGTTTGCCTCGATTACCTCTTCAACAAGCGCAAACTTCGATTCGTCTTTGTTCACTGGAATCAGTCGCGGGACGACAGGCGGCACTTTTATTCGTACAAACCTGACCTCGTTCCCGAGCGGCGCGCCCGCGAGTGTGTCTTCGGGATTACTCTCAACTGTCAGGCCGATGTTAAGACTGAGATTCGAGATATACGGAAATGGTCGAGCCGGATCGACTGCCTGCGGCGTCAGTACCAGAAAAATGTTTTTCATGAAGTACTGAGCGAGACCCTGTTTCTCTGATTCCGATAACGATGCGTAAGGCGCGATGACGACGCCGCGGGATGCCAGTTGCGGCAGCACTTCTTCCCGCAAACAATGCGTATGCTCGTCGACAAGCGTCAGCACTCGTTTGCGAATGACGCGGAGCTGCTCGACGGGTGTCAGTTCGCCAGGCATTGGTCCAATTTCTTCGATGGGCAACATCTCTTTGATACCCGAAACGCGCACCATGAAGAACTCGTCGAGATTCGAAGAGAACACCGACAGGAATTTTAGTTTCTCCAGCACCGGAGTCGTTTTTTCAGTCGCTTCTTCGAGCACGCGACGGAAGAACTCAAGCTGGCACAAGTCACGGTTGAGTACGGACCACGCGAGAAAGCGTTTTGGTTTTGAATCTGTGTGAGCCGGTATTTCCGAATGCATTAATCCTTACCTGAGATCTTCGTTCGAGGAAACTAGTTTGAACAGCGCGCGTCGATAATCATCTTTGCCTTGCGGACGAACTCCGCAGCCCACTCGGCCGGTGGACGATCGCGTTCGGCGTTTCGCGATGCAGCAAAAACTCTCGTGATCGTTTGATTTTGTGTCTCGGCATCGAGCAGTCGTTGAAGATTGTCAGCCAACAACTTTCGGCCCGCTTCGGTAATCCTGGTATCGCCGACACTCTTCGCGTTTGCCGTACACTTTCCGTCACTGACTTTGATCGGATCTTTTTTGCGCCAGACTTCGAGTCGCGCTTTCTTCTCGCTGTCTTTTGAATATCCGAACGTCGATCCCATATCGCTGACGTAGAAAACCGCCTGGCCGGGTTCGCAGATACGAATGTCGCCGTTCTTCTTCGACTTCAGACACGCAAACTTATGGTTATCGGTTTTTGTATCGCCATGATCGATGAACGCCAGCCAGAGTTTGAACGCGTCAATCTCCGCGCGCGGAGCGCCGCTTTCCTCGAGCTTGTGAAGTGAATCGGCGAGCGGGGCCGCGTCCTTCTGATTGCAGTTCACATCGATACCGCGCCCGAGCGGCAGCTCGATACCCGCAGCCGGTTGAAACGGTGACCAAGGCGCGCCCTGAAAACTCTTGGTCAGGCTCTTCTCGCAATCCGGACACGTCACGTCTGCGACCCATTCGTCATCAGCGAAGAATCCGAGCGCTTTCGAAAAACGTGACGACAGAAACTCGCCGTACACCTCGCCATTGCGTTTGTTGGGCTCTTGTCCTTTGAAGTGCGGCTTGATCTTGTAACGAATCAGTTTACCCTCATCGTCAGTCACTCCCGGAACCGAGCAATAAAACTTCGGCGTGGTACCCTTGCCCGGCGACTCATTCTTGTTCGCAACACAGTTGATCGGTTTTGCGAAACCATTCGCGTCGACCGGCGGCGCACCAGGGCGCGGACCCGTGGTCGGGTTGTAGCCGAGCACGGGATCGTAGCCGGGATCGGGTGTGCGATAAACCTTCGCAGTCTGCTCGGC
Organism: Pyrinomonadaceae bacterium; assembly: GCA_036522475.1. Taxonomy (GTDB): domain Bacteria; phylum Acidobacteriota; class Blastocatellia; order Pyrinomonadales; family Pyrinomonadaceae; genus PSRF01. The sequence continues at coordinate 6,111 of DATDFT010000079.1, read as the reverse complement.
GCGCGCTCGTTCGTCGGCTGTAAAGCAAGCTTGTTGCTGTTGCGCGCCCGCAGGCCAGGCGAGCGTCACCGCCGCGCAGAGGATCAATAAAAACAGGAGCGACTTTGGCATGATTTCTCCTCGGAATGACAAGATACCATAGCCACAAAAAGGCACATAAGGAACAAAAAGAAGGAGCCCTCTTTGTGTGCCTTTGTGCCTTTTTGTGGCTGATTCTTATTTCAGTTGACGAAGGATGTCGGTTAGCATCGCGTTGAAGCGAGTTGGATCTTCGAGCATCGGATAATGGCCCGTGCCTTTGATGATCACGACGTCGAACTGCGGCGCGTACTTGCGATTGACCTCGAGGTGGGTGGGAAAACGGTCGGCGTTGATTGCCCTAATCGGAACTTTGATCTCGCGCATCGCCGGAACCGGGTCGTACGCAAAGACTCCTCTCAAAATCGCGATCGCAGTCGCTGGCGGACGCGAGTAGATATCGTTGAGTATCCGCTCTTTCACCGCCGCTGGTGTTGTCGGCGAGAAGAAGAACTGACTCATCAAGTTCGCGTTCGCGCCTTTGAAGTCCGCCTCCATCGCTTTGAACAGGGCGTCGAGCTGCTCCTGCGGCACCTTCGATTCGACGTCCTGCAACGTGTCCACCGGCACGATACCAACGACTCGATCCGGCATTCGTCGCGCCGCTTCGAGCGCGATTGGTCCACCCATCGAACTGCCGATCAGCACCACGCGCTTGAGGTTGAGCTTCGCGACAACTGTCTTGACGTCGTCTCCGAAACTCTCGATGGTCCAGTTCTTACGGTCCATACCGGATTCACCATGACCGGGCAAGTCGATTGTCACGATGCGATGCGTCTTTGAAAATTCAGCGACCTGGTTGTCCCAGAGATTTCGATTACAACTCCAGCAATGAATGAAGACGAGCGTCGGCTCGCCTTTGCCCTGCACCGCGTAGTGAATGGGAACGCCGTCAGAAGCATTTACAACCGACGTACTCGCCGTTTGCGAAAAAGGAATCAGAAACGTCAGAAACACAATCAGATTTAGAAACATGAATCACCTCCAGCCCAGGTTATGTGCCTTGTGAGTCTTGTGTGCTTTGTTGTGGCCACACTACCTTACTCGGACCGGGCGGCCCAAGTCTTAAGGTTATCGCTCGATTCGACAACGCCGCGCGCAGCTTTTCACTCGCTTCGTGCGTTTCCCATTCGCGCCACCGTGCGAAGGCCTGGCGCAGGTGTTTGGTGCGCAACTTGACGAGGTGATTCAACAACCACATCAACGCCGCGACCTGATCGTGCTGCTTGTGCTTTCGCGCGTTGATGATGTGCTTTCCCAAACCCTCGATCCAAACGTCGCAATCGTGCAAGTTTCCCAGCCCTCCCTGTATGCGCGCGACGCGTTTTGCGTAACCCGAAATCGACCGGCCCCAACACTGCTGAAAAAGCTCGAGCGCATAACGCAAACGTTTGGCGGCGATGCGCAGCTCGTGCAACGTCTCGACCTCGAACGGATTGAGCAACCCGATGCTCAACGCCTCAAACTCTTTCAGCCGTTCCAGAATGATCTCCTGCGACATCGTCAAGAACGAAATTGCCGGCGACCCGGCGCGAGTCGCAGTAGCTTCGTCGACTCCGGTTAAAAATTCCGACTCCAGTTGCTTCAGCTCATCGGCTTCGAGCACCGCCTTCAACTCCTCGCGCTCCTGTTCGCGAAGCTGCTTCTTCGTCTCGATGAACGCCTTCAGTCCGGAAGAAAATGCGCCCGGCGCGTGTGTCGCCATTTCTTCCAAAGCCTCGATAGCAACATCCTGATCGCGCACTTCCCCAAGCGCGGCGGCGATATTGCGCAGTTGCTTCAGTACCGGCGCGAGCGAGCGTTTGCGCACATACGGCATGAAATCGCGCAACACGCTTCTCAATCTTCGCGAAGCGACACGCATCGAGTGGACGCCTTCAGGGTCGGTCCAATCCAACGCCGCCTGCTGAAAACTACTTAACTCGTTGAACCTCGTAACCAGCACCTGCTTGATGCCGGCAGACGCAACAGATTTACAGTTGAGTCCCTTGACTTGTTTCGCTTTTGCCATTTCAGCTTTTAGTTATATTCGAAAGCACGAGCACTGCTTCAGCTTCGTCCGTCACGAGGCGAACGTTAACCTGCCCCGGAGCTGCCTGAGGCCAAACAATCAAAAGAAATAGCGTGAGAATATAGAAACGAGTCATCCAGAAGATCTTTACCACAAAATCGCGTGCTATGGTGAAGGACAAACGCCGACGAACACGTTTCGATCCGTGTTAATCGGCGTTCATCTGTGTGACCTAAATCCTGATTCTTAATTTTTGCGGCGACGATTGACTTTGCGCGCGAACGCCGCGGAGGCCGCGAGTCCGGTGCCGAGTAAAACCATCGCCGTGGGCTCCGGATTTTGCGAAGCCGACGCTACCGGAAGCGGTCGAACTATCTCCGGTTTTGGACCATTATGGACGAGAGCCATGCTGAATCCGAGATGCTTTCCGTTGTTGTTCTCAAAATGCGCAGTGTAGAGATAATTTGTGTCAATCTGCTGCTCATTAAGGATAGTTAAATCGTGTCGCTCTGCAAAGATAAGCTTTTCGAGTTGGATATCAACGTGAGCGTTGTCGGCACGAACAGACGCAGCAAGCGTCAAGCAGAAGGCGGCCGTGACGATGCCCGCCAAAACCCTTGGTCTAGTCATACCTCAGTTCCTTGTTCTAAAGGAGTGATGTTTGCCGCACAAACAGTTCAGGGGCAAATTCAGGGGCAACTTTGGGGGCAAGTGTTTGCGGAAGATAAACGCGGATTGTCTCGATACTGTTACTCGACTGCTACGTGTTTGTAACAATCAACCTTCGCATGAGAGTTGCGTACGACAGCGTACTCTCGTCACTTGAGTTGGACCTGTTTGGCCCTGCCATCATCCGCTACTGAAACGACCAGCCCCGGTGGCTCCGCCACGAAGTTGAATTTACGTGGTCCAGGGTTATACGTCCCTTCGGGAGCTGCGATCGAGACCACGAGACCACGTGGTCCACGCCGCACGCTGAGACTCGTCCTGCGGAAGGCGCCCGTCTTGTAAGCCGGACTGAGTCCGTCGTCTTCGTAAAGAGACGCGGAAGCCGAACCGCTGCCGTCAGGATAAATCTGAAAAGTAATTGGATCCGCAGGCTTTTCGCCGACATAATTCAATGACGGTCCAACCGGAATGATCGCGCCAGCACGCACAAACATCGGCACTGTGTCGAGTGGAGCGTCAACGCTGATCATCGTTCCGCCGGTGTACTTCTTGTTGGTCCAGTAGTCGTACCACGTGCCTGCGGGCAAGTAGACCAAACGCTTCGTGACGTCAGGTTTCAGAATCGGTGCGACGAGCAGATCCTCACCGACCATGAATTGATCGTCGAGGTTGTAAGTGCTCGGATCGTTTTGATAATTCAGCAGCAACGGCCGAAACAAAGGAACACCGGATCGATGAGCTTCCTCGAGCGTGGTGTAAAGAAACGGGAGCAATGTGTAACGCAGTTTCAAATACTTGCGAATGATGTCTTCGTAATACTTGCCGAAGCGCCACGGCTCCTGATCGTAGCCGTCGATGACCTTGTGGTTGCGGCAGAAAGGCGCGAGAAAACTGACCTGATATGAACGAACCAGCAACTCGCCGTTGCCGCGTCCGATGAATCCACCAACGTCGCTGCCGATGAAAGGCTCGCCCGAGAGACCGAGCGAAGTAAACATCGGGATGTTAAGGGCCAGCGCTTCCCAGGTGCTGTTCGTGTCGCCCGTCCACATCGTCGCGTAACGCTGAACGCCCGCGTACGCAGCACGCGTGATGACGTAAGGGCGCTGATCGGGTCGCAGGCGTTCGAGACCTTCGTAAGTCGCGCGCGACATCAACAGTGCGAACGTGTTGCGATTCTTCGCGTGAGTCGTTTTCTCACCCTCATCGTAACTGACGACGTCTAGTTGATTCTTGCCCGTCTGATCGACGAAGTCAGAAGGCTCGTTCATGTCGTTCCAGATGCCGGCGATTCCGTTGTCGGTGTAAACACGATGCAGGTCACCCCACCAACGTCGCGCATCGGGCAGCGTGAAGTCGACAAACACGCTCTCGCCCGGCCAAACGCGCGGCACGAACAGATCTCCATTGCGACGGCGTTGGAAAAAGTTTTTCTCCAGACCTTGATCGAATGCATGATAATGCTCGTTTTTGTCAGGCGGATACTTGATGCCGGGATCGACAATCGTTACCACCTTCACGCCCTGCCGCGCGAGTTTATCGGTGAGCGTCTTAGGATCGGGAAAACGTTGCTTGTCGAAGGTGAAGACCCGGTAGCCGTTCATGTAATCGATGTCGAGGTAGACCACGTCGAGCGGCAGGTCGCGCTTGCGATATTCGCTGACGACTTCTTCAACCATCGAATCGGGATAGTAACTCCAGCGACTCTGTTGATTGCCGAGTGCCCAGAGCGGCGGCAGCGGCATGTGACCCGTGAGATCCGCGTAGCGACCAAGAATCTTTTTTATTGATGGACCATAGAAGAAGTAGTAATTGAGCTCGCCGCCCTCGGCGCCGAACCACGCGCGCTGCTGCGACGACTTCCCGAAATCGAAATAGCTGCGATAGCTATTGTCGAAGAAGATGCCGTAAGCGATGCCGTGTTGCAGGCCGATATAGAACGGGATTGTCTGGTAGATCGGATCCTTGCCTTCGATGTAGCCGGGCGTATCGGAGTTCCAGTTGACGAACGAGCTGCGCCGTTTGTCGAGGCGCGCTGCTTTTTCGCCGAGACCGTAGAAGTGTTCGTCAAAGCCTAGTTTCTTGGAGGCAGCGACAAACGTTCCCGCTTTTGGATCGAACATCATGTTCGCGAGGCGTCCGCTGGCGTCGTACGACATCGGCTGCTCGTCGGCGTTGATGAGTTGATGCGTACGCGCGTCGCGAAATTCGATGAGCAACGGTGAACGACGAACAGATACTTCGAGATCGTCGGTTCTGATTGAGATCGCGTCTGATGTTTCGTTGAGAGTCCAGCGGGGCGTGGTCCAATCTTCCTTCGCGATGGCCCACGAGTGGTCGCGCGCAGGGATGGGTTTTGTGAATGATGCTCTGACGCGGATCAGATCCGGTGCGAGGACCGTGAGCTGGACCTGCGAGTTGTCGTGGCAATTAAGCGTGACGCCTTTGTCGGTGCGTTGCACACTGACGACGGGACCGATCTTTTCGAGAGTGGTGATGTCCTGCGCCAGTGCGGTGGTCGCGGCGCCAAGGATCGCGACGAGTGCTAGAAGGCGATTCATAGTTTGTCGACATGATTAACAGGATTTCCAGATTAGCAGGATATCTTGTCCATCCTGTCTAAATATCTCCCTGCGCATTAATCCTTCAACGCTAACCGCGCGGCGCCCAGCAATCCCGCATCGTCACCGCACTTCGCACGCACAATCTTCACGCGCGCGCCAAGTAATGGGAACGCACGCTCCTCAACCTGCTGGTGCATGTGCTTCTCAAACAGATCCCAACCATTTACGACGCCGCCACCGATCACGATCATCTCCGGGTTGAGGATATTGATTAAGTTCGCCAAACCGATCCCGAGATAGACGCCCATGCGTCGAAAGATCTCGAGCGCCAGTTCGTCACCCTGTTTACCGGCCGCGAAGATCATCGCCGCGGTGCGATCATCTTTGCTTTGCAAGATCGAATCGGGATAGCGTGGACTGGCTTCACGCGTCATGCGCACGATCGCAGTTGCGGAAGCAAAGACTTCGAGACAACCGCGACTGCCGCACGTACATGCGACGCCGCCAAACGGATCGACGCACATGTGCCCGATCTCCGCGGCCGCACCGTCGACGCCGCGCCACAATTTACCGTCGAGAATTATTCCGCCGCCCACGCCGGTGCCGAGTGTCAAGCAGATGATCGTTTTGCAGCCGACCGCCGCGCCCTGCCACATTTCACCGACCGCAGCGGCATTCGCGTCGTTTTCGAGAAACGCAGGCAAGTGGAGTTGTTCGGTTAAAGCGGCGGCAAGACGGAAGCCATCGAGACACGGCAGGTTTGGAGCAATGACGACCGCGCCTTCTTCA
>DATDFT010000078.1:0-7572 GCA_036522475.1 Pyrinomonadaceae bacterium | reverse complement strand
TTCGCGCGTCTTAATCAGTCTCGCAATCTCCGTTAATCCGTGGCAGTTTTGCATTTCTTCAACTTCTCAATATAATCGAACTGCTCTTGTGTAGACTCTTTAACAACCTGCCTGACCGCAAAGGAGTGCATTCTTGGCTATTCGTTTGAGCAAGACCTTTGTCTTGCGCAAGCTGCATCAGCTTTCCGGTATTTTCCCTCTCGGCATCTTTCTTTTAGAACACTTTTACACTAACTCAAAGGCGCTGAGCGGGCCGCAAGACTTTAACAATGCCGTCCGCGACTTGCAGTCGATTCCGTACATTCTCTTCGTCGAGATCGGCGGTATCTTTATTCCGCTGCTGTATCACGCGATTTACGGCCTCGTCATCACGGTGGAAGCACGGCCCAACAACCTCGCTTACCCGTACGCGCGCAACTGGTTCTACCTGATCCAAAGAATAACCGGAGTGATCCTGTTCTTCTTCATTACTTTTCACGTGCTCAACTTCCGGTTCGGATTAATTCCCGGATTGAACACGATGTCCGTGGCCCATCACATCGATGAGTCGTTCAACATCGTGTCGCGCGAGTTTCGCATGGTTCCGATTTTTATCATTTACGTGATCGGGATCACTGCAACCGTCTGGCATCTCGCGAATGGTCTCTGGTTGTTTCTCGTCGATTGGGGCATCACGATTGGTGAGCGTGCCCAACGTTTGACCGGTTATGCCTGCATCGCTTTTGGCGCTGTGCTGCTGCTGGTCGGGATCAATGCCGCTGTCGCTTTCATCCGGCCGGGCGGTTTGTTAGGAGGAGTTATTTATTAATGGCCAGTAACGGAATGAAGATCGCGATTGTTGGAGGTGGACTCGCAGGCCTCGCAGCCGCCATGAAGATCGCGGAGGCAGGCCATGCTGTCGATCTGTTTTCCGTCGTGCCCGTGAAGCGCTCGCATTCAGTTTGCGCGCAGGGCGGCATCAACGGCGCCGTCAACACCAAAGGCGAAGGCGATTCAACCTGGGAACATTTCGACGACACAGTTTACGGCGGCGACTTTCTCGCTGACCAACCTCCCGCGAAGGCAATGTGCGAGATGGCGCCATCGATCATCTACCTGTTCGATCGCATGGGCGTTCCCTTCTCGCGCACAAATGAAGGTTTGCTCGACTTTCGTCGTTTTGGCGGCACCAAACATCACCGCACCGCATTCGCCGGAGCTTCGACGGGCCAGCAACTTCTCTACGCGCTCGACGAGCAAGTCAGACGTTACGAAGTTCAGGGTAGAGTCAGGAAGTTTGAACACTGGGAAATGATGTCGCTCGTTCTCGACGATCACCAGGTTTGTCGTGGACTGATCGCGATGGACCTTCAGACGCTCGAACTCAAGGCGTTTCCTGCCGACGCCGTGATCGTGGCGACGGGTGGTCCAGGCCTGATCTTCGGCAAGTCGACAAACTCGATGGTCTGTACCGGTAGTGCAGTCTCTGCCTGTTACCAGCAGGGAGCGAGATATGCGAACGGAGAGTTTATCCAGGTCCATCCGACCTCGATCCCGGGCGAAGACAAGTTGCGCTTGATGTCGGAATCCGCGCGTGGTGAAGGCGGACGTGTTTGGGTGCCACGCAATAAAGGTGACGTTCGACCACCATCTTCGATTCCTGAAAAGGAGCGGCTTTACTTCCTCGAAGAGCAGTATCCGGCTTACGGAAATCTCGTGCCCCGCGACATCGCCACGCGCGCGATCTTTCAGGTGTGCCTCGAAGGAATGGGAATCGGTGGGCAGAATCAGGTCTATCTCGACCTGACGCACATTCCAGCCGAGACTCTCGATCGAAAGCTCGGCGCGATTCTCGAGATTTACGAGATGTTCGTCGGCGACGATCCGCGTCACGTGCCTATGCGTATCTTCCCCGGCGTCCACTATTCGATGGGCGGTCTTTGGGTTGACTACAACCAGCGCACGAACATTCCCGGACTGCTCGCTGCCGGCGAATGCGATTTCTCGATTCACGGCGCAAATCGTCTCGGTGCAAACTCGCTCGTCAGTTGCGTCTACGGCGGCTTCACGGCCGCACCGGCGGCGATTGAGTTCGCGAAGAATGTGCAACGAAACGGCGCCGATGGTTCGCGTATCTACGATCAGGAGTTGAAGCTTCAGCAGGAGATCAACGACAAGCTGATCAAACAGAGTGGTAACGAGAATCAGTATGTGTTGCACCAGGAGATGGGCAAGTGGATGACTGACAACGTTACCGTCGTCCGTTACAACGACCGGCTTAAAGAGACTGATAACAAGTTGCTCGAGCTGATGGATCGTTACAAACGAATCTCGATCAACGACTCGAATCTTTGGGCCACGATGGCGCTGCCGCATGCGCGCCATCTCGCAAACATGCTCGAGCTCGCGCGCGTGATCACGCTCGGCGCTTTGAATCGCAATGAATCGCGTGGTGCGCACTTCAAACCCGAGTTCCCTGACCGTGACGACGAGAATTTTCTGAAGACGACGATTGCGGAGTATTCCGGCGAAGGCCCGGTCTTTTCGTACTTGCCGGTCGATATCTCATTTATCAAGCCACGCAAGCGCGACTACAGCAAAGGCAAGACGGAGACTGCAAAGGTTTAGAGACTTTTATGTCAGCACATCCAACAAAAACAGTCGAGATTCACATTCGCCGTCGCGCCAACCCCGATTCGCCGCAGTACTGGGAGCAGTTTGAAATTCCTTATCGACCGAATCTCAACATCATCTCGTGCCTGATGGAGATTCAGAAGAATCCGGTCAACAAAGCCGGCGAACGGACCACGCCGCCTGTCTGGCACATGAACTGTCTCGAGCAGGTGTGCGGCATCTGCACGATGGTCATCAACGGCCGCGCGCGCCAATCGTGTTCGGCACTCGTCGACAAGCTCGAACAACCGATTAAGCTCGAACCGATGTCGAAGTTTCCGAACGTTCGCGATCTCATCGTCGATCGTTCGCAGATGTTCGATCACTTGAAACGCGTTCACGCTTGGGTTGAGCTGGACGGCACTTACGATCTCGGACCCGGGCCGCGGATGGACCAGGACGACGTGCAGGAGCGCTATGCTTACTCGCGTTGTATGACTTGCGGTTGTTGTCTCGAGGCGTGTCCTCAGTACGAAGGCGATCACTACATTGGACCGCAGGCGATTGCGCAGGTGCGTTTATTCAACATGCACCCGTCAGGCGCGATGAATCGCTCGGACCGCCTGGAGGGAATCATGGGCGAGGATGGAATCACAAACTGCGGTAACGCGCAGAACTGCGTGAAGGTGTGTCCGATGAACATTCCCCTGACCCGTGCGATCTACGAGGAGAACCGCGAGACGGTGCTGCACGGGCTGCTCGGGTGGCTCAAAGGCTGAAGCAGAAATTTAGCCGCAGATTTACGCAGAAAAACGCAGATCGGATCTGCGTTTTTCTGCGTAAATCTGCGGCTAAATTTCTGCTTAGATCCCGAGCACGTCCACGAGTTCCTGCACCGCTGACGCGCTCTTCTGTAACGCAATCCGCTCTTCCGCAGTCAGATTGATCTCGATGATCTGCTCCAAGCCGCGCGCGCCGAGTTTGCACGGCACCCCCACGTAGAGCCCGTTGATCCCGTACTCACCTTCAAGGTACGCAGCACACGGAAGAATCTTTCTCTTATCTTTTAAGATCGACTCGGTCATCTCAACAGCCGCCGCCGATGGCGCGTAGTAAGCCGATCCTGTCTTCAGTAAACTCACGATCTCCGCGCCGCCACCCGCGGTTCGCTTCACGATCGCGTCGATCTTATCTTTCGGCAACAGCTCAGTGATCGGAATGCCGGCACAAGTCGAGAAACGCGGCAGCGGCACCATCGTGTCACCGTGTCCACCCAAAACAAACGCCGTCACATTCTCCACCGAAACATCCAACGCCTCCGCAAGGAAGCAACGCATGCGCGCCGAGTCGAGCACGCCCGCCATTCCAATCACGCGATGCTTCGGAAAACCCGAGCGCCGCAACGCCACCTGGCACATCGCATCGAGCGGATTTGAAACGATGATCAGGATAGAGTTGGGTGAGCGCCTGACGACCTCGTCCACCACTTTCGAAACGATGTCGGCGTTGGTCTTCAGAAGATCGTCACGGCTCATCCCCGGCTTGCGTGCGAGCCCGGCAGTGATGATTACAACGTCGGAGTTCTCTGTTTCGTCGTACGTGTTCGAACCAATCATACGCACGTCGAAACCCTCGATTGGCGCGGCTTCCGCCAGGTCGAGGCCCTTGCCTTGCGGCACTCCTTCAACAATGTCGACTAGCACCACGTCGCCGAGTTCTTTTGCTGCGAGCCAGTGAGCCGCAGTGGCGCCGACGTTGCCCGCGCCCACAACAGTAATCTTCTTTCGCGCACCCATTTGTTTGATTCCTTTGATTAAATTGCCGGATTGGAAACGGGCGAGTTTACAAGTGGGTTAGATGAGTGTCAAATCTACGTATGAGCGACGCTGATCTCGACAATCCGTTTCCCGATCCGGTGGAGATCGAGATCGCCGATGTTTTTGATCTTCACACGATTCCGCCGCGCGAAGTGAAAGCGGTAGTGGAAGAATACCTGCGGCTGGCCCATGAAAAAGGTTTTCGGTCGGTGAGGATTATTCACGGCAAAGGCATTGGAGTGCAACGCGAGATGGTTCGTTCGATCCTCGCGCGCACGCCCTTTGTTTTCGATTGGACCGACGCGCCGCCCGGAGCAGGCGGATTGGGTGCAACGATCGTCAGGTTTACTACTTGAGCTTTGCACGGAGTGTCACAGGCAAATAGCTCCGCGAGATGTAATCTGTTTCCTCGTCCATTTTGTGACACGCTTGGCAATTCTCGAGTTTGCCGCGCGCTTGAACTGTCTTGCCTGAACCATCGAAGACCATGTACTCCCAGTCGCCGCTGTCAGGATTGTAACCAGCCTCGCGTTTGATCATCACCGTCAGTAACTCCGGGTCAGTGCTCGTCGCGGTCGTAAGTTTCTCCTTGATAACGACGGAGCCTTGCGGGAAGTGTGGTGTCTTTTCTTCCATCATCGCGTGCCGGCCAATCTCGTTGACATACACAGTGATGTATTTGTCTGGACCATGCGGGCTGCCCGGAGCCGCCGTTGCTGTTGGTGCTGCACAAAGCTGCGAATTTTGTGCGACCACCAGTGCAGGTGTAGGGTTAACACGCGTCCAGTTCCTGTATCCGGCAATTAACTCGGTCGGGGTGCGCGGAATGTCGATCGCGAGATCGGCGCGCGGCGATGGTTGAAAGCGCGAGCGTAAGGTAAGGGCAAGACCGACACTGAAGAACAGGAAAAGGCAAACGACTGTTAGCACGAGTCTGCTGGTTTTCATAGTGCATCCTCCTGGGCCAATAATATTGGTTGAGACTTGCGGGTGTCTATTGTAGGGCGGCCCTCTGTGGCCGCGCATCAAGTATTTTGTTACCACGGGCGGCCACGGAGGGCCGCCCCTACAAGTCGCTCTATCGTGGCTGATTTCCTCTTGCGTTCGCAGAGCTGATCCGATTTTAATCACCAATCATGATTGCTGGGCGGAAGAGATCATTAATAATGCTGGTCCTGCTTGGGGTGAGTATCTTTATCTATCACGTGGGACTCGGCATCTTCCACGCTAGCGGGCGGAAGCCGCTGCCAAGTTTTGAGTTTCTTTACCTGGCGATGTTTCTTTGTGGTGTCGTGTGGTGGTTGAGAGCTGAAACTCGAGACTCACCGGTAACACAACTCTATTGCACCGGACTCTTCGCCATCACAGCGTGGCCCATCATCATTCCCTACCACTTACTCAAAACGCGCGGCGTCAAAGGTTTGATTCCTTTATTCGCGCTCATAGCGACCTTTGTTTTCTCGAAAGTACTCGGCGCCGTGATTTTCCTCTCCTTTTCCGGCCTCTATTCGTAGTGACAGCCGGCTCCGGATCCTTTCCTGAAAAGACATATATGCGAGTTGCCGGTCCTCCGATGCCATAGAGGCAAAGACGTGTCAGGGAAGAATTTTCGGACCCGCCGTCAACAATAAGCAGACGCTCGGGCTCGAGTCCGCGTTTTTTCACCAGATACTGTTTCGCTCGAACCGCACGCTTCATTCGTTGCCGCCTGGCTTCGGGTGAAGGACCAATCACTTCTATTACACCTCGCCCGAACATCTCCTTTATTTGAATCACGAAATTATCTAAACGTGCTTTTTCATCTTCAAAAGTCAGCGATTGATACTCATCAAATCTTGCAAAGAAATCCATAATGCATCGTTCAACTTTTGGGCACATCTGCTTCTGCTCACTCGCTCCTGGGTAATACTCTACGAGCGTAACCAGATCATTGAGCGTCTCGACGCTTAGACCATGAGTGTCATCGGAATAGTAAACGAAGCCTGCACCGCCGGCGCTATCGCGCACTGTGGAATCCTCGTCCAGTTGATATTCATCCTTATGATGAGTTCCTTTGGGAATTATTGCGACGCCGACAACTGTTCCGATCGGTACATTCCAGCCGTATCCACACCTGTCGCAAGGCTCGCTCTGAAAATCAAACACCACAATCTCTCTCGCTAAGTTGTAGTAGATGTTTGATGAAGATTCCTTCTTCGGCGTCCCGAATTTTCGTTCAACATCGCTGCGAGTCGACTTCAACGGTACGATTCCGCGCCATTCCTTCGCGATCACGGTACTATTCAAAACAACAATCGCGAATACGCAGACTCCGATTCTGGAAATGAAAACTTGGAACGGGTTCCTAAGAGCGGGGGCAAGCCCCTCTTTCTGACTTGTTAGGAATGATGGAGTCGACTTAATTAAAGATGGCATTATGAGAACATCCTTGTCTCATGTAACCTTGTAACCGGCGCGAGCGAGTGGTCCATAGCTTAACCTCAAAGAAAAGGAACTCACTAATGGCCAAGATCTCTCCGGAATTCTTGCGACGCAAAATTATCTGGATTCTAGTAATTGTTCTCTCATCCGGATTGACGTTGTCAGCGCAGCCCGGCGTCACTAAGCAATCGGAACAAAGAACAGCCGCCTACTTCGAATCGATCAGAAAATCGCCGCCGAAGCAGATGGCTTTCCTGCTTATGATGCCGAAAGGAGGCGATCTCCACAATCACCTTTCCGGCGCGATTTACGCTGAGCGTTACATCGAGTGGGCGGCAGAAAAAGGTTTATGCATCAACACGCGTACTATGTTCCTCGCTGTTCCGGCATCGCCGTCAAAGTGCGACTCGGAACAAACTCCGGCAAGTGCCGCGCTGACCAATTCAGTACTGTATCGGCAGATGATCGATGCATGGTCCATGCGCAACTGGCAGCTATCCGGACAAAGCGGTCACGATCACTTCTTCGATGCTTTCGGCAGATTTGGGCCAGCTACCTATAACAACAGCGGAAGAATGCTCGCCGAGGCCGTAAAGAACGCTTCACGCGGGAAGGTTTCGTATGTCGAGTTGATGTTAACTCCGGACGGTACCGCGACAGGCGTGCTTTCCAGTCAAATCGGAGAAAAAGTCGGCTGGGATGGAAACTTCGAAGGGACACTGAGCAAGCTGAAAGCCAACGG
>DATDFT010000077.1:0-4611 GCA_036522475.1 Pyrinomonadaceae bacterium | reverse complement strand
TGCACGCGGGAAGGTTTCGTATGTCGAGTTGATGTTAACTCCGGACGGTACCGCGACAGGCGTGCTTTCCAGTCAAATCGGAGAAAAAGTCGGCTGGGATGGAAACTTCGAAGGGACACTGAGCAAGCTGAAAGCCAACGGTATCGACAATGCCGCCGCACTCGGAATTAAAAATCTCCAGGACATGGAGACTGAAAAGAATCAACTGCTGAAGTGTAGCACGCCGCAGGCGGACGCGGGTTGCTCAGTCATGATTCGGTACGTTGCACAGGTATCGCGAAACAGCGCGCCGGGTCAGGTCTTTGCGCAGATGGTGACCGGTCTTGCGCTGGCGAACGATCCGCAGTCAAGAGTCGTGGCTACGAACCTCGTGCAGGGTGAAGACGGTGTTAACTCGATGCAAAATTTCTCGCTGCACATGCAGATGTTGAAGTTTCTGCGACCGCTTTATCCGCGAGCGCACGTCACGTTGCATGCAGGCGAACTGGCTCCGGGACTTGTGCCGCCCGACGGTTTGACGTTTCACATTCGCGAATCAGTCATGACTGCTCGAGCCGAACGTATCGGACACGGTGTCGACATCATGCATGAGACCGACGCCTTCGAGCTCTTGAAAGAAATGGCGCGACGGAACGTGATGGTAGAAATCTGCCTGTCAAGCAACGATCTGATTCTCGGAATCTCGGGTTCGCATCATCCGCTGGCCACTTACCTCGAATACAACGTGCCGGTCGCACTCGCAACGGATGATGAAGGCGTGGCGCGTTCGGAGATTTCGATGGAGTTCCTGAAAGCCGCTGAGGAGCAAGGTCTCGGATACATTCAACTCAAGACCTTCGCGCGCAACAGTCTTCAATACGCTTTTATTCCGGGAGAGAGTTTGTGGAGCGACGGACGAAAGTTTGTGCCGGTGGCCCAGTGTGCGCGTGATGTCGAGGACATGAAACTCACTTCAAACAGTTGCCGCCAGTTTTTAACCGCCAACGAGAAGAGCAAGCTTCAATGGCAGCTCGAGCAAGACTTCCGTGCGTTTGAGCACGAGTGGTAGTAATCATAGACTCTGAGGCGCGTCCCCCCTGGTAATATGCGAGCGCCAAAGGCGCGGAATATGAAAGCCAGGGGCAAGCGCCGAACAACGTGAGGCGCGTCCCCCCTGGTAATATGCGAGCGCCAAAGGCACGGAATATGAAAGCCAGGGGCAAGCGCCGAACAACGTGAGGCGCGTCGCCCCTGGTAACAGCGCGCAATGATCGTGAAGCTCTGAAAGAGCGAAATAATTGACGTTGATATTTCGCACTTTCAGTGCTCTATTCGCATTATTTTCTTAGAACCAGGGGCGACGCGTTCCGCTGCGCTTCACGCTTGCCCCTGATGTTATGAAGCAGCGCCTCCATTCGTGAGTGCTAGACTCACGAACAGCTTCTTGACATAAGACTGAAAGGAGGCGCTGTGCAGAAAATATATATCGGCGTTGACTTTCATGCACGACAACAAACCATCTGTTATTTGACAACTGACAGTGGAGAAGTACGGCTCCACCAACTCAAGCACCAGGACAAAGCAGCAGTGCGTGCTTTCTACGCACAGTTCAGCGGCCAGGTAATCGTGGGACTGGAAGCTAGTGGTTACAGTCCCTGGTTCGAACGACTGCTGGAAGAACTCGGTTGCGAAGTCTGGCTGGGCCACGCCGCCGAAATTCGGCGACGTGCCCGCTGGCGTCACAAAAATGATCGGCGTGACGCGGAATTGATTCTGGATTTAATGCTCCATGACGAATTCCCTCGTCTCTATGTGCCGCCACTGCAGAGTCGGGAAGTATTGCGCATGCTGCGTTACCGGCAAAAGCTGATCAAAATGCGCACCATTGGCAAGAACAGCCTACAGGCTCTCGCGTTACAGTCTGGTCTGGCCAAAGGACCGCACTTGTTTACCAAAGCCGGCCTGCAAGAGTTGCGTAGCGTGCCCATGACGCCAGCCATGCAATGGCAACGGGAACAGTGGCTGCAACTACTCGAGCCGCTGCAACAACGATTGCTGGAAACCATGCTCTGGCTGAAACAACAAGGCCAGGCCGATGAGCGCATCAGTCGTTTGCGCACACATCCCGGCATCGGTCTCTTGACGGCGCTTTGTGTGGTGCATTCACTGGAACCAGTGAGTCGCTTTGCCAATACCCGAAAAGTGACTGCTTATGCCGGCTTGGATCCTTTGGAACGTTCCTCAGCAGAACGGCAACGCTTCCTACGGATCAGTAAAGGGGGTTCGCGCGTGCTGCGGTTCCTGCTGGTGGAAGCAGCCCACATCGCGATCCGCAGCGATGCGGAGCTAAGCCGGTTTTATTGCCGACTAGCGGAACGGCACGGACGCTCCAAGGCCAAGGTGGCAGTGAGCAGAAAACTACTCATCCGCGCTTACATCATCTTGCGTGATGAGATCGATTATGCGGAATTCCAACGGCGTGCCGTCGCAGCTCGGCCTGCCCGCTGAGAGCCTGGGCTTAAATGCCCGTGCCCCTGATTGGGCGGCCAGCCTTTCTGTGAGCTCGACTTCCAGCTCCGGAAAGTGCGGAGCAAACCTCATGGAAGATAACCGCATAGATGATTGATCGTGGCCCTGTGCCACTGAACGTTTGAGGACCGCTAACGGCGGTAAATTCAATTAGCAGTCTTATGTCAAAGAGCAAAGCTTTATCAATAGAGCAACGCAGGCGCTGTGGCGTCACCGTCAGAGTGTGCCTAAAAATCTCTTGACACCGGAGACCGCTTCATAGATGGCTTTCATATTGCGCGCCTTTGGCGCTCTCAATTCGGATTTGTGTAAGGCCATAAGAACGGAGTTTCGACTGACGAGACAATTCAAGCCTGCATGATCTCCTTCGAACGCGTATCAGCTTCGGTAAGTAAAGAAAAAGAGTATCGCGGGTAATAGAAGTAGTATCCAGCCGCCCAGTTTAACCATCCATGCGGGTGACCTGCGGTCGATAGGCGGGCCGGGAAGGACACCAACGTACTCACCCAACTCGTCTGCAAACCAGATGCAGGCCAGTGGAAATAGCAACGCACCACCAACTATCAAGATACTCAAGAACGCGTTGGCTGCGGATCGTGCCGATAAACACGCAACCACCAGATACACTATCGCAATCAGCAGTGACACTGTTCGCGACCATACAACGCTTTGAAACCAATCAGGCATAATGCCGTTTGAACTTCACTTCGAACGCCAGATGAACCGGCCTTGTTTATCTATATAACCCCAATCCTGGTCCATTCCGAAATCCCTGATCTCCAACCAGGCGACGCCGCCGCGAACGGATGCGAGTGGTCCGGAGGAGCTACTAACTTGCGAAGTCCGTTAAGCGGCAAATGAAGCCCCAACCGCCACCAATCTCACTGACCGCAAGTAGCAATTCGTTTTGACCCTTCTTTAACGGAAGGTAGACTGCATCATTCTCCGGATTCACGATTCCAAGGAATCCGGGGTCGCGGAAGTATTGCGCGCTCCTGCCACGGTACAAAATCCGGCCGTTTAAGAAAACGCTGACGTCGTCGCTGTATCCTATGTACAGCTTCTTCACCTGATCGCGATCAGAGTCGATGGTGGTTTTAGCGTAGACCAGCTTCATTCCGGGTTGAGGCTCTAGCCGCTTCGAAAAGTCGTTCGCAAACGACACTCTCAAATGTGGCGCCTCGCGATAACGATATAGAACGACGAACCCCGGTGGTTCGGCTTCGACGTCCTGCCATTGAATCGTATTTATCTCTGCCCTAGTGAGCGGACGTTCCAGGTTTCGCGCGAGTGCATCGTACGCAGGCGAGATACTCCACTTCGTCAAAGTGTCTGGAGGCATGACCGGATTGTGACGCTCCCAGGTGACTGCCTGAGTTTCGTGTACTTCAAAATTGGAGAAGTATGTCGCACCAGTCAGGACCGCTAGCGCTATGCGTCCTTGCTGAACGCCGCTTTTCAGGTCGTTCATGATTAGCGCAGGCTTGTCCATGTCTTTGACGTAGAGTTTGGCTTGTGCACCCGCGACTTCCACACGCATGTGGAACCAAACATCTTTCGGAATATCGACGGCAGCAGTGAAGCCTGGTCCATTGTAGATTTGCCAGTTCAGGCCGGTGTTGAGTACTGGCGTGTACTGGATCGCATCCGGCAGACCGGATTTATGTTGACGAAGGTAGACCCATTCGGCGTTTGCATCATCATCCGAAATGCGAAACTGAACGCCGAAGAAGCCACGGGTCGCGGGTGTCGTAACATCGACATCGATCACGCCGTCGCGCATTTTCAAGTCCTTCAGGGTCGCGGCACCCCCATCCAGGAAGAGAGACTTGCGGTTCTGGTAGTCGACTACTTTCGCTTGCCCTTCCAATTGCCAGCGTGATGAGTCCGGCGGAACGGACTGCGCTTGTGCAGCTTGCGCATGGACCACTTGAGTGAACGTTATCGTGATCGCTGCAACGAGGATTAGAAGATTAGACTTGTTAGGCATAGCTCCTCTACGGCTACATCATTCAAAATGTTTCTGAGCAATGTAAACGGTAGTCCAATCTCCAACTTTGTATTTCAAAAAGCAAAAGTTTGGATCGATCCACGTCAATAACC
>DATDFT010000076.1:0-61614 GCA_036522475.1 Pyrinomonadaceae bacterium | reverse complement strand
TTCACATTGCGCGCATATTCCGCGCCTTTGGCGCTGGCATTGTTCACATTGCGCTATATTCCGCGCCTTTGGCGCTGGCATTGTTCACATTGCGCGCATATTCCGCGCCTTTGGCGCTGGCATTGTTCACATTGCGCGCATATTCCGCGCCTTTGGCGCTGGCATTGTTCACATTGCGCTATATTTCGCGCCTTTGGCGCTGACGTTGTTCACAGTGCGCGCATATTCCACGCCCTTGGCGCTCAGTGCAAAGCCAATTCTACTTCCCGACTAAAACAGTACGAACGGCGTCGGCATAAGCCTGTAGTTCGATTCGCCAGTCGGCAACTGACGCCGCGAGTTTGGATGATTGGTTTTGACGATCGCTCGATGGCCCATGTTCTTACGGTCCACGCAGCTTTCCTGGGCGTATCAATAAACGTAAAATCTCATGAACACCATGTCGGACGCTCCCGAAAAAACTTCGAATGACCAGTCACAATTATCGCTGGTCGCGTTGTCGGAATATGCAATCGCTGAAACTCCGGAACTCGTTCTCACGCTCCTCGGTAAACACGGTTACGTGGCCATTCCACCGAACGAAGACTGGCGACAGTTGTCCGGCGGGCTCGAGTACAATCATTACCTTGTCGACCCGATAACTGTTGACGCGATCGTCTCGCGATTGCTCATCGAGATCACACGAGCTCAAGAGCATCACGAAAACTCCTGGGTTAACGGCTTCGAGCTCCAACCGTCGCCTGCATCACCGAACAACTGGCTCGAGAAAATGCATGTCGTGCTCGCGCGTGACTTTGAAGCCGACGTTTCAAATGAATCCGGTGGCATCGCGAAATTCACTCGCGATGCAACTGAATGTCTTCTCGTCTCCAGCTCGGCTACGCAACCCGCCCGTCTGCTACTACACCGCCGCGTCGAAATCGATGGACCATCCTAAACACTCTCAGGGCCTGCCAACCGCCGGTGTTCCCGGAAACTGGTTGCGTGGATCGATCACCGTGACTGTCGCCCGTCGATTAGCAGCTCTGCCGCCTGGTATTTGATCGGCTTTGCCATGACTGGTCGCGGTAATACGACTGGCAGGAATTCCCTGGGCCACCAAATACGCCTGAACACTATCCGCCCGGCTTTGCCCAAGCGTCAGGTTGTCCGCGTCAGTTCCGACCGAATCAGTACGCCCGATGATTTCCACGGTCGCAATGCTGCGTGTCATTACATAAGCGACGATCGCATTCAACGCCGCCGGATTCAGTATGATGTCGCTCTTGTTATTGAAAAGAACATCCACTACTGCCGGCACCGCGCGGTCGGTTTCGATCGGACTACCGCCGGTGGAACTCTCCAACAATCCAAAGCGCCATCCTTCGCCAAGAAAGAATGCACGGCGGATTGATTCCTCCCCATCCTGACCGTGACTGTAAAGAATGTCGCGCAGCGCGACTGCCTTCCTGAAATATTCCGGATAACCAGCGGCCGCGCGCGCTCTCGTTTCGTCTGCGGGGGAAAGGGGCGGGGGAGTGTGTCCCTGGATCGCAGTGACGACCAGGTCCCGAACGCCGCGGGCGAGATACTCTGCAAAGCCCTCAATGATGATGTCGGTCGAAGCGCGCACTTGCTGCATGCGATTGATCTGTGTCCGTAGATCCGCATGCTGAAACAGATGCATCGCTTCGTGGACGACGGTGTGCGGAATAAATCCGCGTGTGAATCCCCGACCAAACGTGATCTGGCCGCCGCGCGTCGTCGAAGTAAAGAAGGTGTTGTAGAGCGCACATCGTTCGCGAATGTTGTGTGGGTTGCTGTTCCATGACGCTCCTGGACCATCAAGCCAGCCGACAAAACTGCGCCACCACGTGCGATCGAGATTGCACTTATTCTCAACGAGGGTGCGGATTGCCGTACGCGTGCCGGCAAACCATGAGACAAAACTCGCAAACCTGTCGAGATCGTTGCGGATGGGATCGCCGAAAGCCATGGTCTTGCGGCTGACGTGAGTCATGAACGAAGCAGCGCTGACCGTCGGAGCGTGTGGTGAATAGTGACTGGCAATTATCGGCATCGCTTCGGTTGCCGTTTCATTGGCCAGCGCCATCGGATCTGGCTGAGCGGTTGGCGTCAGCGTGGGCAAATTGGCTCGCAAATGTGAACTGAGAGAGCTTGCTACAGTCGCCTCGAAACCAGCAGGAATTGGCGTGCACGCTGGATTCGTGCCGCCGGTGGGAAACAAGTTGCTCTCGATCTCAGCAGTCATTGGGCCAGTGTCAGTACTCAACCCGTGAGTCTGACGATCGGTAAGCGCAGAGCCTGTCAGCGGATCGAAGGTGCCCGGCGCTGTCGGTAGCGGCGCGGGTGTTGGCGGCGCTGTCGCCGTCGGATTCGGCGGGGTCAACTGCTCTTCGGGTTGAGGTTCCGGTGTTGGTGCTTCTTCAAAGACGTGCGCGAACTCCTCGTCGTCCTCAGCGGTTTGCCTTTGCACGATCGGCGCGCTCGGTATTCGCGAGATGTGATCGACACTCCTTTGAATCAAACGCCCGACGGTGCGATTGCCCAACTGCTGTTGCAATTCGTGGAATGAGTACGTCAGATCCGGCGCTCTCGAGTTGGGCCTCGCGCAACAGGCTGGCTGATGCTGAGTCTTAGCTTGAATCGTTTTGCCGGAGGTTTGACGCCACATGATCTCGGGGCACCTCAGGCGGGAACGGGTATGGGTTTCTGTTTGTTGTTGCGCCGTCGTATCGCGATCAGAAAACTCGCGCTCAGTGCCAGTGCCAGCACACTCAGATATTGCGGAACGGAGATTCCACCGATCATCCAGCGATCGTCGCCTCTCAACATTTCAAAGAAGAAGCGCGCACTTGAATACATGAGAAACAGTAGCGCGATTGATTCACCATCGCTTCGTTGCTGTTTTCGAAATTTGAGTAGGAAGAGAAACAGCGCGAACCCAAACGCCGCTTCGTAGAGTTGCGTGGGGTGTAGCGGCAGAGATGTCTGGCCCGGATTGATCGTGCCGTGTAATAACTGTTCGTAGGCAGGCTGGCTGCCTGAAGGAAAACTTACCGCCCACGGAAGGTTCGATGGCCTGCCATAACAGCAGCCATTCACGAAACAGGCAATCCGTCCAAAGAAAATTGCCAACGCGACTGACGGCGCAGCGCAGTCGAGAAACTTCAGTGGTTGCAGCCCCGAGCGCCAACTAAAAATTACCACAGCCAACAAACCACCGATGTAAGCGCCTGAGCTCGCGAGTCCGTCTTGCCAGTAATTAAGGATCTCGATCGGGTTCTGCGAGTAGTAGCCGAATTTTTCCAGAGCCACGAAGAGGCGGGCTGAGACGAAAGCAGCAACGATCGTGATCACGCCGGCCTTGAATACCAAATACGGATCAAGAGTCGTGCGTTTCGCCTGCCTCACCGCCAGATAGAGTCCCAACACGGTCGCGAGAGCAAAGAGGAGCGGATAGTTGGGCGCCAGCCAGCCGGCGCCCAGACTCCGCTCGAGGAATTCGGAAATTCTAGTTTCCACAGCGTGCCTCCCTGATGAGGCGGGGCTCGGTCCCGCCGTCGACTCTAGCATTCAGTTCCGGCGGCGAAGCCGCGGGGTGCAATGACAGTGAGCTTTTGCGCAAAGTGCCTCCGCTTATCTTCGACGGCGTGCAAACCTGCCGATGATTCCGATCCCCGCTGTCGCAAAGAGCATCGGGAACAAGATCATCCCGTTCTCGCCGCCGCCGCAGCCGCCCGGCTTTGGACCAACATCCCGAAACACGTCGCCCTGGTCCGGCTTTTCCGAACGATTGGGAGGAAACACGTCCATAATCGTGTAGCACATGTTTCCGATGTACCTGTAAAGCCGCCGATTGTTACCGGCCACGTAACGAGTGTTTGGTGTTCGCTCGTAACCGTTGAGGCAGACTGACGGAACGGCGTCGGCTAGCGGCACAAGCGTACGAGGTTCGGTGCGCGACTGCGCATACGCAGTCGGGATCAAACTAAAGCCCTCATCCTCGTTTGCTTGATTTTCAACGATAGCTCCTGGCGCGCGTTCCATTACTTTCACGCGGAATCCAGTGCCGGTGTTGTCGCCGTAAAGACCAATCGCATCATTTATTCCCAACGCCAAAAACGTCGCGCCGGCCGGCACTCTCACTTGCACACCCTCGGCGATCAGAAATGAAGTTTTGAAGTTATCGAAAGATCCGACTAAAGATCCAAGCGGAGACGTCGGTGAGAGCAGCAACTTGAATCCGGCAACTTCCTTCAGAGCTTTCTGTAGCAGCTCGTTCGACAGGCCGCCAGGACCATTTGGCGGAAGCAAACGGCCTTTGCCGTCGACATCGACGAATTGCGTGTCATCGCCGCTGTCGTGCATCGAGAAGTTCGCAATCAACAACGTACTGCCGCCATTCACCTTCACGTAAACAGGCGCGTCGCCGGAAGGAATCCTTGCGTTTGACTGGCGGCCACCAGCCTTCGCCGGAACGATTAAGTTCTCTTTAAGAGTCGTGCCGAGAGCTTCCGCTCGCGGAGCAGTTATGTTGAGCACCGCGCCAATCGACTGTGCACCCTTAACCTGCGCAACGAATAGATTGTTTTTGACTTGCTTGATCTGGCCTTTGGGATCCGACAGTTTGAAATTCCAGCCGAGTTGCCGGTCCATGTTCTTTGTCACAACGTGAACGAACATGTCTTTGCCGACTCCTGGATCGTACTTGGCGAAAGCACCTGCACCGAGGCCGAGGCTGAACTGCTGGCTCCCACCTCCGGGTACACAAACGAAGTCCATATTCACCTGGCGCGTGTTGTCAGAGAGATTCGGATCGTTGGGGACCAACGCTTCGGCGCGCATACAGGAGTGTTGGCGGTTATAGGTGCTGCCCATGACCGTCATCATGGTGTACTTGGGATCCTGGCCGGCAGTCGTGTCCCACGAATCTACGTCGGTCGTTGGCGACGTACCGCCGTTAACCGTCATGGAAGTGCCGCCCAAACGGTTCACGCCGTTCTTCACTGTGTACTTCGCGGTATTCGTTACCAGCACGTTGTCGGCAATCGTCTCGACGTCAGGCAACGAGCTTGCTCCGGAACAAACGTCAGCTTGAGGTAACGACGCATTTGGATTCCAGGCTCCCGCGCAGTCGCCATCGATGGTCGACGTTTGGTCCAACCGGTGAAATGGTTCTCCCAAACCAACAGCGCCGACATAAAGATTGAGCCGAACACCAGTCGCGTCGGCAATCGCAGTTGATCCGGAATTACTGACAGTGACCTGGAAGGTATTCACTTGAGAGTGACTGATCTTGTAGTAGTCTGAAGGACCTACACCGCCGCCACGACGAACATCCGTAACAGACACGTTGGCAAACGTCGTCGCCGGATCGAATGAGTAGTGTCCCCACTTGTTAGGAGTTTGATCGAACAGCGTGTCCAATCCCTCCATGACTGTGGGTTGAGGCCACTGCGTGTAGATCGCGCTGTTTGGTTCGAGCAACGGATCGGCGTCTGCATCGAATAGTTCGATGTGAAGTCCCAGGGGCTGATTCAGGTTGATCGCAAACCCACCGAAACCAGCCGTCGGAGCTGTTGGCAGACGAAGCTCCGCTTTCCAGGTACCAACGCCGTTGGTGGCAGCCCCGGTGCCCCCCGGAGCCGCAGCCCAGGTTGCAGGCTGGGCGGTGGCTGGTCCCCAGAACGTACTACCGTTGCGACGGATCTCAACGCCCCAGTCGGGCGCGTCAAGAACGCCGTTGTGATTGATGTCAAAACGGATCTGAATCGCGTCGTTCGCCAGATTGTCCGTTGAATCCGTGATGATGGCGACCATGTAGAGGCCGTCACTCTTGTGCAGCGCCCTGACGGTTGCACTTAGTGGATTGCCCATGCCGTAGTCGGCCATGGCGAACGAGTATGGTCCACCTGGTCCCATGGCCGGCCAGTCGACGTCATCGCCGTTGATCGTAATCGCCGCAAGCGGGCGACCAGGGCTCTGGACATCCCAACCCGGATTATGGGCAGAAGTCGTAACGACTATTATCATGGGAAGGATGGCTCCAATTGCAGCCAACATGATTGTGAGTCTTCGTGTCATATATGCCTCCTTTGAGCGATTGGAATTCGCTCCGAGCACGTCAGATTAATTCGAACGTGATATCGACCTTCGTGTTTGGCAGTGGATCGTTTGCCCCGCCAGTGACGCGCGTTAATTGCAACCGGTAGGTAAGCGGACTGACTGCACCGGCTTGATCGGTAATTCCAAAATTGATGTTGAAGTCGCGAGGTGGCGCACCGGGCGCGAGCGGAGAAAGTATCGGCTCATTGACTGCCATCCAGCCCGTAGCCGCAGCGAGTGGCGTAACCGTTACCTTGTAGGTTTCGGTTGCCGCTGAGAGATTGATGACGCGCCAGCCAATCGGGCGGCCACCAGGAGTCGCCATAACCGCACGGCCGGCTTTCACCACTCCCTGCGCGGACATCGGGGACGAGCCGTTGTAAGTGAGTGTCGCAAGCACGGTGCTGGGAAGAAGCTCCGACCCCAGCTTCATCGCCTGTGGCGTGAGAATGAAAACCAGTTGCTGGCGTCGTTCCGGCCTCACTGAGAGATTCAACGTTGTGTCCGCGGCTCCCACGTCGGCTGAAATATTCAGAACAACGTCTACAGACTGCTGATTCGGCACAGTCACGACGATCTCGTTCTGATTGAGTTCGCTCGTGCCTTGAAAGACCAGCGTCCAACCAGGTCCGGCTGAGACGATCGCGCGGATCTTTTCCGAGCCTGGCGAAGAAGTGAGGTTACTCTGAACGCGAATCGTCAACTGATACTGCGGATGAACTGTCTTATCGGCCAGCGGTCCCGAAGGAGTAATGCTGATCAGCGACGCCGCCACCGTGCCTTCCGGCAACGAATTATTCTGAAGTCCGAGTTCCTCATTTAACCTTTCCTGAGCCATAACCGCCCCCAGCAGATCGTTTGCATTGAGAGCAAACTGAAGACTTTGCGGATCGTTCGGAACTGTGCCGTCCAGGTGCTTGTGGTAGATATTGATAAAGTCTGTAGTCGCTGGACCCGCGATACCTCCAGCTACCAACGTTTGCAGGAAGGTGCTTAGGTTGCGCTCTGTTTGAGAGAAAACCTGCATAGCGTCAGTCGCCGCTGTTTTGTGCAGCAATTGATTCCGCGCTTGCTGTTCAAACGAGATTGCTGAGGCACGCACATCATTGAGCGCGGTTGTCGACTGCGAGGTTTCGGCAGGTTTCGCCGGAAAGACAAAAATTTCCGGACTGCGATTCAGCAGATCACGCATCGCGTCGAGGTGTCCGCGGAATGCGCCTGCAAGTCTCGGACTATCGAGCCGTTGATTGCGCGCGACATCATCAATGAGGAGCGGTGCGAAAGTCGTCGCTTCCAGGGTGAGATAAGTTCGGCGCAGATCAGTCATCATGGCGGCTGAGATTTGCCCACCCGCCGGCCGGTTGATCAAGCTGAGCGGATAGTAACGATGTCCCGGCTGCGTGTTTGGATACGTTGTGGGATCTGTGGGATTCATACCGGCAACAACCGGCTCCAGCCGAACTACCCAACCGCGTTGGATACGATTGCACGTCTCGACACCGATACGTGGATTGATGAGGTTCGTGTCTTCCTGCGAGTCGACTACCAACTCCCAGGCATCGAGATAAGCAACTTCCTGGTCCGCGGCGGGGATGTTTTGCAAGATGCGCAACGGGGGCGCCAAACCTTTAGCGGTGCGATGCGGCTGGTTCAAATAATCTATCCGCACCGGATTGAAAACCCACCATCCATCGAGAAACAACAAGCCCGCCTCGATCACGAAGTTGTTGGTTGTCGTCGCCTCAAGAATCTTGAATCCATCGCTGCCAGCGGGCACACCGTTTCCAATTGCCTTCGCCAACATCAGTTCCAGCTCGGCGCGGCGGATGTCGTCTACTTCGTTGAAGTCGGCATCGAGAAAAGGGACGCCTTGTTGTAAACGCAGACTGACGTACGATTTGGAACTCGGCCCAACGGGAGTTAACCCGCGCAAATCTCCGAGAACGTTATGCGTCTCTTTAAATGAATCCCTCGATATCTTGCCCATAATTTTCTCTCACTTGCGCATGCGTTTCTTAAGTCTCAGCTAACCGAAATCCGCGAACAGTGACGGTGATCTCTACGGTGTTGGGATTCTGGATCACTACCTGGTGAAAGTGACGAAAGAGTTGCTGGCCCGGAGGCTTCGCGAGTGCCACTCTGTATTGCCAGTCAAAAGTTCTCGATAAGATCGCTTGCGGAGGAAGGGCCGGACGTGGACCATCAAAGTGACAACTCACGAGAAAGAATGCCGTGTCATCTGATTCCTGGATCGTCACGACCGCTTCTGAGCGCTGTCCTGCGGCGGGCGCTGCGGCCACCGTAACCTGGAGGTTCACGATCTGCGACGCATTCATCTTCGCGATTGAAACAGCTCCGGCGACGATGGTCCGATTGGAAACCGAATTGTTTGCGAGTGACGGTTCGGTAACCGCCTGAGCAGCGATCTTGGTTGACGTGATATTGCCGTCTGCGATCTTGCTGCCGATGACGGCGTTGTTTGCGATCTTGTTCGTGACTACCGAATTGTCCGCGATCTCGGACACCGTCACGGCGTTGTCGGCGATCTTCTGCGAGGTAACAGCGTTGTCGGCGATCTTCTGAGTGACAACCGCGTTGTCCGCGATCTTCTGCGAGGTAACAGCATTGTCCGCAATCTTCTGAGTGACGACTGCGTTGTCGGCGATCTTGGTGGTTGAAACACCGTTATCAGCGATCTGGTTACCGGTAACTATGTTCGGCAGCAGAGCGCCCGCCGCTGTCAGGCTGGCATTGAGCCGCAAAGCGAGTTGCGGAGTTGAGCCACGCGCAGTGGTTACTTCATCACGTATCGACCCGACATTCAGACCTTTGCGTCGGCGATCTTGAACACTCGGTCCGGCAGTGTTGATTGACGCCAGCAGAAAATGATCGATGGCATCGATGTTTTGCGTGGTAACCAGTACTTCCCAATCCACCTTTTCCCGAATCGCCGTCTCAGAGCCCACGTCGCCGGCATTCAAGAGAAGCGCGTCGTCCGCGCCGGCAGTTTCGGTTCTAAACACACGCAGGTAGACGTTGCTTGCACCGCCCGGCAATGCGGCAACGTTGTCATTGTTCGGCTGGTTCTTGTAACTGACGTTTGCGCCGAGGACGGCTTCGAGACCATTCACCAGACAAGTGCCGGCCGTGATCGTAAAGTCGTTGTTGGGAACGCTGAGTCCGGTGATCAGAAAATCGTTTCCCTCACCGCGCACACCGTTACCAAAATTCACGCCCGCGAATCGCTGCGGGCTGGCAATGTCTCCTAACAGATTCAGTTCGCGGTCCAACAGAGGTTTGCCTTGCTGGAATCGGACGCGGCAATAGTTTTTGTTGATTGCGTCCTGGAAAGTTGTTTCAGGGTCTCTTGAAAAATCGCCCATCGTCATACTCCTTCGGTCACGCCTGGCTGAAAGAGGCGAAATGAGAGATCCGGAGGCGCCACGTTAAGGTCCGGCAATTCGCCGCTTGGTACTCCCGCCTTCCAGGTTCGAAGGAAAAGGAACCCGGCCAGACTCTCGAGTATTAAAACTACGCGCACCTGGATCGGCAGAAAGCGTTTCACGGCGCCTTCAATGCTGATCAAAGTGCGGTTGATTACGTCCTGATCGTTTGTGTTTGCAGAAACGAAGATCCCGATCACGTTTCGCGCGTACCAGTTGTCTGAGCCTGTCTCGGTATCAAAGATGTAACCCTCGATGTCTTCAAACTTTTCATGATTTCCGAGTTTCAAGGTGTTGTCTGTATCAGTCGTAGTCGATCCGGCATAACGCGCGTCGATAGTTACCGCGGTCGGGTAGAGATTGCTGGAATAAGAGACGCTCTCGTTGCTGCGAAACAGGAGACGCGTTACGTTCGCCACTCGCAGTGCGGCAGGAGCGTGATGACTGAACTGGCCGGAAGTATGAGGCTGATCGGCTGCCTGATTCGCGGGTGTGATAACGGCAGACCTGATATGGAATCCGTCAGTTACATTCGAAGCGAAGAACAGTTGGACTGTGTTCGCGGCAGTCACAACCGCGGCCGGTTCTTTGTTGTCAAAAGTCGTTGGAATCGGGGTGAGCTCGCGTTCCACACTCCAAAGAGCGTCTGTCAGGAGATTGAAGTCCAACTGAGTCGTGGTGCGATAAAAAATATTCCAGAGACCGTTATTCTTCTTGCGGCTCCAGAACACCCAGATCCTTCCTGCTGGATCGAACACAGCGCACGGCTCGCGATCGGATTCGCTTCCGATAGTTAATGGTTTCGCTACGCCCCAATTAGTTCCATCAAAACGGTTGTACCAAACGTTCCAACCACCACCGCGCCGCGAGCTCCAGAACAGCCAAACGTTGTTGCCTGCATCTTTGAATGCACTCGGTTCACTGTCAGCCGCAGGGTTGGGCGAAGCCACGGGAAGCGAAACTCCGAAACCAAGCTTTGGCCCCGCACTCGAAGGATCCGTCACCACAGTGACAAACGAACCTTCGCCCGCTGTCTGCGACGCAAGCATTACTCGGCCGCCACTATCTTTAGCAATTCCGGGCTGAACCTTGTTTATCGCGGCTGAAATCTCCGCCGCAGTTGCCGTCGTGATATTCGCAAAGTCAGTCGCCTTAAAAGTGATCGTGGCGGTTGCGTTCGAATCGATGCGAATCGTGAGCGTGTCGTCCGGAGCCAAATTGATTGGTCCAGCGTTGCTCAACAACTGAGCTGAAGTCGCATCAGCTCCCGCAGTGAGACCGGTGGCCAGACCAAGCGTTGTTGCAACGGTGGATGCCGGCAGGTCAAGGCTCGACGTACTGCCGGCAGCGATTGCCTCGATCAAAATTTGTCCGTCTTTATTGACGCTGACTTCAACGCCCGGTATCTCGCGGTTCAGTACAGCCGCCATCTCCTGAGCCGTTGCAGTGGCAGTAGCAGTTACCAGATTGACCGTGTGAAAGTATTCCAGGTGCAGCCTGACTCGCCGCGTGACAGTTTGAGTGCCTAAAGTCACCGTTATGCGAAACAGGTCGCCATCCGCAACAGCGAATGGTCCTGAAAGAGTTCCGAGTCTGCGTGGACGGATTGCATCGCGGCCGGCCGCGAAGATCTCACTTCTGATCTGCGGCAGGACGGCGCCGCCAACGTCTTCGTGTGCGGTCCAGAACAACCAGAAACTTCCGTCGGCTCTTTGAATCGCTGCCGGATATTTGTCGGCGGTCCCTTCGGTCACACGTCGCGAGGGCAGCCATCGACCCTGATCGTTGATCTTGTAATAAGTCTGAAAATGATCTTCGGGGCCTTGAGGAGTCGGCACTGATCGACGGGCATGATAGAAGAGCCAGACCCTGCCGTCAGCGGCTTGAAGAGCGACAGGCTTACCTTCATAGGCCATGTCGATCGTAACCATTTGCGGATCGTGTCCGGCAACGCCAAGTTGATCGATTTCCCAGATGTGCAGTTGCTCGGGATGGTTTGAAAGAAAGACGTTGTGAACGAACTCTTTCATCTGCAACGGCCACGGCGTGACTCGATTGAGCGTCGCACGTAAGTTCGCGGCGATTCCGGTGGTCCGATAAAAGTGCGGCGCATAGTTGAGCTCGTTGCGCTGTTTGGCGAGCGGCAGATTGAATCCACTCTCCCAACCAATCCAATCAGCGAGCAGCGGCAACAGGTCGCCGTCGATGCGGTTGACGTCGGAGAAGTCACGTCCTGCTCGTGCAAAGCTGCGCAACAAGTCAAACTGCGGTCCGACCAGTTCCATAAAACGCAGCAACTGCCCCTTGTCTTTGTCATCCGGATCGACTTCCGGCGCATTCGGAGGCTTCAACAGATCAAACCGTTGATAGAGCGCCGGCAGGTTTCTATACATCGTGCCGGCACTTCCGTAAGCACCTGTCGGCATGCACGAAATGAAAACGGGAAAATGTTTGGGAGTAGGCAGAGTATCGTCGTAGGCGGCGACCGCGTAGTAGTAAACGGTTTCACTCTTGAGTCCGACATCGGAAAAGTGTGCGTCTGCGCCGGCCGGAGTGAGGGCGATCGGTTCATCGTGGATCTGGAAGATCGAATTCAGGTCAGCAGGCAGTTCCGGATACGTAACTTCACGCCGGAGAATCTTCACTCCTCTGAAGTTCGCTTCAGTGGGATTTTTCCACACAAGATCCACTCGATTACCATTCGGGTGGGCCTCAGCTGTTAAATCCAGGACCTGCACTAAACGCCTCCGCTCACGTTGATGACGAGTTGGCCCATCAAGGGAATTTCATTTTCCAGAAGTTGAATCAAGCCATCCGTTGCGATGCCTGCTCCAGCATCGGCCCGCTGAAAACGGCTGACAAACACACTGTCAACACCGTCGAGTGCTTCGAGCTTTTCGTAAATCTTGCTGAGATACAGCGTCTGCTTGAAGTCAACCTTTTCGAAATCAAATAAGTCCCTCACCGCCGTATCAGCGTCGTCCAGTACGTCGCTGTTTCTAAAATGGCGCTGCGCTACGACGTTGGCCTGGACATCGATCTTCACGTAGTCAGGACTCTCGATCTCGATGATGCTGGTCAGCATGCGTTTGTCTTCGAAGTAAGTAAGCAGATCGCGCTTCATCACGTCCGTTGGAGGTTCGCCCTGACCGGTGGGAGCGATGTAGAGCTTGACGATATTCCAACTTGCAGCTTCCGCGCGGGCCTTCGAAACTCCGGGGAAGAGTCTCGCCTGGGCCACGTAGTCCTGAGCAGTGACTGCACGCTGCATCGAGGCAAACACCGAAGGCGCATACTTGATTGCCTGATCGATCGACTCGCGTTCCGCGCCTCCGCTCGCCGGAGCTCGATTGATCACTTTTATTCCGAGCAACTGTAGTTGCGGGCCTTTGAGTATTTGCGTGATCTGTTCTTTGCCGACATTGCCCACTGCGCCGCCACCGGTTCTGTAACTCGCGATAATTCGGCGACCGGTTGGAGGGATTCTCCCGTACTGCCCGTCGCCAAAGATCACTGTCGTCACGTTGTCCTCATCTGTCTCGATCGCGTAATCGGTATCTGTGTCACCGCTGAATGCGAGTGTCGAGCCGATGCGTTCCTGAGCTTCGAGAGCAACAAGCTGTTCGGGAGTGACCGCACGGCGGCTGAAGATTAGTTTGTCCCGCAGTCGCCACGCCGGCGTCGGCACCGTCGTGTCGACGACGATTTCCAGCGAGCCTTGCAACAAGTTCGGTTGGGCCAGCGTGTAGCGCTGATTTGGCCGGCCATCAGAAACGCCGATCACTTCGTTTGAGATCGTTTTGCCTTCACGGACGGGAATCACATTCTGGAATTCTTTGGAACCGATGAGTGGCGAGCCATCCGGATTTTTTGCCGGCACGGAAGGCATCGTGACCGGATCGATCACGAGTGGTTTGTCTCCCGTGTACTCGAAAGTCACACTCTTGCGATCTTTGGCGCCCTTGGTGGCGAATTGATCTCCTTTTCGTACTTCAAAAGGTAGCGTCACGGCATTCCCGACGATGAGATTCAACGTGGTGGACGCGGCGGATGCCGGAGTCATCTCGTAGCCGATGAGCCGAAGGTGATTGATTACACTGCGACGTTCCTGTGCGGTCGTGAGAAAAGCTTCATTCGCGATGCGGTCCTGGTAGTAACTCAAAATATCCGCCATGTAGGCGAACAACTCCACCAGCGCGACGCCGAAGTCTGCCTCTGAACGATCGGTCCACTCAGGCAGCTTCGCCGGTATCAGATCGACTAACGCTTTGCGAAAGCTGTTGTAGTCGCGGGCCAGGTAATCGATGACCTGGCGGTTTTCCCTGAGATTGATAATGGCCATTACTCAGCTCCGTATCGCGTCTAAAAAGTTATCTTCACTTTGTCCGCCTGTAATTGATCTCGTCTCAAGTAAGCTACTTCGACCATCACTGAGCTTTCGTCGTTATGTATGTCCACGGCCTGAACAATGATGTCTTCGGCGAGCCAGCGTTGCAGAGACTTTCGGACCGTGAATTCAGTAGTCGCTGCGAGGATCTCGTTATTCGGATCGAAAACAAGGTCGCGTAAGCCGCAGCCGAATTCCGGCAAGTTGACCCGTTCACCCGGAGACGTCAGCAACACCTGCAAGACCTTGTTGCGAATGTCGTCATTGCCCGAGGCGGTATCGACGCGCCCGAGCTCGTTGATGTTGAATGGGAATGACCAGCCAGTCTTGTCCATATCAATTAACTTGTTGTCAGTTTCGTCTGCACCGCCGTCGCCGATAACAACAGTTGCGGAGTGACCTTCCCAACCATTCCATCGGTTTGACCTGCCAGCGTGTCCAGCATTACGGGAGCGCCACCAATCGTGAGCTTGGTCGCTTCACCTGTTGTTACGGTAGTCACCGTTAGACAAGGTATCGCTGTCGGACCTGAGACATCGGAAGCGGGTGGAGTCCCACAGCCGCTAACTGATTTCCCGTTGATTCCATCTTTCAGCAACACCGCTTGACCACTGACCTTTAACTTCGACGAACCAGTAGTCGACACCTTGCCGGGACTGTGTCCGCAGGTGACGTTGCTTCCTTCTGTTAAGACTCCTGGCATCGTTTAGCTCACATCCATCGCAGCCGATACTTTGACTTTCACATTTACCGCATCCATCTTGATGTCGCCGGTGGCTTTCAACTCGAGGTCCTTACCTGCTGTAATCTTGACGCCGCCGTCAGCCTTCAACTCGATGTCCTTCGCGGCTTCGATCTTCAATCCGTTGTCGTCCAGAGTGATCGTGGTTTTGTTCTTGCCATCGACGATCTTGATCCCATCGGAGTTCATCACGATCAGATTTCCGTTCGTTGCTTCCAGCAGCATCACCAGGTCGCCGTCGTCAGCATCTTCAAGCTGAATCGTGTGACCCTTCAGCGTCTTGATGATCTTTCGTGTCGGTGGACTCTGAACATCTGACTCTTCTGTCCCATCCACACCATTCGGCTTTGGCACCTCGCTATTTCCACCGGGCTTGGACCAGAACGTTCCCACCCAGATCGGGTAATCCAGCAACCCCGATTCGAACTCGACCCACACTGCCGAATCGACCTCCGGGATAAAATAGAAACCCTGATCGGCAGCGCCGCCGTACGGCGCACATGGCAAAGCCCAGCCTGAAACCACTTCGTTTCCCAACACGCTGGGTATTTTCAATTTCAAACGCCCTCGTTTTTCGGGGTCCCCGTTGTCGACGACCAGAGCCCGGTACTTTCCGTAGAAACGTCCTTCAACCTTTTCAACCAAACGCGCCAACAACTCTTCGACCATCAGAGCCCTCCGAGTGGCGAACCCCCGGCACCGAAGTCCTCATCTCCGGCGGGAGCGAGTGCATTGCGCCTGGCTCTGAATTGTTGTGTGTACTTGTCTGTCTTAAATGAGTGCTTCACGTTGGTGATGTAATAAGTCCCGCTGAAAACTTCACCCACACCTTTGATCGGCACGAGGCTTTTCGCGCGCAGTACCGAGCCATAGAGTGCTGTCTCAACTTCTCCGCTGGCTTCAATCAACCATTCCGCTTCGTCGAAAAGCGCGTTGCAGAGGTTTTCCATCTCGGGCTGATTGACGGAGACTGTCTGCCTGACGAACATGCGTGGAACTATTCCATTCGGCACGGTGATCGATTCAGCGCGGTCGCGCCCGAGCTGCACCTGTTCGCCGGTTTCTACGAGCGAGTCCTGAACCTCCTTGGCCACGATATCGATCTGGTGCATTTCGATTTTCGTTGGGCGCAGCGAATTCAGTTTCGCGTCGAAGCTGATCAGGTTTGTCTCGCCGCCAAAGTGGGCCGCGAGATACGGCAGCGGTTCACTGTCCAACACCGGCTTGCGGAAAAAACCCGTGTCGCCGTCGACGAAACATTCAAATCCATTTCGCCGCGCGAGGCCTTTCAGGAAGCGAATGTCGGTATCGCGTTGAGTGATGGTCGCCACTGCTTCGTCGTGAGTGACCTCGGTGGCGTCCACTTCCGGCGTCAGGTTGTAGTCGGAGAATATCTGAGTGGCGATATCGCTATCGCTCATGTTGGGCCACGCTTTGATCTTCTCTTCCAGACTCATCAAACAAGTCGAGTCCATTCCATAGATCTCGAGGTAGGAACCGTTCTCATCGGGAGCGATGTGAGGCTTTAGCTGTGTGATGTAACCGGTGAGGATGTCCTGCTCCTCGTCAGAAACGTTCACACCGATCGTCACCTTGGCCCAGGGCTTGATGCGCTCATCTTCCAGCAGTGTCCACAGACCGTCATCCTGGCGACTGATAGCCACTTTGATTCTGAAGCTGGCAGCCATGCGATGATCTTCCTCGATGTCCATGTCGAGCAGCGACAGAAACAGATCGGGTGCAGCTTCATCTTCGATCGAGATTGTGGCAGCCACCTGCGGCATGTCGTGCTCCTGTTAGACGGTCTGGTACGGCGGGATCAGGATTTTGCTGCCCACCGCGGGAAATGTAGTTGTCGCCGGTTCCACAGTGAAACCGTTTGACTCTATGACTGTTCGAATTGACTCACGCGGAGTGATGGCGTTGTTGTAAGTCAAATCGAGTGTGCCTTCGACGACCATCGACGTCAGATCGAGCACTCCTATCTCCATCAGTTTGGCGACCATGTTGCGCCAGGCGTTACGAGTGGCTGGATCGTCAAAAGTGAATGCCTCGACGGTGTCGGGTGTCTCCTGGTACGTAAAGGCGCGCAAGAAGTGAAATCCAACATTTACCGATTCGATTTTGTTGACTATGGTCTGATGTGTGGCCGTTGCCGGAGCGTACTTCATGATGAGCGTAGTCTCGACGAAACTCGGTTCGACCGGCTTTTCGTCATCGAACGAAGTAGCTTCAAGCCTGGTGACCTGGGCGATACCCGATAACTCAACCTCTTCCAATTGGCGCAGACGCGTTCCAAAGCCCGGACTACTAAGCACAAAACGCTCTTTGGTCAGCGGGCCACGATCGAGTAGATCCGGTGGGAACTGTTCTTGTGGATTTGCATCGGCTATCTGCCACCACTTCGTCGGGTCGGTGTAATACTTAAAGGACAACAGGTCGAGGCGGTCTCCCTGGTGCACCGTATGCTGAAACGTTCCTGCCAGGGGTGGCGGGATCTCGCGCAGATCCTTACCCTGGAGCCGCTCGCCGGAAGCATCTACCGGACTCGACTCGGGAAGGTTTCGATAACGTGAACCCTTAATAAACATAATCAAGCAGGCACTATCGTGTTCGCGATGTCGCCGATGTTTGCGAGGTTCAGCAGCGACATGACTTCCTTCATTGCCTGTGTATAAAGGAAGGGCGCATTCGTTCCTTCCATCACTTCGAGGCTGACGGTTACCGTCACGCGCAGCGGATTCAATTCAGTGCTGAATTCCTCCTCCTTGATCGACATGCTCTTGATGTTTACCGGCATCACCTTTTTGCGTCCCCAGATGAAAAGGATGATCGGTGGATTCTTTGCTTCGTCGAAAAAAGCGAACTGCTTCGGAGCTCCGCCGAGTAAGGCCGAGATTGCGCCGCCCAACAGACTCTGATTCTTCGGCAGCATCATCAACTCGAGCGTCGAGAGCTGCGGCGCCACACCAAATTCTTCGGCAATTCCGTTTCGCGGATCGCTTGCATCGAGGCGGATGTCGAAGCTCAGTGATTCCTGCCCAACTGTGATCGTCTGTCCGGCGCGAAAGTCCAGCAGCGCCTTTGGACCACTCGCGCCGAGTTGTTGAATGAAGCCGGCGCTTTGAGCGGGTTGCGAACCCGCAGGTGTCTGCGGCGCATTGATCGTCGCGGTACGCGAGCGCGTGATTTGCAGCGGATTGAATTGAAATACCACCAGCAAAGGAGGCAGGCTGATGCCAAACTCGACGAACGCGCCTCTTAAAATCTTCGCCTGATTACTGAATCCACCACTCGCCATTTGCATTCTCCAGTGGCTTTCCACAAAAGGTCATCTTTACGTTTCCGCCGCGGCTTTGCCGCCTGATGTGAGGCAAGGCTAAGCCTTGCCGTGAGAGTCCTATTAGAGATTCTGGGCTATGCCCCTGGTGCGGCCTTTGGCCTGCAATCTTTGGGGGCTAAGCCCGAACCGAGGGCATAGCCCGCCATTGAAAAAGAAAGGTCGTCCGGCAAGGCATAGCCTTGCCTCACATCGGGCGGCGAAGCCGCGACTTCGAGCCGATAGGAACTTTTTGTGCAAAGCAGTCTCCATTTTCAAATCACGTTCAATAGCGCACGAAAGAGTGTCTCGGCAGTTGCTTGCGCAATGGCCTCGTCCGGCATCTGCGCGAAGGAGACCTCAATCGGCGGTACTACCAGATATTCGATCGCTTGCTCGCGGTTAATTCGCTGCACGTCCGTCTCCACGATGTCCTGAAAAATCTCGAACGCACGGCGCGTGATGAGTTCTGCGCGCGGGCTCGAGATGCCTTCGCCCTGGTACAGCATTCGTACTTCACCGATTTCAAGTCCTGCGGAGTCCATCGTTGTTATTCACGTTCGATTCGAGAGCCAGCGTGTGATACGGAGCGAAGTCAGCGTCAGTGCAGAGCCGGCCAATCTTCTGAAATTCGCGCCGCGTCGCCTGGACCAGTTGTGTCATGCCGATGACGCCGGTGTTAGCCGCCGCCAGGAACGCGGCATTGACCACGATGTTTTTGATATTTCCACCCGCAACGTTGAATTGACCGGCAAGGAAGTTGAAATCGATATCGCCGGCAACCGGAGCTGACGCCGGAAAGTGTTGTTTCCAGATTGCCAGCCGATCCGCCTGGTCCGGAAAGGGAAACTCAACCGCGAAGTGCATGCGCCGGAAGAACGCTTCGTCAATATTCTTGCGCTGGTTGGTAGCGAGAATTGCGAGACCTCTAAACTCCTCCATTCGTTGCAGCAGGTAATTGATTTCAATGTTAGCGTAACGATCGTGAGCGTCCTTCACTTCCGATCGCCGGCCGAAGAGCGCATCCGCTTCATCGAAGAAGAGGATGGCGTTGCTGGTCTCGGCTTCGTGGAAAAGCCGGTTAAGATTTTTCTCAGTCTCACCGATGTATTTGCTGACTACAGTCGAGAGATCGATCTTGTAGGCATCAACGTTCAACTCGTTTGCAATGATCTCGACCGCCATAGTCTTGCCGGTGCCGCTCGGCCCAAACAACAACACGCAGAGTCCCAAGCCGAGTGAGTGTTTCTCGCCAAAACCCCACGAGCCATACACGGTCTGGCGATGCTGCATCTGTCCGCAAATTTCGCGAAGCTGGTCCATCGAATTCCGCGGCAGGACGATGTCCGGCCAGGTAAAAGAAGGCGTGAGTTTGCGTGACAACATCCCGAGGCGCTGGTTCGACTGCGCACGACAACCGCTGTAGACGTCCGCGACAGTGATCGCAGACTCATCCGCGCGCAGGTGCGCATGGTCGCGCGCCGTGATGAGCGCGTTTCGCATCTGCCCCGGACTCAATCTGAACTTCGCGGCCAGTTCTGAACAAACGCTCAGGTTGAGATCGACACCATGCCACTCGCCCAACACTCGCCACAGTTCAGCACGCGCGGTCACGTTCGGCAGCGGCAACTCAACCGTGAAAAACCTGTGCTGTTGAAAGAGACCCGCCGGTTCCCACGGTTTTTCAGTCGCGATAAAAGTCAACCACGAAAATTCGTTGATCGAGCTCAGCAGCGCTCGCAGCAAAGTGTTGGACTTCGTCTCGTCCTCGAGGAGTTTTTCGAAGTGGTCCAGGTAGATGGCTGCGGGTCGCAGGATCCCTTCACGAAAGATCTTTCGCAATGTGTGGGCAATGTTCTGGGAACGTTCGAACAGTTCCCTCACGTCTACAACCAACATCAACACGTGCAACTGAGCACAAATACCTCCGGCGAGCGACTTTTTACCGACGCCCTCGCGACCGTGCAAATGAAAGATCAACTTACTCAGTTGCTGGTCGTGTTCGCGATAGTGTTTGACGGTGATTTCGCTCAGTCTTGACTTGCGATCGTCAGGCCACTCGAAGGCCGGCTGCGCGTCTTCGGGGTTGAAGATCTGCGTGCACGCGGCGATCTCGTTATCAGTTTCCGCGATGCCGAGCAGAAAGTTGGCGATTTGGTCGTCAAGCCTGATGGTCCGCGCGGGCAAGTGGTGCTCGTCCGTCTCGTGATAATGAAGAATGTGCGAACTGAAAAGAATGGACTGCGGCGAGAAAAACGTTCGCAGCCGGACTCGTTCATCGACCGATGAACACAGCAATCGCAGGATGAGATCGACGCTGACACGGCGTCGCGAGATGTCGTCCTGGAGATAAGCGTAGATACGCTCGTACTTCAGCTCGAACTCCGGCGCAAAGCAGATCATGACCATCTGCTCTTCGCCGGGAGTCAAGTGGAACAGTTTTGTGAGTTGTGGCAACGATAGATAAATGCCTTTTTCGAGGCTGGCCTGTTTGCGTTGCTCGATCTCAGCGCGGACCGCGACAACGGCAGCTTCGATCGCTTCCAACTGCGAGTAATCCGCGGCGGTCGCGTCTGCGGTGTCGCCCAGCAACTGGTCTATCTCGTCGTCAGTGATGTAAACCGTCTTGAAGATGTCCTGACTCTGCTTCGGCAGACCGCGTCGCCAACGCAAAACCTCGCGTCGCAACAGCAGATCGAGGTAAGCGAACTCCGCCGCCAGATGCTCCCAACTATTCTGAAATGGTTTGATCGTCTTGCTCACCCAAGCACCGTTAAGTTTTGCGTATTGCTGTCTATGCTGTTCACCGTAACCTTGACCGCGACTACGCCTGGACCAAGCGGGTCGGGAACGGCAATGCTGATTTGACTCGAAAACGGCTGCGCGTTCAGGTTCACGTTCACCGCACCGAAACTGACCGAGACGGCTTCACCACTCAAACCCGCGCCGCTAATCCTGATCTGACCTCCCGGAAATGCTTCTGACGGATCGATCTCCTGAATTTGCGGCGGCAAGAGATTTGATTCGCGGTTATCGATCAGCACTGAGACAGGGTCGGTAGTCGGCAGGATTCGCGGCACTTCGAGATCGATCTGAGTCGCTGTGGCGGTCGTCATCTTTTTGATGAGAAGTTTTCCGTACTTCACTTTCACATCAGTTCCGGCAAGGCGGCGGCCCGTTATGGTTATGGCGGTCTTGCCGGCGGGGATATCCGGAGTCACGGTCGCTGTAAGGATCAGCGGAATGAGTTCGTAGATTCGGGCGTTGGTGTTCCCGCCCGGCGCCAGGGTCAACACCACGAGCTGCGGCCCATTCGCAGTGATCGCGTTAGGTACAGTGACGCGCACGAGCTTGTTGGCAGCGTCGACGTTCACGACAGCCGCTACGCCTCCGACCGTTGCAGTCACTGCCGCGCCGGCGGCATCGAACGGGATCGTGATCGGAATATTCGTGACGCCTCTGAATGGCGAGATCCTTTCGATCCATGGCGTCACTTCAAAAGAGGCCGGCTCGCTGTTCCTTCCGCCCACCGAAACAACCAGCGGCAGTTTTGGACCACGCTGAGGCGCCTCGGGAATCTTGACCACGATTTCATTCGCGGTGAGTTTCAACAGATCGGCTTCGGCAAACTGTTCTTCACCGACAGTAACGATCGTGGTCATGCCGCGGACCTTGAAACCGCTGCCTTTGATCGTGACCTGTGTTCCCACCTGGCCTGAAACCGGACTGACTTCGCCGATCTGCGGGCGTCCGATTGTCCCGACTGCAAGTGACATCTGCTGTACGGCGGGCGCGGGTGCTTGAGGCGGATTCAATGGACCAATCTGGACCAGCGAGACTTCATAAGCGAACGAGAGACGATATGCTTTACTCAAACCGGTCCAGATCTTCGAGAACTCCTCCATCGAGATCGGAGCGGGAGTGATGATGATCTTCTCGAAAGAGTCTCTGAGCTCGGCGGCAAAATTTGTGTTCAGATCCGCATCGAATTCGCTGTCGTGAATATCGTTGAGCGTGGCGTTCTCGTGCAGGATTGACAGCGCATTCCCGAGAATCTGGTGTGCAGTAATATCGTCCTGGGCGGTGCCGTCACCTTTCTTCGCATACGCCGTGAGCAGGTAATGCAGCGAGAGAGTGAGTGGCGGCCGTTTTGACCGCGTCGGGTTCGAACGATCGCCACGCCAGTCGATGTTCTTGGTAAAGGGACTTTCTGTAACGCGGTACAGAAAAAGATTCACTCCATCCGCTTCATCTACACGCGCGTCGTCGGGCGGCAAAGTCGTGACTCTCAACGTCACGTTGCCCATGAGCTGCGGCTTGTTCAACTTTCCGGACAGCAGCGCAGCTATGCTCTTTGTTACTGAACCTATGGCCAGGTAGCTCATACATTTCTCACAGGAGCAATTCGACGCGGCCGGCGTGCCTCTTCTCGAGCAGTTGAGAAATATCCGGCACACGCGCTGCCGGCGGCGGTGGTGGAACCTGGTTTATGACCTGGATGTCCACGCGGTTGATGTGCAGACGCGCCGGCGGAACCACAGGAGCCGGCGCAAACGACGGCTGTCGCGGTTGCAGATGCGCTGAGGTGTGTTCGACTCTCGGTTTGGTGTCTGGCGCTTCAACAATCTCGGCGGCAACGAGGCGTGGGGGTTGCGCGGTCACATGGACCATAACCTCATTTTCGACAGGTCGTGGCGGAGTCACCTGCGGTTCGCTGGTTGGACCAGGATGGCTCAGTTCGATGGTTTGAATTTCAGTTAGCGCATTCGTACGTTCAGGGATTACTACGCTCTGCGTCTGCGTTACGTTTGTAATTTCGGCGGGGACTGCCGGTTCTGGAAAATGCACAACTGCGGGTTGACTTTCGGTTTGCAGATCGGGAACTGCCGAAACGATGTGCGCCGGTTTGACCTCAGGAGCACTCGAAGTCTCGCCTCTTGTGTGACCAAAAAAATTCTCCGGCATTCTCAATTCGAAAACCCTGCTCGACGTGGGCCGTGGGCGTGGATTCTCAGTTGCGACAAACGACTCGTCAGCGACAGTTGGTACGAAAGGTTCGATCGTTGAATGCGCGGTGACTTCAAACGAAGCCGGAGACGCGGGCTCGCTCGAATGAAACGGCGCGATCAATTCCGGTGTATCTCGCGCTTCCGGGGTCGCGTTCGGCGTCATTTCGAAATGACTGC
Organism: Pyrinomonadaceae bacterium; assembly: GCA_036522475.1. Lineage (GTDB taxonomy): Bacteria > Acidobacteriota > Blastocatellia > Pyrinomonadales > Pyrinomonadaceae > PSRF01. The sequence goes on along the minus strand of DATDFT010000076.1, from coordinate 38,429 downwards.
GCATATCGAATACCGGACTTACTGGCGCTTCGATGTGCAGGGATTCTGTTGGTTGATCTTCTATGAGCGGTTGAGTAGCGGTCGAAGTCGTCTGCGGACGATCGAGTGAATCGTTTTGAGATGCAAACGTCTGTGTGAAAACTTCTGGCGCTGCGTGAGAAGTCGTCGTAACTGTTTCTTCCAATCTAACCGGCGCCTGAGTCAACGCGGAGTGCGTCCTGCCAACGGGAGCTGCACCTCGTTGCAGGATATTCAGGAAGTAACCATTTCCGAAGTAAGCAGACATGCAACTCGCACCTCACCTTGTTAAATACTTGCCGGCAGCGTCGCGATCGTTCTGCCGGCGCCAAGCGCTACCGAACTGTCGCTTTGGATTAGATCGATGTATCGCCGGCGCTTGCGACGCGTCAGCGACAGGATTTCCTTTTCGGGCCAGTGATAGTGCCAGGCAATGAAGTGGACTTCGCGTTCGAGCAAACGCCGGTTCTGTTGCAACTCATCAAGGAAGAACGACGTCACGTCGAAATGCGACACCAGAGACTGACCGCACTCCACACACGCAGCTTCGAGATCGATTGATAAAAGCGGCTCCAGCTCTTCTATTCGTCGTTCAAGTTCCTTCAGCACTCCGGACGGAAGAGCTTCAATCGTTTGCTCGTCAACGGAACAGTTGTCATTCACGCGCAGAACAATTCGCGCCAGGAGTTGGTTGATCGCCGATTCGGGATCCGCGGCCAAACCAGCACACGCTTCCTGATCCGCGCCTGTCGGCAACCGGAACTCGAGTGCAAACGTTTCTCCGGCTTCATCGACCTCGAACTTGAATACGCGGCGATCGACTGGCTTCACATTCGTCCTCAGGTCATCGAGATTCAGGGCGATGTCCATTGACTGCGCGCACTTCGGATCGCGGCAAACAATTATTGCCTTGAGATCTTTTCCTAAAGTGAGCTCACGCAGTTTCATCATCAGAAATTCTCGATCGTTAATGAGCAGATCTCGCACGAGTGCAGCCGTGACTGGCGCCAGTTTGCCGATACGTCTCAGGCAGCGGGTCAGCAAAGCCGTCAGTGCGTGAGCTGAACGCGCTGATGGTCCAATGCTGTCCAGTAACTCCTCTTCAAACCCCGTAACTGGAGCCAGCTCAACCTCGCGATGAGTGACTCCCTCGTCGTCGACATACCCCCCTGGCAAGTCAAAGATTTGTGCGGTTTGCGATTCCATCCGGATCAAGAGTTAGATCTCTGTGGGCTCAGTCACCGACGTGTCGCGCTCCCAGCCCTCATTCTCCAGCTTGATGGTTGTAATCATCACCGTATTCGAACCCGCATCGAGCTCGGGTAGCGCCTGGTACTCGGACACCCAGCATTTGAATACCTTGTAAGAGAGCACCTTCTGATCGTTTTCGTTGAAGACATCGATGATGATGTCTTTCCGGCTGTTCTTGTTGGAGCCGTTTCCGTCTCCCAGGAAGTTGTTTACCGAGTTGGCCCAGGTCTCAAAAGTGAGATCGTGAGTGACGCCTGCTGTCAGCGTAATCGCCTCGTACTTCGTCTTGCCCTGAAGCTTGTGACTGGTGCTGGGATCTCCACCCTCACGCCACTCAACCATCTCCGTAGTCTTCTTCAACGCGCTGCATTTGCTGATACCCGCGACGTACACGTTGTCGATCTTGATGCGAAACTTGAAGCCGCGATACGGGGCCGTGCGGGTTGGATTTACCGTGAATAGTGCCATTTCAGTTTCTCCTGCCAATCAAAATTGAAGTGGATGTTTTTTTCAAAACGCACTAGGCTTGCTGGCCCACGATCTGTGTCAGCTTCAGGATGACAAACTCTGCCGGCTTCAATGGCGCAAACCCGACCAGTATGTTGACGATGCCGGCGTCGATGTCTCCCTGTGTCGTTGTTTCGTTGTCACACTTGACGAAGAAAGCATCCTTCGCCGACTTGCCCTGAAATGCTCCGGCTCGAAATTGCAATGTCATGAACGCTCCGATGTTGAGCCGCAGGCTGGCCCACAGGTCATCATCATTCGGCTCAAACACGGCCCACTGAATTCCGTTGTAGATGCTCTGCTCGAGGAAGATTGCCGTTCGCCGCACAGGTACATAACGGTATTCCGGGTCTTTGACAGTGGCGAGAGTCCGCGTACCCCAGACCACTCTGCCCGCACCTGGAAATTGACGAATGACATTCATGCCGATCGGATTCAGAAAGTCTTGTTGGACGTCCGTGATATCGGCCAACAGACTCAGTGCACCGTTGACGCTCGCTTCAGTGCCGGCGGGTGCTTTCCACACGCCGCGCTTCGCGTCGATGCGCGCATACAAGCCGGCCACAAAACCAGACGGTGGCACCTTGATTGGTTCAGGAGATTGCCCGGTCGGGTCAGAGACTTTCAGCCACGGAAAGTAAACTGCGGCGTACGAGGTCTTATCGAGACTGTCAATAAAGAGCTTTGCCTCCTCGACAGTGTCATCGTCGACTTTCGTATCGCCAATGAAGAAACAATCGCCACGGAGCGCACAGTAACTCGCTCCGAAGCCAACTACGTCTGCGTCGCCGATGCCGGGAACAGCAACGATGTTGACGTCGCGAACCACGTCGAGCGCCGTAAAGCCATTTTTGTGATCCGCCGCCTGCGGCTGCGAACCGTCATTTCCGAAAACAGGCGGGCCGGCGACGTTGCCGATTACCGACGCGTCGCCCAGGTGATATTCAGTGTCTCCGGGAAATCCTGGAACCTTCGAATTAGCGGGACGCAGTATCGCCGAGCCACCGATTTCAGTGCCGGTGTTTTTTAGTCCGAGCTTGAGTGTGGCGGCGACGTTGTCACTCGGTGCGTCAGTCACGCGCACTGAGGAATTGAGCCTCCCGGCTCCTGCCGGGGTTCCGCTTGTCAGTAAGAACGACGGATTGCCGGCGGCCGCAGACGTGTCGTAGGTGCAGGTAAATCCTGGAGCCGGCGGTGGTTTGAATGCCGCCGTATTCGCAGCCCGCTTCGGTATCAACGCCTGGACGGCGTTCTGGATGTCCGTGGCAATTGCAGCACCGTTCGCCAGAGCTCCGGCCGATAGCGTAACAACGTGTGGTCCATCACCGTCTATTTCGATGACAAACTTTTTCACACCCGCAGGTAAACTGATCGCATTTGAAGCGGAGTTGGTTACGACGACAGAAGAGCCTGCGCCCGTGGTGCCGGAGAAGAGCTTGTACGACGGATTTCCTGCGGCGACCGAAACGTCGTAAGAAGAAGTGAAACCGTCGAACGCGGGCTGATTGGCAGGAGTGTTCGCAGTCAGAGCGCGAACTGCTTTTTGTATCTCGGCTGCGATGTCGTCGCCCGTTGCCGCTGTGGCTGGAATCGTTATTTCCTGGGCACCGTCACCATCAAGGTTGATCAGGAACTTGCGTTGATCGGCGGGCGGGTTAGTTGAAGGAGTGGCGCCGCTTCGACTCGTTCCGTTAGTGCCAACTCCACCCGCAGCCTCAGTTCCGCCGTTGGCTATGCCGAGCTTCAAAGCGACGGCGCCATTACCTATAGATAGTTGGCCACTTCGACTTGTCCCGGCGTTCGCAGTCGCGTTATTCGTTACATCGACCGTTATCGCCACATACTTCGAGTTTGCGTTAACTACGTTCTCGACGTAGTTCTTCGCAGCGGGATTCATGCTGAGATTTTTGTGAGTCTCGAGCAGGAGCGGGGAGAGTGGCGGCACCAGGTCGCTGCGGTCCTTATAAACCTGGATGGTGAACTCGTTGCCGGGATCCAATTGTCCATCGGTGATGACAACGTCGAGCTTGTTTCCCCAGGCTCCCTCGTTTGCCGCTTCGATGGTGAGCGTTTTTGCTCCCTTCCGATCCTTGATACTTATGTCGGCTGCAACCGCACCTGTGCCGGCGACTCTGACGATGTAGGCCTTCTTCCCGCCGTTGTTGAAAAACTGGTGAACAGCGAATGCCAGGGAGCTGTCGCTTAAATACCCGCCATAAGCGTTTTCGAATTCCTGCGGGTTCGTCACCAGCTTGGCCTGGTTGAGCGGACCCATTTGCGATTTGCCGATGAAGGCCGCATTCGATGTGCTGACCCCTTCAATAGGACGCAGCCCACTGGGGATTTCCTGGATGTAGACACCTGGATGCAAAGTTTCCATCGCTATTCTCCTTCTTAGCTGTGGATGGATTTATCTATTTCTGAGGCTTCGATTTTTTGGAACGAGGAGCTTCCTCTTCGGGCTCAGGATTCACAGCGGCTTCGGGCATAGACTGCGGCGCAGCCTCGCCGACTGACACAGCGCCTGTGCGAACGAGTTTCTCAATCTTGGTATTGCCATCGATCTCGGTTCTCGGCATCTTCGCGCCTTCACCTGGTCCGAGATATACCGACGATCCACTGTTCTTCGGGACAATGAGTAGCTGCCTCGTGCGATTTGTAATGGTGAGCATGTAACTGATCTCCTTAACGATTGCGCTAATGGTCGTTATTCGCTTTGAACAAAAACGTCGTTAATGCCAGCGCCGAAGGCGCGGAATATGACAGCCCGAGGCATGCGCCGAAGGCGCGGAATATGACAGCCAGGGGGCATGCCAGCGCCGAAGGCGCGGAATATGACAGCCAGGGCAGCGCCGAAGGCGCGGAATATGACAGCCAGGGGCAAGCGCCGAACAAAGTGAAGGCGCGTCGCCCCTGGTACGGAACGCCAAGGCCGTGAAGCTCTGAAAGAGCGGAATAATTGACGTCCATATTTCGCACTTTCAGTGCTCTTTTCAAATTTATTCCTCATTACCCAGGGGCGACGCGTTCCGCTACGCTTCACGCTTGCCCCTGGCTTTCATATTGCGCGCCTTTGGCGCTTTGTTCCGACTCATTTGCGCGCCTTTGGCGCTTTGTTCCGACTTATTTGCGCGCCTTTGGCGCTTTGTTCCGACTCATTTGTGCGCCTTTGGCGCTTTGTTCCGACTCATTTGTGCGCCTTGGCGCTCAGTTCCGACTTGTTTGTGCAAAGCCGTCCTTATTTGCGATTGTCATCGACGCCAGAGCCGGCAAACGCTTCCGCCTCTTTGTGCCTGGTGGTGTTCAAGATGTAAATGAGCTCCGAGCCTGGAACAGAAACAACTTGCAGATATCCCTCGGCGACGAGTTGTTCCAGAGCGCTCTGAGTTTCAACCATGGCCTGATGAACGTTTTCTTCAAGCAAACGCCAACGGGCTACGCCTTCGAGACTGTCAGCAGATTGAGGATTGCGTAAGAAGTACCTCAAGATTTGTTTTGCTATCTCCTCGTACCCATATGTTGATGACATCGGTCAACGCAATAGCAAACGTGAAGCCATACGGAGTTGAATGATTTAGGCGGGTTTAGTTGAGGAAGGTGCTTGACGAGATTTGCTGACCGGGTCGCTGATGGACCAGGGCGACATCTGCATTACCCGGTTGTGAAGAAGAAATTTGTAACTATCGCGGGGTTTAGTTGATTTGCAGCGGGTGGGTCACAGGTGACCCACCTGTGCGGTGAATTCAACCCACCTTTTTGAGGGCGTATTTTTTCTTCAATCGACCGAATGCGCGCCGGTCTTTTCCGGCCGCTAGTGCGGCACGTGTGACGCTCCCGTTGTGCTCTTCCAGCAACTTCTCGACGTAGTGTTTCTCGAAGGCTTCAATCGCTCGAGCACGCGCATCGCGAAAAGAGTCGCCGTTGTTTTGAGACGGATCATCAGGAACAGGCACCGATAGATGTTCGGGAAGGATATACTGGCCTTCCGCAAACAACATCGCACGTTGAACTACATTGAAGAGTTCTCTTACGTTGCCGGGCCAGTCGTAGGCTTGCAGCTTGCGCAGCGCAGCGGGTGTGAACGACTTTCGTGTGGAGTTAGCCTGAAGGAAATGACGGGCCAGCACGGGAATGTCGCTGTTACGCTCAACCAATGAAGGCAAATCCAAGCGCAATGCGTTTAGTCGAAAGTAAAGATCGGCGCGAAACAGTTTCTCTTGTACACAACGCTCCAGATCACGGTTGGTTGCTGCGATCACGTTGACTGTCGCTTTGACGAACTGATCACTACCGAGTGGCTTGTAAGTGCGTTCCTGTAGAAAGCGCAAAAGCTTCGCTTGGGCTCCCGGTGAAAGTGCATCCACTTCGTCCAAAAACAAAGTTCCGCCTTCGGCCATCGCTGCCAATCCCTTTTGCGCCGAGTGGGCATCGGTAAACGCGCCGCGCGCATGGCCGAATAATTCGTTTTCAAACAGGTGGTCCGGAATCGCGCCGCCGTCGAGTGGAATAAAGGGAAAACTGCGACGCTTGCTGAGCGTATGTATGGCATGAGCGCACAGTTCCTTTCCGGTACCGGTGGCTCCGGTGATAAGCACCGGGAGATCACTTTTGGCGATCAAGGGAATCGTCTTGATAGAACGTATAAACTTCGGGTGTTTGCCAACCAGTTGCTCCATTCCCAGTATTTCAGTGAGACGATCCTCAGCGGCGACGAGCTCATCTCGCTTGTGGTTTATGCAAACCATCCGTTGTAAGCGGTGACGGAGCTCCGCCGCATGCGTGGGCCACAGAACGAAGTCGTCAGTCGACTGAGACACGATGCTCAAAGTCTCATCGTCTACATCATTCGCAAGCACTGCCAGCGTAGGACTTGGGATCGGATGCTCGCGAAGCCACTTGAACAGGCCGATCGCTTCCGGTGACGACGGCATTGCGACGGCGACGAGCACCTGTGTGGAGCGTTCTTGTAGTTTTTGAAGTGTAAGCGAATCCCACGTCGCAAGTTCCACATGAGAACTTAACTCGGGCATCAAATCGCGGATTAGAGTTTTATGTACGGACGAGGGTGGATTCTCAATAATAACCAACTGGGAATTCATATGAGGGCGTTCCCTTCAGACGTATGAAAGGTTATGCGAGGGTTCGGCGTCCCGCTCTGGATGTTGCTGGAGTCGAGACTTAGTTGACCCGGAGTCGGCGTTGATGCAACGTCGCTTGGGTAGCAGGGTAAAATTCACGCAGATGCTAATTCTCCCCTAAGCTCGTGTCAAGAAAATGTGAGCAGCGTATGGACCAATGCGATCCATACGACGAAATCGCAGCGTTTTACGAAGTTCTCTGTTGGACAGAGATCCGCAAAGGCACCACCAATCGTCACGGCAGGTCCGAAAATTCTTAATTCCCACTCTCAATGTTATTTTTGAATCAAAATGTGTCATGGGCCATGAATTTTGAGCACCGAAGCGCCGTGGAGCGCTTTGCACAAAGTTCCTTATTGGCTCAACATTGCGGCTTCGCCGCTTGATGTGAGGGGGAGTTGCCGCGGCATACCAGTATGAAACTCAACTGGACCACGACGAATTAGTTTTGATAGGCGACTTTGGAGGTGGAACAAGCGACTTCACGTTGGCCCACCTTGGTCCCGGCAGAAAACAGACCGGCAGAAATCCCGTCGTCGGAACTTCGGGCGTAGCCATTGCCGGCGACACGTTCGACAGCAGAATCATGATGAACCTGGTGGCGCCGAAACTCGGCCTTGGCTCGCATTATGTTTCGTTAGGCAAGGAGCTTCCCGTACCTGTCTGGCTCTACTCACAACTCTCGAGTTGGCATCGCACGTTTCTGCTCAAGGATCCAAAGACGATGACCGTCCTCCGAGAGGTCAAGAATCAAGCGTCGGAACCTGACAAAGTAACGGCGTTGATTCAGATTATCTCCGAGAACTTAGGTTACGCTCTTTATCGTGCGGTTGAGAGCACAAAGGTTGGATTAACAGTAAACGAAGACGCTGACTTCGTATTTGCGCACGGCTCCTTGAACATCAACGACACTCTCGAACGCTGGCGCTTTGAATCGTGGATTCAGGAGGACATTCAAAACATCGCAACGTGCGTTAAGAGTCTTTTTAGTCAACACAACGTTAGCTACAGCGACGTTGGTAGTGTATTCCTCACCGGAGGATCTTCCTTCGTACCTTACGTGCGTCGCTTCTTCGCGAAGACATTCGGAAGTCACAAGCTGAAAGGCGGTGAAGAGTTAACGACCGTCGCCAAGGGTCTCGCGCTCCGCGCTCTCGAGTAGGAGTTGAGGTAGCTCCGAGACGTCTTTCAAAGTTCCCATACGTTCATAGCCATCGAAGTGATCTACCGGCGTGACACCCGAAAGCACTGCGACGAACGGCACCGCGGCTCGCTTGGCCACTTCGGCGTCCACCACGCTATCGCCGACATACACCGTCGATGTCCGAGTACATTCGAGTCGCTTGATGGCTTCGAGGAGTCCCGCAGGGTGCGGCTTGTGTTCCTCGACGTCCTCACCGCCGATTACAACGTCAAAGAAATGACGCAGATTCTCTCGTTCCAAAACGTGTTCGATGCGGTGGCGGTACTTGGTTGAAACGATACCCAGACTCAATCCTCTCTCGCGAAGCGCCGTGATGGTGGCGTGGGCTGATTCGTACATCACAGTCAAATCGACCATCACCTGATCCGCTCGTTGCACAAATAGTCCTGCGAATTCGCGCATTCGAGCGGCGTCGTGATCGCCGGCCAGAGTAACGAAAGTTTCTTTCAACGACAGTCCGATGGTTCGGCAGACAATCTCCGCCGGGTGTGTGGCGAGCCCCATCTCGCGGAACGCGAAGTTAACACACTCCACACATCCTTCAGACGAGTCGGCGAGCGTATAGTCAAAGTCGAATATGGCGGCGCGGATCTCGGGCTGATTCATCGTCGACCGATTCTACACAAAGCCACGCTCTTTCTCTTTCCTATTGACAGCCGATAGGAGTGCGAATATAGTCCGCTCCAGTTGGCTGTCGACAGGAGAACCCACATCATGTTCGAGCGGATCAGGATGCGCTGGCGGGCGTTGTTTCAGAAAGAACAAGTGGAACGAGAGCTCGCGGACGAGTTGAGCTTTCACCTCGAACGCGAGGCGGCGCAGAACCAGCGAGACGGAATGAAACCTGACGACGCTCGCTATTCCGCTCTCAAATCCTTTGGCGCGCTCCAACGATCGAAAGAAGAATGCCGCGACGCGCGGGGCGTGCGGTTAATCGAAGAGTTTCTGCAAGACCTTCGTTATGGCAAACGCCTGCTCGCGAAGAATCCGGGTTTCACACTGATCGCGATCGTAACGCTCGCGCTGGGCATCGGGGCCAACACCGCGATCTTCAGCGTCGTGAATGCTTTTCTCCTGCGGCCGCTGCCTTACGGCAACGCCGACCGCCTGGTGATGGTCGATTCGCAGCAACGTGGTCAATCGATCGGCGTGTCGTTTCCCGACTACGAAGATTGGCGCGGCCAGAACAACGTCTTCGACGACCTCGCGTTTTTCAATCTGCGTTGGAATGCGAATCTCGACTTCGGCAACGAAACCGAAACGCTCAGCCTGACTTTCGGCACTCCAAATCTGTTTTCAACTCTGCAAGTCGCGCCGTTCCTCGGCCATGTTTCAACGGCTGGTGACACCGATACGGTCCTGCTGAGTCATGGACTGTGGCAAAGAAGATTTTCGAGTGATCCTCACATCATGGGACGTCAGCTTCGCATCGACGGGCGCAGCATGACTGTAAGCGGAGTGATGCCGCCGGGCTTTCGTTTTCCGTTGCAGACTGACTTGTGGTGGCTGAGCGATCACTTCTTTGAACGGCATGCGCGCGGTTTCCGAATCGATCAGACGATCGGACGTCTCAAGCCCGGCGTGTCGCCGGACCAGGCCCGCGCGGAAATGAAGGAAATCGCCGCTCGCCTCGCGCAAACTTATCCGGACACGAATGCCGAAGTGACTGCCACTGTGGTTCCATTGCGCGACTTCTGGTTCGGCAACTTGCGACGCTCTTTCTGGCTTCTGCTGGGTGCGTGTGGATTTGTGTTGCTGATTGCGTGCGCGAACGTCGCGAACCTGCTCATGACGCAGGCGACCGTGCGCGAGCGTGAGCTTGTTGTTCGCGCAGCGCTCGGAGCTAGCCGCGGACGATTGATCCGGCAGTCGATCTCAGAAGCGTTACTGCTCGTTTCGATCGGCTGCGTTGGCGGCATCCTGCTCGGGGCGTGGGGCCTGCGCATGTTGGTTGCGCTGTTGCCGGACGAGCTTCTGCCTTTCTTTGTGAAGATCGAGCTCGACGGACGGGCGCTGTTATTCACGTTGCTGATCTCACTGCTAACCGCGTTGTTCGTCGGGTTGATACCGGCGTTACGAACGGCGTCGCGGGACCTGAACGAGTCGTTGAAAGAAGGCGGCAAATCTGGCACGAGCGCGGGAATGCAACGTGTTCGCGGTTTGTTGGTTGTGACTGAGATCGCGCTTGCCGTCGTGTTGCTCGCCGGTGCCGGACTGATGCTCCGAAGTTTTACACGTTTGCAGAACACGTCACCTGGTTTCAATGCCGAGGGCGTGCTTCATCTCGAGATCAATCCGACTTATCAGCGGCAGGAAGATTACAGCGTGGAGTTTATGTCGCGGCGCTACCAACAGTTGCTGCAGCAAGTCGCACAGGTGCCGGGCGTGATTGCTGTCGCGGCGAACGGTGATTTGCCGTTTGTCGGTCAAAAGCCGTGGTATCGACGCGGGTTTGCGATCGAGGGGCAGTCGAGTGACGAAGAGAAACAGAATCCACTGGTGAATTACCAGGCCGTCTCGCCTGACTATTTTCGCGTGATGCAAATCCCGTTACTTCGTGGTCGCACCTTCACTGACCGCGACACTCTGAGGCCCGATGGCCATCCCGACGTTGCGCTCATTAACCGACGATTGGCTGAACTGATGTGGCCCAACACCGATCCGTTAGGCAAACGAATCAACTGCGATCACGACAGCGTTGGTTGTGCCGAAATTGTCGGCATTGTCGGCGACGTAAAGCATAACAGTCTGGTCGATGAAGCAGGCTACGATCTCTACTACGCGTGTTTTCAGACTTACGCCAAGCAGACTCATTTCGTGGCGCGCACGCAAGGCGATCCGATGATGGTCGCGAAAGATATCCAGCGAGCGATCTGGCAGGTCGCTCCCGACACCGGCGTCTTCAACGTTATGCCCTTGACCAGGCTGTCGACGAATACGGTCTGGCAATCACGAGTTTGGGGACTGCTCTTCGGCATCTTCTCGGCGATCGCGCTCGTGCTGGCGGTTGCGGGAATTTATGGAGTGATGGCGTATTTCGTGACGCAGCGCACGCGTGAAATCGGTGTTCGCATCGCGTTGGGCGCGCAGTGGCGCGACGTGCTCAAGCTGGTCCTCAAAAACGGGATGCTCCTCGTTACTATCGGATTGACACTCGGGCTGGCAGGCGCGTTGGCGCTAACACGACTGATGAGCACGCTGCTGTTTGAAGTCTCTCCTACCGATCCGATCACGTTTGGCGGAGTAGCATTCTGTGTGATCCTGGCCACACTGCTCGCCTGTTACATCCCTGCCAGGCGCGCAACCAAAGTCGATCCACTAATCGCGTTGCGATACGAGTAGTTCGGCCTTCAAGAAAATAACCAAAACCACCAAGAGGTCGTAACTTCTCCGACCTATCCTTCGTCCTGTTTCAACTTCAGGAATGTGAGGTCACATGAGTACAAGAGAGGTTACGCGTAACGAATGGCTGAGGATAATCAGAAGACGTTGCGCTTCGCGTGAACAGTAAATAGGTCCTATATGACTATAGGACCTATCCACTTTTTCGTTCTCTAATACTTCGCCTTCGCTTTGACCATCTTGCCGTTTGGCTGCTGGCCCTTGTCGTTAGCGGCAGTAGCGGGCGTTCCGCCCAACTGATCTTCGATCATCAATGCCTGTAGCTTGGGCGTTCCCTTGGCGTTGCCGGTAACTACGATGGTGTAGTACTTACCCTTCTCGAAATTCGCTTCCGGCACAGTCAACACTGACTTGTCCTGACCTTCCGGACGAACCTCGAGCGTTGTCTTCATCGGATCGACCGACATGTAAGAAGTCTCTCGTTCGAAATTAACTCCCGAGAAGAGTTTTTTGTTTCCTGATTTTTCGACAACGTCGACTTCACCTGCGTTGGGCGCAGCATGAATCACGCGCACTTCCGCTTTGTCATTGGACGGCGTGGTGATGTTGTCGTTGAGCACCGAGATCGTGGTCTTGTCGTTCGTGCCCGGCATGATCAGGACCGTGTAGTGCTTACCACCGGCGAGACCTTCGCTGTTCTCTGCGATCGGTTGGTCGCTGTCTTTGCCGGCCGCGCGGACGCGGAACGTGTGGCGAGTGTCTGAAAGCTCCTTGTAGGGAGTGACGCTCTTGAACGCAACCGCGTCAAAGGCTTTTTGATCGTCGGCAAAGACGTCGACTGACGCTGCGCCCGGAGCAGCGTTAATCACACGCACGAGTGCGTTGTTTCGTTGATCAACTTCTTTAGCCGGCGGCGCTGTTGATGTTCCTGAATCGGTTTTGCTGATTACGGGTTGAGTTTGCTTCGGCTCACTCGAACATGCTGCTAAGAAAAGCAGTACGGCAGTGAGAAGCAGACCCATTTTAATTTGATTCCTCATGAGTTCTCCTTTCCCTGAATTTTTCGAGTCAACTTTCATTCCAGCCGTCGTTGATGCGTTTACATGTCTGTCAAGAAAATCGCCCGAATTCGCAAAGAATTAGTGGCTTAAACGGCGAACTCTGACACAATGAGCGGGAATGAGGACTGTAAACGCGACCAGATACGTGACGCCGCTGCGTGAAGGCGGATCGCTGCCGGCGATCATCGAAGCGGACGACGACGGAATGTACGTGCTCAAATTTCGCGGCGCGGGACAGGGAACGAAGGCACTCATTGCTGAAGTGATTGCAGGCGAGCTTGCGAGGACTGCAGGGCTGCCGGTACCGGAGTTGGTGTTCGTCATCCTCGATCGTGAGATCGCAAAGACGGAACCGGATCCGGAGATACAGGATCTGATTCGAGCGAGCGCCGGGCTTAATCTCGGGCTCGATTATCTGCCTGGATCGGTGATGTTCGATCCCGTTGCGGAAAAGCCTGATGCGGATCTGGCGTCGCGCATCGTTTGGTTTGACGCTTACGTCACGAACATCGATCGCACGCCGCGTAACGCGAATCTGCTGATGTGGCATCGCAAGCTCTGGTTGATCGATCACGGAGCCGCACTCTATTTTCATCACTCGTGGACTGACATGGAGAAGCGTGCGAGGGATTCGTTTGCGTTGGTTAAGCAGCACATTCTGCTTCCGTTTGCGAGTTCGCTCGAGACCGTGGATGGTCCAATGACGACAATGACGACCGAAAGAACGATCCGAGAGGTTGTTGATCTTGTTCCGGATGACTGGATGGTTGGAAACTCGCCGTTCCGGACCACGCGAGAGAATAGAGAAGCATACGTCGAATACTTGTTGAGGCGTCGTGAGGAGCCTCGCTACTTTCTCGAGGAGGCGATTCGTGCGCGATCAGTTCAGGTATGACTACGCGGTGATTCGCGTCGTACCAAAAGTGGAGCGCGAGGAGTTTATCAATGCGGGCGTTATACTCTCGTGTCCCGATCGGTCGTTTCTGGAAGCGAGTATTAAGTTAAACGAGGCTCGATTGCTGGCGCTCGATCCTTCGCTCGACCTCGAAATGGTCAAGACGCATTTAGCAACGATTCCGACGATCTGTCGTGGCGGAGATGACGCTGGTCCAATTGGTCAGTTATCACAGCGCGACCGTTTCTACTGGCTTGTCGCGCCACGCAGCACGATCATTCAAACTTCTCCGGCGCACACGGGGAGATGTTCCGATCCAACGGCGGCGTTGCGACATCTAGTCGCGACGATGGTCGAAGCAGAATAATTAGGAACTCACTCTCAACTGTGTTACAGTGCGGCCCATGGCAACAAAGAAGCTCAAAACTCACACAACCTCAGCACGGAAGAAGTCTTCGTTAACTTCCAGTCGCTCAAAAAAAGCTGCATCGAAAGCAACCAAATCAAAAGCCGCCAAGAAGAAGGCGGACGAATTAAAGCGGCGAAAAGAATTAGGCCTGCTTGCTCACAAAATGTTTGGAATGGTTTACGAGGACTACCAACAAGGTAAATTCCACCGGATTCTATAATTTTCGCAACTAAAAAGTTGAGGACATTCCGATGCCGTACTTCACCTACGACACGTCAGTTTGCATTGCAAGAAATCTAATTGATTTTCAGAGGATGCCACAGAACTTCCGGCTGTCAGCGGTAGTGATGATGGAATTGATGGCAGGCGATCCGGACGAATCGCGTCAAAAATTCTTTAGGGATGTCTTTCTCCAGTTCCAGCAGGATAATTTAATTATCGTGCCTACTGTAGATGACTGGCTCTTCGCAGCGAAAGTCTTGCATTTGTTAACGCGATCACGCAGGCGTTTACAAAAAGGAAAGCTACATAGACTACCGCCAGGAGCTTCTCAACGCCTTGCCCTCGACGTCCTGATCGCCGTTAGCGCACGACGGTGGAAGGCGCAAGTCGTAACGGAGAATTGGACGGACTTTAAAGCGATCCAACGCTACTGCAACACGAAGATCGTCAAAGCCTCGAAGTTCTTCAAGAAATGATCTGCTCAATAATTCGTGAGGATCTCGTCCGGCTTGAATCCCATCTTCGAGAGGCGCTCGCGCGTTTGTTCGATCATGTCGCGCGAGCCGCAGATTAGTGCGACGGGCGCGGAGAGATTCGGCAGTACGTTGTCCAACAATGATTGCACATAACCAGTTGGGCCGGACCAGTCATGACCATCCGGCCGTGAGATGACCTGTCGGAGTTCGACACCCGCAGCTTCCCAGTCTTCAGTCTCATCGCGATAACAAAAGTCATCGGGCGTGCGCGCGCCGTAGAGCACCACCAGTTGCCCAAACTTGTCTTTACGTTTCAACACGTGCCGCAACGCCGAGCGCAACGGCGCCACACCCGTTCCCATCGCGACAAGAACGAGATCGCGCCCGCTCATCGCATCGAGTTTGAAACCACGCCCTGCAATTCCAACAAGCTCGATCTTGTCACCGACACACATCTCGTAGATCACGCTGCTCGCACCGACCTTTTGTTTCACCAGCACTTCGAGATCCCGGTCCTCCGGCGCACCAGCGAACGCAAAGTAAGCGGGTTCTTCGCCCTCGACCTGCAGGATCGCGACCTGCCCGGGCGTGAAATCGACTGCCTCACTGCACCGCAAATCAAACGATCGCGTGTTGCGAGCCTGTTCACGAATGCCGGTAATCACGAGTTGCCGCACCTGTTTCGCTTCCATTTGATCGAGCAGTTTAGCAAATCGAACTTCCGAATCTCACCGTAAGCGGATACAATTCCCACCCACATGAAGTACCAACGCTGCGCCACAGTTTTGCTACTCGCCCTGTGCGCCTTTGCGGTGCAAGCGCAGTCAGGCCGGCGCCAGGTAAAACCTCCTCCCGCTGCGCCCGTTCCCACACCAACTCCCGAAGCCACACCCGAGCCGAAAAAACAAACCAAAGAAAACGAGCTGATGTTTTCCGTAGGAGCCGATCGCAACAGCTCGTACGGGCAGCTTCCGATTAGTTACTACGACGCCGTCGTGCAAGGTTGTGCATCTCGACTGCACGCGGGATCTTCGGCGTCCGTGGACATATCTGATCGCGATGTGAGCCGCGGCGAGGCGATCAAAAAGGCGAAGTCAGAAACGAAGGCCTACACAGTCTGGCTGGACCTTCAGTTCGATTCCATGGCACGTTCGTATGACGATCTCGTACTCCAGTACATCGTCTTCGCTCCCGAAACCGCAAAGATAGTGACGAGTGGCAGGACTTACCTCAGGGGGCGTCGCGCCGGACCAATCGTTGTCGATCCAACTGGCGGCAGAACGAGCGGACTATACCGTGAAGAATTGTTGAAACGGACAGGTGAAGAAGCCGGCGACCGCATAATCAAAGCGCTTCATATCGACGTTCAAATTCCTAACTGATCACTCAGCATAGAGCTTCTCAATTACGTCGCGATACTTCTGATCGATAACTCTGCGCTTGACTTTCAACGTCGGCGTGAGCTCGCCACCTTCGATCGTAAACTCATTCTCCAGCAGCGCCACCTTCTTGATCCGTTCGTACTTCGCGAGGTTCGGAGTTAATGCTTCAATCTGACGCTGAATCAGATCGATGATGCGCGGATGCTTGCAGAGTTCGCTATGACTCTTTACTTCGATGCCCTTCAACTTGCAGTACGACTCGACCTGTTCCCACGCGGGCACCACGAGCGCCGCCGGAAACTTGCGTTCAGCGCCAATCAAAACCACCTGGTTCACAAACCGCGACTCCTTGATCGCCTGCTCGATCGGTTGCGGCGAGATGTACTTCCCGCCCGAAGTCTTGAACAACTCTTTCTTACGATCCGTGATGCGCAGGAATCCATCGTGGTCGATCGTGCCGATGTCGCCCGTCTTAAACCAGCCATCGCTCGTGAAGACCGCGCGTGTTTCTTCAGGCTTGTTGTAGTAACCACGCATCACGTTTGGACCACGCACTTCGATCTCTCCATCTTCGGCGATGCGAATGTCGACGTTTGGAATTGCCTTGCCGACAGTGCCGACGCGATTGTCTTCCATCCTGCTCGCGGTGATGACAGGCGACGTCTCAGTCAATCCATAACCCTGGACAATCGGAATGCCGGCGCCGATGTAGATGTACGACAAATCTTCGGGCAAAGCAGCACCACCGGAAACCAACAGCCGCATGCGTCCGCCAAAGGCGCGTTGCCATTTCGAAAACACCAGCTTCGAAGCGATCGCGTGTTTGAGTTTGAGAAACGCGGGCACTGGCTGATGCGCGATCACAGGCTTCGCATAATCTTTCGCCACCGACACAGACCATGCGAGCAGCGCTGCGCTCAGCCAACCAGCTTCCGCAGCGCGTTCGCGAATGCGTTGATAAATCTTTTCGAATATACGCGGCACGCCGACCAGCACCGTCGGACGCACCTCACGCAAGTTTGGACCAACCGTCTGCATCGTCTCCGCAAAGTAAACCGCCATGCCCTGGTGCAGATACATGTACATCGCCTGGCGCTCGAAGACGTGTGACAAGGGGAGCACCGAGAGCGCCGTGTCGTGCTCGCCGAAAGAAAGATGGCCCGATGAGTCGATCAGATTCGTGACGAGGTTCGAGTGCGTGAGCATCACCCCCTTCGGTTCGCCAGTCGTGCCGGACGTGTAGATTATCGTCGCGAGCTCGTCTGGTTTGGTTTGCCCCGCGAGACGGTCGACATAACCCGGTTCCCGTTCTTCGAGTTCGCGGCCCTTTTCCTCTAGTTGGGCCAACGTCAGTCCTTCGTCACTCGTTACTCCTTCCGGATCGAAGAAGACAATATGCTTAACTTCGGGACACTCGCCGAGCGCATCTTTGATTTCATCATACTTCTGCCGGTTGGCGAGAAAGAGAATGCAGGCGCCGGAGTCGTTGAGAATGTAGCGCACCTGCGGCGGCGTCAACGTCGGATAAATCGGAACGTCGATCGTGCCGGCGAATATCGAACCCGCATCGGTCAACGTCCATTCAACGCGGCTGTCGGAAAGCAACGCCACACGATCGCCACGATGCGCTCCGATCGCATGCAGTCCCGCAGCGATGTGTTTCAAACGCGCGAGCATCTCGTCAGACGAGATCGACACCCACTGACCGCCGCTTTTGTAATTCAACGTATCTGGTCGCTTGTGTCTGCGAACGACGCGATTGAAAACGTCGACAAGCGTGACCGGCTCGTCTGCCGCGGTAGGTTTGCGAACAGGAGCGGTCGATCGCAGGTCCATGTATTCGAGTGCGCGATTCACGTCGCCGTCACTCCGTTAAGAAAAATGTCCAGCCCCTGATCGGCCATCGGGGCGAGCTTGTAACGTCGTTTCGAGAGGATCCAGTTCGTCGCCATCTCATCGAGCGCTCCGAATAAAATCTTCGCGACGACTTTCGCGTTGAGATCGGCGCGAAACACCCCGGCGCGTTGTCCTTCTTCGAACGTCGTACGAATTAAAGCGAGATACTCTGCGAACCCTGCGGCCGAAAACTCTTGCATGAACTTAGTCGAACCACGCAGCTCAACCTGGAAGACGACGGCGAGATCTCGATCTGCCCCCAATCGTTCCAGATGCAGCAGCGCGATTCGGCGTAACTTCTCTTTCGGATCTAAAACGCTTTCGATCTGTTTTCTAGCCGCGCCGAGTGCTTCTTCGACGCCGCGATCGAAAATTGAGTGGAGAATGTCTTCCTTGCTCTTGAAGTAAAGATAGACGGTGCCGTCAGCGACACCTGCTTCGCGCGCGATGTCGGCGACCTTGGAGTTGAAGTACCCGTTGTGTGCGAAGACACTCGTAGCGGCGCGCAGAATTGCCTCGCGCTTATCGCCGCCGGCGACACGAACGTTGTTGAGGGTACGGGCCGAGCGCATCCTGAATGAATGATGCCTCACTCATTTTTATTACGCAAGAATCTGACTGTAATAGTTATGTAGAAGATCCGCGTCCGTCTGTGTAAGTCGACTGCTCAACTCCCTTAAGCAGAAACTCCTGCGTCGGATAAGGAATCTTGATCGAACGCTCGCGGAACAGTCGCGCGATGCGATAGTTGATGTCGCTGCGGATCTGTACGTTACGGCGCGGCTGGTTCGTCCAGACCAGCAGACGGAAGTCGAGCGTGTAGTCACCAAACTTCAAGAGCTGCACTTGTGGTTGCGGGTCCAGCAACACATTCGGCACATCTTTAGCAGCCAAGATCAGCGTGTCAGTTACGAGTTGAATATCGGAATCGTCAGCCACCCCGATCGGAATCGCGATGCGGGCACGCGGATCGCCGTAGGACCAGTTGATGACCCGCTGGCTCACCAGCTTCGAGTTCGGAACGATGATCGCGATCTGATCGTTGGTGAGAACGACGGTCGTGCGCAAGTTGATGCTCTTCACGTCGCCTTCGTCGTCACCGATTGTGATGCGGTCGCCGATTCTTATCGGCCGTTCGAACAGCAGGATGAATCCTGACGCAATGTCGGCAGCAATGTATTGCAAACCAAAACCGATGCCTACCGAGAGCGCCGTAAAGATCACCGCGAGGGACGTGAGGTCGAGCCCGAATGCCTGCTTGAGCGTTACCAGCACGCCAATCGCAACGATGATGTACTTGGCCAGCCGGCAAATCGTATAGCGCAAACCCGGATCGATGTGGCGCCGGCTGGCGATGCGCCTGTCAAGCAGCGTAGTCGTCCAGCGTGCAACCAATACCGTTAAAAGTATTGTCGCGGCTCCGGTAATGAAACCTGAAATCGATACCGTGATCCTGCCGAACGTGAACTGTTTGGTCAGGTAAGCCCAGATCTGCGCGATTATTGTGGTCGAATCTTGCAGTAATAAAATCGTATTCGCGGGCAAAACATTCATTGCAAGCAGCATAGCGATGAATCTGTTACAAAAGCGTTGTAACCATCAATCCTTTTTCGAAAGACCGCAAAGAAAGTTTCATTGACACGCTATGCGGCTCTAACTAAGATGTCCGACCAACTGGCCGACAATTGTAAATCACAATGCTCAAGCAGCATAAACCCTTCTACGAGATTGCTTAGCCACCGGTCCAGAACTTTGAACACGCCCAGGCAAAATCGGAGACTTGTCGAAATCTTTTTATATAGGAGACAACTATGCGGACCCCCGTACTCGGTAAGTTCCCCCGGATTCAGTGTTTTGCAGCTTTTATTCTCACGCTGCTAATCGTCCCCTCGATCGTCGCACAAACGCAGAGTACAACCGGAACGATCCAGGGCACAGTTGTAGATGCGAATGGCGCGGTAGTGCCGGGCGCAAACGTCGAGATCAAGAACCTCGAAACCAATTTCACACGCACACTGACAACCGACGAGGACGGACGGTTCGTTGCGCCACTGCTGCAACCCGGCAATTACTCCGTCACGGTTGCGAAACAAGGGTTCGCGACCACCGTGCTCGAGAGTACGATGCTGACAGTGGGCCAGGCGCTATCGATTCCTTTCTCACTGAAGGTCTCCGACGTCGCGGAACGTGTCACTGTCACCTCGACACCGACAGTTGATACAGCAAAGACTGAGGCCAGCACGACGCTGAACGAAGTCGCAGTGAGCACCACCCCAATTCTCGGACGAAAATTTGAAGACCTGCTTACACTCACGCCCAACGTCAGCATCACGCAGGGTCCGGACGGCGATGAGATCAACTTCGCCGGTCAGCGCGGCATCTTCAATAACGTCAGTCTGGATGGCGGTGACTACAACAACGGTTTCTTCGGTGAGCAACTCGGCGGTCAACGCGCGGCCATCGACATCACGCTGGAAGCAGTCAAAGAGTTTCAGGTAGTTGCAACCGGCGCGAGCGCGGAGTTTGGACGCACCGCGGGCGGCGTCATCAACGTCATCACAAAATCAGGCACAAACGAAGTTCACGGCAGCGCCTTTTATTTCCAACGCCTCGAAGCACTGACGGCAAACACTTCCGACGGCAAACCGCTTGATAATTTTCATCGTGAGCAGTACGGCGGCACGGTTGGTGGTCCATTCAAGAAAGACAAGGCGTTTTACTTCTTAGCGTTCGAAGGCATTCGCGAAAATCTCGACCGTGCGAACCTGAGCGAACAAATCGGTAGTACGCCATGTCCGGTGACAACACCTACGATTCTCGCGAATGAAGCTGCAATCAGTGGCAACGATGACTGCGCGCGACTGGCGTTGATCAACTTCATGAGGACTACGCGTAATCAGGAAGAAGGCTTGCCCGTCTCGCACAAGATAAATAACCAGGCATTCTTCTCGAGGGTAGACTACGATTTCAACAGCTCAAACCACCTTTCGGTCTCGTACAACTTCGACTATTCGAAGAACACAAACCAGACGTTTGACGTCGCCACTTACGGAAACTCCGCGAACGGCATAGAAGGTCCATCGAAGATCAATGACATTCGCGCGAATTTGTTCACCACTGTCTCGCCGACAAAACTGAACGAAGCTCACTTCTCTTACAGTCGTGAGCTGCGGCCTCGTTCCGCAGTTGATTCGAATGTGCCGGCAGACACGGCGATGGGCTTTGCCACAACCTTCCGATTTGGTTTTCCGTTTTTCCTCGAGCCGAATGTCGACGAACTGATTTGGCGGACCCAAGCCAAGGACAACTTCTCGATTATCTCCGGCGATCACAACTTTAAGTTTGGTGGCGAGTGGCTGCACACGCTGAACGACCAGGTGTTCCGCGGATTCTTTACCGGCCGTTACATCTTCGACAGCCCTGCGGGTTTTCTGCGTTACGCATCGACACCCGCTGCAAACGGCTTTGGACCAACCGCAGGCGAGTGCTTTAACGGAGCAGGCGCGTTCACCGGATGGATTACTCAAGGTGCTCCGTTCAATCAAACGTGCGGCGCGGGAAGTAGCGTAGGTGGACCACTGCTTCTGTATTTGCAGAACGGCATCCCGACCGGAATTTCGGGCGCTCCGCCGCCAGGTAAATCCACGATCAAGAACGAAGACCTCGCTTTGTTCATTCAGGATCGGTGGCAGCTTAGACCAAACTTCACTTTCAACTACGGCCTGCGCTGGGAAGCTCAGATCTTCCCCGAGCCCGTCGTTCCACCTAGTCAAACCGTCTACGCTTCGTTGTTATCTAATCCAGCATTCCCGTCCGACGGAACGTTGCACAGTCCCAAGAAGGAATTTCAACCGCGCCTTGGCTTTGCGTGGGATTTATCCAAAACGGGCAGATCGGTGTTACGAGCTAACGCCGGTATTTTTTACGGCCGCCAGAACATGTTGTCGCAAGTCGGTTCGATCACGGACAACGGTGTGCAGCAGTTCGGTATCGCATGCGGATCTTCGTTTGGCTGTAGCAATGGTCAGGGCTTGCCGACTTGGCCAAACATCGTCAATGTTCCGCCGTTGGGCGGCCTTCCTTCATTTGCGTCGATTCGCGTGTTCAGCAAAGACTACGCTAACCCGAGGATCTACACAGCAAACGTTCAGTTCGAGCAGCAGCTATCCGAGGATCTGTCGGTCTACTTCGACTTCACTCACTCGAAAGGCGTTCACCTGACGCGCTTCATCAACCTGAATCGAGTGGGCCTGTTCCCAGGATTTGGAGACGTATTCGTAACCAGTGCTGTCGGCAAGTCTGTATTCGACGGCTTCACAGTCGGCATGCGAAAGAGGTTCAGCAAGCGATATCAGTTTGAGTGGAACTACGCGCTTTCGAGAGATAAGGACGACGACTCGAATGAACGTGATCCATTTACGGATCGCTCGTTTGATCCGTTGAACCTGAGTCTTGATTATGCCTACTCGGATCGCGACATCCGTCACAAGTTCAACTTCTTCACTTTCATCGAGTTGGGTTGGGGACTTGAGGGCAACTTCCGCGTGCAGGCACGTTCGGCTCAGCCAATCACGCCGGCGGTACGCACCGCGACCAATCGCAACACGTTGCGCAAAGACAATCAGTATTTCTCGTTTGACTGGCGCATTCAGCGACCGTTCAAGTTTGGCGAACGCTTCGCGATAATTCCGGTTATCGAGATGTTCAATACCTTCAACAACGCGAACAATGTCAATCCGCTCTCAACGCCCGGCCTCTTCAACTTTGACGGGTTCCTGCGACAGGGCGTGGGTGATCCGAGGCAAGTGCAGTTAGCGGTCAGGTTTACTTTTTAACCACGGATGACTCGGAAAAATTCGGTTAGCTTCGCACGATCAAGCGCACCGTTGGTTCTGAGTCCACTGCAAACGTCGATTCCAAACGGCTGAACCTCGCGAATCGCAGTAGCGACATTCGCGGGGTTCAGTCCACCCGCAAGAAACATCGGCACATCGATCGCTTCTCTTATCCTGCGACTCAGATTCCAGTCGTGTGTTCTGCCGGTGCCGCCGAGTTCTTTAATGGCCAGTGACTGATTCCCTGAATCCAGCAACACCGCATCTACGTGCGGTGCAACCGCGATCGCTTCATCGACAGATTCGGGACCAGTGACGTGTACAACCTGGACCAGCGACACGCCGGGTAATGCCTCTCGCAACTGGGCATGGCTCTGTTCAGACAATCGATCGCAGATCTGAATCGTGTTCACTCTCGATCGTCGCTGCTGATCGATGATGGCGTCGGCGTCCTGCAAACACGTCAGTAGAAACGAGCTCACAGCAGGCGGAATAGTCGCAGCAATCTCGGCGATCAAACTCTCCGGAATCGGTCCCGGTCCACTCGGCATCGCGGACACTAGTCCGATAGCCGATGCGCCCGCATCAATCGCCATCCACGCTTCTTCAATGCTCGCGATACAACAGATCTTCACTCGTGGTTTCGCCGTCGGCTTCATGATTTGATTATAACGGCAATTCTCTGCGGCGCCTCTGCGTATCTCTGCGGAGTCCGTGTTGAAGGGCACTCTTAGACGCAGAGGGCGCAGAGATACGCAGAGGACCGCAGAGATGAACGAGACCACTCTAAGCAACCTCACTGCATCATAGGCACAGATTTACTAAGAGATCACGCCCCGATCTCGCCTCGAACAAAAAGTGCGGGCTAGTTTTTTTGCGGCGACCCTTGCCGCAGTGTCTTGACGTGTGCCCGCCGGCCGAGCACACGAAATTGCAAAAGGAGAATTTCCCATGAACCGCTTCGTGCTCTCTACAACGCTCTTCGTCATCTGCTGCGCCGTTTCGACTTCAGCTCAAACTGGATCGCCACCGCCTGACGGCTGGGTTGTGCTTCCCGTCAGCGAATACACCGCGCTGAAGCACGCCGCGTCTCCCACCGAACCTGAACCCGTTGCGCCGCCCGTCGAAGCAACACTCAGTCGTATCGACTACGATCTGAAAGTCGACGGCGATCTCGCAACGGGCGAAGCGCGACTTACCGTCGATGTTATCAAGAACGGCTGGGTGCGCGTGGCGATGCCCGATGGTTTGATCGTCCGCGATGCAAAGCTCGATGGTCATCCCGTGAACCTCGCGATGAACCCAACGAGCCAAGGTCCGGGTCGCGCCGATCTGCTCTTATCAAAGACCGGACGTTCCGTGTTGACGCTTCAGATCGTCGCACCAGTAACCACAGTCGCGGGCACAGACATCCTGCACCTTCCGGTAAGCAACTCCGCGATCTCGCACGCAACGGTTCAGCTAGCGCGACAAGGCGTTGATGTTCGCATCACCGGTGGGCTTCTGCTCGAACACTCGGACGCTGCGACCGGAAGTCGCTGGGTTGCAAATGGCAAAGGCGGCGAACCACTGACGTTTGCGTGGCGACGAAAGATCGACGACGTGCGCGCGAGTCAACCATTGCGATTGCGCGGCACGGTCACTCAACTAATCGGGTTAGGTGAAGACGCGACACAGCTCAGCGCTGAGGTTCAAGTCGAAGTGGTCCAGGGAGTTGCCAATGAAGTTCGCGTGCAACTGCCCGAACAGCTAACTGTAAACCAGGTCTCGGGTGCAATGGTCGCCGACTGGGACGTCGCCGGCAATGAACTGAAGGTGTTGTTCATCGAGCCGGTGCAAACCAACGTGCGCTTCACGCTGAACGGCGAGTTGCGCATTCCGCGATCGGGTAAGTTGAACATTCCTCTCGTTCGTCTGCCGAGTGCCGAACGTGAGACGGGCGGTGTGGGTGTGGAGGTTCTCGGCGCGGGCGAGATCAAACAGCGCGAGCCGAACGGTCTCGAAGAAGCCGAGGCAAGCGAACTGGGCCAACTGATCTCCAACCGTCAATCACCTTCGTTGATGGCATTTAGATTTCAGCCCGGCAACGGAAAGTTAACCCGAACGCTCTCGCTCGATGTTGCTCGTTACACGCCACAGGCTGTGCTCACAGCCAACATCGAAGAAGCCGAGTACAACACGCTGATCGCGGCTGACGGAAAGATTCTCGTGCAGTCGCGTTTCGCGGTCCGAAACAATCAGCGAAACTTTTTGAAACTCGCCCTGCCTGCCACTGCTGTGCTCTGGAGCGCCTCGGTGGCGGGTCGTCCCATCAGACCGGGACGCGCGCCAGATGGTTCGTACTTACTCCCACTTGAAAAGACACGCTCCGGCGAAGAGGCACCGGCCTTTGTCGTCGAAGTTGCTTATCTCGATCACGCCGCTTCGTGGACGGACAAAGGTCGCGCGCGAGTCTCACTCGTTGCGGTGGATCTTCCGATCTCGAAGTCACATCTGCTGCTGCATCACCCGCCGCTGTTTCGCGTGACGCCGGCTCCGGGGCTTTCCGGAAGTTTCCGCGTAGCGAATTACACGCCGCCGCAATCGCCTGCGTTACGTTCCGAAGCGTCGCCGGCTGCAACCGAACAACAACGCGCCGAAAGCGAGATCACTTCCGATCAGAACGAGATGAAACAACTGATCGACAAGGTCCGCACGCAACGCGCCGCGCGGCCGTCACGCAATCTGCCGCTGCGCGTCGTGTTTCCGCACTTTGGTCCGTCGATCTATCTCGTGTCCGAGTTGACTGGTGAGAACCAAACGCCGGCAGTCGAGATTGATTTTCAACGTGAGAGAAAGAGAGGCGACAAATGAAAGCACTAATTTTGATTCTGTTGCTGACCGTTGTAGCGGTGGGCCAACAACGCAACTCCCGAATGGATTCAGTCTTGCCGGCCCCGGGAACAGCCGGAACCGTGACGATTTCACTCAGCGAATACGACCGACTCGTTGAGCGCGCCTCGCGCAAAGACAAATCGCCCGAGGAAGCGCCACTACCTTTCGTTTTGTCGCACGCAGTCTTTAAGCTTCGCGTCGAGGACCAGACCCTTGTCGGATACGTTGATATTGACGGCTCGCTGCTCGGAAAAGGAGCAGTCAAAACTCCGCTTACCAGCAGTCTTACAATCCTTGAAGCGAAACAGGCTGGACAGCCACTGCCGTTAATACAGGAAGGTTCGAGCCACGCTGCCATCCTGAATGGACCAGGTCCGTTCGCTGTGTCGCTCGGCGTTGCCGCGCCCCTGGCGATCGAAGCCGGACGCGCATCGTTCACACTGGCGGTACCGGTTGCGAGCAGCACGATGTTGAGCCTCGAGTTGCCGGGGAATCACGCCAACGTACACGTCGAGCCGGGTTTGGTGACGAGTCGTGACAGCGTTAACGGAAACACGAAGATCGAAGCCGCGTTGGAGCCGGGCAAATCGGCGCGCATCTGGTGGACCACGCGCGAGATCGCGGCGCCTGTCGCGCAACGCGAAGTACGTTTCCTTTCCGACGTCAAAACGATCTTCTCTGTTGACGAATCGGAGCTGAGGCTCACCGCTCTTTGCGATCTCACCGTGATCCAGGGTGAAGCGGCGGAGTTCAAAGTTCCATTGCCGGACGGATACGAGTTCACGACCGCGACCGGAAACTCACTCGAATCGTTCGATGCAACGGGTGGCATCCTTACGCTGCGAGTTCACGATCCCTCTCGGCGCAATCACCAGTTTCTGATCGCAGTCGAACGCGCGAATCGCGAAACGAGAGTCGATGCGCCGCTGCTCGAATTTCCGGGCGCGCAGCGAGAAACAGGCGAACTGTTGGTCGAGGGCGCGGGCGCGATGGAGTTGAAAGCAAAAGAGTCCGGAGGACTGCGTCGCATCGACGTGCGTGAAGCAAACGCCATCACGAGATCGCTGTCACACTTTCCACTTCAGGCTGCGTTTCGTTACAACCGCAAAGCGACTGACGCGCCGAGGCTGCAACTCGAGTGGCAGCAGTTTCAGGATGCGGACGTGCTTTCGGCAGTGGCTGAGCGCGCGACCGTCACGACGCTCGCGAACGTCGAAGGACGGACTCTCACGGAGATCTCGCTGCGAGTGCGCAACCACGCACAGTCGTTTGTGAAGGTTCAATTGCCTGCGGGAGCGAAACTCTTCACCGCCGAGGTCGAGGGCCAGCGAGTGAAGCCCTCGGAGGATCTCGACGGCACTCGTATTCCACTGACACGGCCGGGCCTGGATTCGTCAGGTGCTTACAATGTCTCGTTTGTTTATTTGAGCGAGGGTCCGCGCTTTGCGAAGAACGGATCTTACGACATGGGTCTGCCGAAGCTGGATATCCCAATAAATGTCCTGACGTGGGAAGTTGCACTGCCTGAGCGTCTCGAGGTGAGGCAATTTGGCGGTAACGCAGTGGCGGCGGAACTGCTTCCCGCTGCGGCCGCGAATAATTTTATGCTCGATGGTGTTGACGATGTCGACTCGTCGGCGCGGAACTGGACTGAAAGCGATCTCAGCACGCTCGGGCCGGGGCAAATCGGCGGCATCGTCGTCGATCCGGCGGGCGCTGTGGTTGCCGGTGCTCAAGTGACCGTGACGAACACGCAAACGGGCACAACCTTAACGGCGTCTTCGGGCGGCGATGGTCATTGGGTGGTTTCCGGTCTGGAGCCTGGACCAGTCAAGGTGAACATCTCCGCGACGGGTTTTGCGGCATCGCAGCAGGACTTTGAATTGACTGCTTCGAAACCCGCGCGGATGGGCACGACGCTCGGTGTCGGCAGTGTTTCTGCGACGGTTACCGTCACGAGTGTAGACGGCGCAAATCTCGCGAATGAGAATCGTCGTATCGAGGAGTTGGCAAAGAAAACACAACAGGCGCAGTTGAACAACTATTCGCAGAATGTCTTCAGTCTGCAACGTCGCGTCGCGGGTTTGCTGCCGGTGTCGGTCGAAGTACCCCGCAGCGGTAAATCCTATCGCTTCGTGCGACCGTTAGTTTTAGACGAGGAAACGCGAATCACGTTTCAGTACAAGGCAAGATAATCTCAGGCGGCGTACCAGAGGACCGCGAAGAAGTGACAGGTCGTGCCGGCGATCACACAGAGGTGCCAGATGAAATGGTTGTAGCGGATGCGGTGGGCGGCAAAGAATGCGAGCCCACCGGTGTACGCAAGTCCACCGGCGAGTATCAAGAGAATTCCCGGCACCGGAATCAGCATCACGATCGGTTTCACGGCGACGACCGCGAGCCAACCCATGATCACGTAAAGCACGATCGAAATGCGTGAGTGTCGCGTGCGCTTTCTGATCTTCAACGTGATGCCGATGAACGCGAGCGTCCAGACGATGGCCAGCATCGACCAGCCCCATGGACCACGCAACACGCCCAGCGAAAACGGCGTGTAGGTTCCGGCGATGAGCAGAAAGATCGCGGCGTGGTCGAAGAGTCGAAACAGTCGCTTCGCCGCTTCATGTGTCAGTGAGTGATAGAGTGTCGAAGCGAGATAAAGCAGCACCATCGTCCCGCCAAACACGCTCACACCGATGAGAAAGTGCGCGCTGCCAACCTTCATCGCCGCCAGCACCAGGACGGGTACGGCTATGATGGCGAGCAGAAGCCCGAGGCCATGACTGATGCTATTCGCGATCTCTTCAGTGAACGAGCTGTTCATCGCACAGCATTGTACACGGATGACGCGGAAGAAACCCGGATTTTTTCGTGTCATCCGCGTGAGAGTTTAAGGTTCGTTAAGGTGTAGTTGTGCGCGCCGTATTTTTGTAAACGACACCGCCTTTCATCACGAACACGACTCGCCGCACCGCTGTGATATCAGTCAACGGATTTCCGTCGAGCGCAATAACGTCCGCTTGAAAACCTTCCGCAATCGTTCCGATCTGATTGCCTAAGCCGAGCGCCTCGGCGCCGAGAGAGTTGGCCGAGATGATTGCCGTGAGCGGATCGACGCCGGCGTCACGCACGCGATCGATGAACTCCTCGGCGTTGTAACCATGCGAGCCCGCGACGGCGTCAGTACCAAAAACAATCTTCAGGTTAGAAATCTTGCTCGCTCGTTTTATCAGGTCGTGATTCAGCGGCAGGATCTTTTCCATCGCAGCAAAGCCTTCTTCGGTGTAACCGGGTGTGCCGAGGTAACGTTCTTTGTTTCGCAGGTAGTTTTCGATCACTAGCCCAGCCTGCGGATCGAGATACGTTCCACGCTCAGCCATCAACTTCAGGTCGTCGTCGGTGGCGAGTGTGCCGTGCTCGATCTGTGAACAACCGGCGAGTGTCGCGGCTCGAACCGCCTCTTTGTACGCATGGACCACCGCTCGTAGTCCCTGCTTTTTGGCTTCGTCACAGGCCGCGGTTAGCTGTTCCTGCGAGAGAGTCAGGTTGCCGCCCTGGCGAATGCTCGCTGCTGCAAAGATTTTGATTACATCGGCGCCGCTCTCTTTCTGCTTTCTGATGAACGCGCGAATCTCATCGGGGGTGCCGGTCTGTGCGCCGCGACCGACAAGTGGTTCGACTGCGGTGAGTATTCGCGGACCCGGGAGTTCGCCTCTCGCGATCGCGTCGCGGAGAGGCAGGTCGTTTGGCGAACCGATGCTTTGAATCGTCGTGAACCCTGCCATCAGAGTGGCCCATGCATTCGCTGCGGCGCGGTAAGCGGCGTCCTGGGTGGTCTCGCCAGGTCCTGCGTTCTTTCCATCGTTGCCGAAACTCCAGGTGATGTGCGTGTGCGCGTCGATCCAGCCCGGCAAAACTGTCAGCCCGCGCAGGTCGTAATCAACTGGCGACGCCTTCGGATCGATCGCGACGATTTTCGAACCCTCGACGACGATGCGCGTATTTTTGAGAACATGGCCTTTGCCGTCGAAAATCGTACTGGCGGCAATCACGATTCTGCGGACAGGTGGCGATGTTTGCGACTGACTTTGAAAGGCGATGCAGACGAGGGCGGCGCAGGCGAGAATTATCTTGATATACATGAGTCTCTCCTCGGGTGCACAATTACACCACAGATGCTTTGGATCTGGTTCACTAGATATACCACTAAGGTTTACTTCGCGCTCGTATTCTCTGCGCTGCAGACGAAGGACGCGTTGTGGGCGAGTTCGGAAAGTGTCGCGGGGGCTGGCGTGTTGTTGTTTCGGGCAGACCAGCGCGAGTGGGGCACGCATTCGCTCTGGGAAATCGCGCGCGCGGACGCTGAAGGAAGATTTTCGCTACGGCTCGCGCCCGGTGAGTACGTCACAGTTGCGTGGTCACTGAAGGACGAACCCACCGTTCCGCTCGACGCATACGTCCGCGCGCGGATGTCTACGGCGCAACGAGTCACACTTCAACCAAACGAAACTCGGACGGTCGAAGTGCAAGTTTCGTGTGCCTTAATTTGTCGAATGCCTACGAGCACCAAAAGCCTCTCGAAAGCGCTGTTAAGTTGGTTAAGGTACACTTGTTTGGACCCGGATTAGTGGTTGTTCCGCAGGCCTTGCAAATCCAGTAATTGCCCTGGTCATCACGGAAGACATCGAGGCACGGGTCCACTTGGTACCGTGTCCAGCAGCCCTCGAACGTAAACGTTGTTGCGGGTTTCGCCACGTCAGAGGCAAGTAATACAGTTGAGAGAACTATAGCAACAGCGAGGATTTGAATTCTTCTTCGCAAAGTCATTTGAGATCTCCTTTTGGTCAGATTGAAGGAGCAGGCGTGCCGGGTCAAAACACCTGGCTCCGTGGTAGCCACGGGAGGAGTCTCCTCCTGCCAGCCAACGGCCGGTGATCATCGAGCTGTCTGGGCTGCGGAGCTGAATGTCAGGAGTTGCGGTAAGTATCACTCAAACGACTGGCGCAGACAATAGGGTTCGTGCGACGGCCTCGTTGATGCTGCCTTACTGATGCCGCGTCCGTCCCTTATGCTGGTGTCACCATTGACTTTGTTCATTAACGCTCCTACTCTGCGCGTGTTCTTCTGAGAAGAAACCGCGAGATGGCGTAAAGAATTACTTCCGGTTCTGTCCTGAATACATCGACAACCAAGAAATCCAGCGTTCCGGCAGCGACGCGTTTCCAACAGTTCGATTTGCTTAAATGAAAAAAGGGTGGGTGTTAACTCAAGAACTGTTTGACACACTGCTCGATTGGCTCGATCCCGATCGGGAGCGCGCCGGCCAGAAGTATGAAACCATTCGCCTGAAGTTAATCAAAATTTTCACCAGCCGCGGCTGCCAGGAAGCCGAAGAACTCGCGGATGAAACCATCAATCGCGTCGCCTCCAAACTTTCTGAGATCATCAACAACTGGGAAGGCGATCCTGCTCTCTATTTTTTTAAGGTCGCGCAATACGTTTTCGCCGAGCGGCGGACAATAGCAAGCCGACGGAAGATGGTTAATCAGGACCCTGTGGTTATGCCGATTGTCACGGAGGATAATGACGACAACACGCAGTATGAATGTCTGTTGCACTGCCTCGAGGTGCTCCGCATAAGTGAACGAACGCTCGTCGTGAACTATTACCAACAGCAGGGTCGCGCAAAGATCGAGCAACATGAACAAATGGCGACTACAATGGGCATCGCCATAAACGCGCTGCGAATTCGCGCCTGCCGCATCAAGCAAACTCTTAGGAAATGCGTGCAGGAGTGCGTTGCCGCGCGCAAACAGAGAAATGAATTCAACATGTAATCCATATCGATTAGAGGTCGCTCCCGACCTGAAGGGCCAGCTCCTATGACGCCGGGTTCAGAGTTACAAAAAGACCTCCGACGATATCTGCTAGGGCAGCTGGATGATCAAACTGCTGAAGCGTTCGAAAAGGAATTCCTGCTTAAAGACGAAATCTTCGACGAGTTGCTGGCAGCCGAAGACGAGTTGATCGAGGACTATCTCGCCGAAATCCTGACCGTCGAAGATCGCAGAGCGCTAGAGAATCATTTTCTTTCTACCCCAGACAGGCTGGATCAGCTAAGGTTTGGCCGCACTTTTCGCCAGTATCTTTCCCGCGAGGGTCCGGTTATTTCCGGAGAAGTTTCATCGTCAGTCGATCTCGCACCGGCCGACGCGCAGCCACCCATTCCTCCGAAAACTAAGTCTTTTACCTGGTGGACTTCGCCGCGAGCTTTCTTTGCCTCATCCTGGCGGGCTGTCGCTTTTGCGGCGGTCGTGCTCGCGGTTGGGTTCGGAGCATGGTATCTGTTTATTCACAAGTCAGCAGTTGACGAAGGTCTACTTGCGCTGAACTCTGCGTATCGTGAACAACGACCTGTCGAATCGCGCATTTCCAGCTTCGATTACGCCCCCTATTTGGTGACTCGCGGCCCTGGTGATGAACGAATCGACCGCAACAAATTGAGTCGGGCAGAACTCACGCTGCTAAACGAATTGGAGACTAAACCAAGTCCCGCGGTGCACCACGCGCTCGGAAAGGTTTATTTGGCGAAGAAGGACTTCGACAAAGCGATTGACGAATTCAATGAAAGTCTCAAAGGTGATCCGAACAACGCGGAAACCTACAGCGACTTGGGCGCGGCGTGGTTAGAGAAGGCAAAACTAAGTTTACAAGTTTCTCGGAATGGAAACGGACTTGAAGGGCTGGCACGAAGTTTGGAGTATCTGCAAAAAGCGCTCGAGCTGAAGCCGGATTTGCTGCCGGCGCTTTTTAATCGTGCCATTTGTCACGAGCAAATGGGATTGTTGGCTCAGGCTGAAGATGACTGGCGTGAATATCTACAACTTGATTCGGTTTCACCGTGGGCGGTCGAGGCCCGGCAGAAACTGAAACACTTGCAGGCACTGCAGGAAAGCTCGAGTAAAACTAAAGACAATTTGCTGAATGCTTTTTATGTTGCGTATCGATCTAATCAGGATGACAAGGTTTGGGAACTCGTCAATATCAGCCGCGATGACCTTTCCGGCGTAAGTATTTTTCAGCAACTGGTGGATTCATATCTCGTCCATGCCACTGCTGGCCAGCGCGACGAAGCCGCGAGCGATTTATCAGCACTGGCTTATGTTGGTGCACTCTCCATTCGCAAAGCCAACGATCATTACGAAGCAGACGTCGCCGCTTCATTTCGATCGTTGCCCGTCGATCGATTAACCAGAGTTGTCGCCGCCTGCGAATCGATGAAACGCGGCTATGCTTTGTACGCTCAATCACATCTTCAGCAGGCGGCGACAGTTTTTGAAGAGGCGGCGCTAGCGTTCCGTGAATCAGGAGATGAGGTTCAGCAAAATCACGCTATATTCTGGGCCGGTTATTGTTATCTCGAGGGGCTGGATACCGAACGCGGCCTGGCGATCTTTACGCGGCTGGCGGCTGTTTGCAAAGAACGAAATTACAGATGGCTCACAATGAAAACGCTTCAGCGTACCGCGGCAGCCAAGTACAACCTGAAGGAATACTCCCTGGCAATTGATTACTCCAATCGGGCCGCTATTTTGGCTGAGCAAATAGGCGATGAGATCGGCATTTTTGATGCGCAAGATCAGCTTACAGAACTCTATCGCTCGGTAAACAACTATTCGGAAGCATTGAATTCAATTGCCAAGAGCCAAACACTCGTCAGCTGCTGTCCATTCAATCCGATCAAATTGTGGAGACACTATGCGATCACCGCGTTGGCTCTATACTCCGCCGGATTCAACGCTGCGGCCATCGACACCCAACGCGAGGCTGCGCGTCGCTCTTCTACAACAGACGACGTTTCGACGATCAGTCTGTCCTATGCACACTTAGGTCTGATGTACGGCAAAGCCGGTAACTTTGGTGAGGGATTGCGAAACACTGCTTTTGCTTATGATACGGCGTCTGCACACGCCGATGAACCAAGCGGCAAGGAAATGATGGCTTATTCGGTGCTGCAATCCGGCCATCTCTACCGCGAACAGGGCCGCTGCGAGGATGCGTTGAGAAGTTATGATCAGGCAATCGATTTATATACGAATTTAAAATTCTTAACGCAGCTTTACCAGGCCTATAAGGGAAGACTCAGTTGTTACATCACCCAGGCAAACCCAGCGCTCGCCTCCGCCGAATTGAAGAATGTCCTCGATCTGGTCGAGAAGAACCGGTCGACGATTTTCGAAGGCGAAAATCGATATCGATTTTTTGATGTCGAGCAGAACGTCTACGATCTGGGAATCAGTTTTTTATATGCGCAGCTGCATGACATCGAAAGCGCATTTGACCTTGCGGAAGCATCGCGCGCGCGGTCGCTGCTGGATTTAGTACTGCGCGGCCAGAGCGGCACCGCAGGCAGCAGTCGTAACGACGCCGCGAAACGACCTGTTTCACTTCCCTTGAGCCGTACCGAGATTCAACAAACTCTTCCACCGAACAGCCAGATTGTCGCTTACAGCGTACTGCCGGATCGTACTTTAATCTGGGTTCTCAACAGGCAGTTCCTCCAAGCGCGCACCTCCAACATTTCCGAAGCCACGCTGGACGAGAAGGTTCACACCTATCTTACGTCGATAGCCAGTCCCGGCTCAGGAGCTGATAGTGTCGCCCTGGGCCATGACTTGTTCGCCGTCTTGATTGCGCCGGTCACCGACCTACTTGACCCCTCAAAACAATTAGTGATCGTTTCAGACAAATCGCTGAATCAACTTCCGTTTAGCGCATTAATCTCAGATAACAATAGATATCTCATCCAGGATTACCCAATTGTCTATGCGCCGAGCGCGTCACTGTTCATCCTTAAGTCGAAAGAGGCGGCTGCGCTTAATCTGGGTCAATCTGAGAGAGTGCTCAGTGTTGGCAATCCGGCTTTCGATGCAGCCATGTATCCAACACTCAATTACCTGCCAACGGCACAAACTGAGGCACACACTATTGCGGGTTTTTATCCGAATTCAAAACTGGTGGTTGGCAGTGATGCGACCAAACAGGTGGTGATGAAAAGCCTATTGCATGCGGAGGTGGTGCATCTGGCGCTACATGCGATCGAAGACTACCAGGCTGAAATGCATTCGAAATTAATATTGGCGAAAGACGCCAGCGCAATTGGTGATGGTTACAGCACTCTTGAGGCTTCAGAAATTGGCAATCTGGCGTTGCCTTCGACGCACCTGGTTGTGCTCAGTGCGTGTGAAACGGGAGCCGGCCGTTATTATCGTGGAGAAGGAACTTTTAGTCTGGCTCGGAGTTTTCTCGTGGCGGGCGTGCCCGTGGTGGTTGCCAGTTTGTGGCCCGTCGAGTCAGAGGCCACGTCGGACTTAATGATAAAGTTCCACCAGCATCGAGCACTGGACCACTATTCAAGCGCGCGCGCTCTGCAACAGGCTCAACTGGATCTAATCACTTCGGCAGATCCGCGCGTGCGTCATCCGTATTTTTGGGCTTCCTTTGTAATTCAGGGCGGCTATTCGACGTTTTAGCCTCTACCGAACTGGGCAAAGACAGTCATTCGTCGAAAGTTCGCGCCGACGCGATTGGGAATTGAAATGAATTTCCCTTTGCGATCATTTACATCAGAACTATCCCGAAAAGGAGAACGAAGATGGCAGACGCCCCAGTTACCGTTACATTTGAAGGTCTAATGGTTTTTCGCAGGGATCGGCGTGGAAATCTATTTGACGTCGGCATAATGCCGACCAAAAACATGGCTTCGATAGGGTTACCGGGAATTCCAGATCATTTCTCGAACATTACGGTGACACCCAATCCGAACCCCAGCGGCCCTCGCAGTTTAGTGGTTGACGAAGCGCAAATCGCCAGCTTCCTCGCGAAGGGTAATGAGTGGAATCTCGACGTTGTAGATTCCGCTGGGAACATCCGCCCAGGCATTGCGCGCCAGGGGACCGGACCGAACAATCATGACGATCCCGATCCCAACCAGCACGATTTCGGCTGGCTGCTGGACATAAATGCATTACATCCTTCGGCATCGCTAATCCCCGGCCGTCTTAAACCCGTTATCCGTATGACCAACGGAACGCTCACAACGAAATTCAAAACCGACGGCATTGACTTCCTGACTGGCCTCGTTGCTCGTCCAACTGTCCAACACTTTGGGTTCATCGGTGAGACCGCGGAGTTGGATGTGAGTCTTCGGCCGGGTGAAGCGCTGGTTCTTCGCGTGGGCAGCACCGTGATTTTTAGGATTGACCACAACCCGACAATTCAATTTACAGTGGCAATCGAAAACGTGATGCCGCACCACGCGCATACTAATGGCGTTGATCATTTTCAAGCCTACTATGCCTTACTCTTTCCCGGTATTCCGGTGCTTGAGTGCCGAGCGCTTCGATTAACTGATCCGCTCGAACCCTCGCCGAATCGTCCTCCCCAAGAAACCATTAATCCCTTCAAATGCGGAGGAATCACGATGGCCGATGGAGACGGGCCACTCGGATAACGGTTCAATCATTGCAGCGCCCACCTTCCGGCCCAACGCAAAGCCGCATTAGCATCCGTTTCGGACCAGTTGGGTGACTTTGAGACAGTGATGAAGACACGGACGGCTGTACCGAGTCACCACTCTCCGCAAAGCGAGGCAATATGAAGCAGCCTAAAGGCGTGTTTGCGATCATCGCATTGCTGGTGATATTGGCTATTTTGGTTCCGCTTACGGGTGCGCAGAATCAAACAACTAACCGTCCTCCTAAAGGCAAACCCGCGACATCACGATCCAGAAGAGTCCGATGGCGCTCACGCGAAATGTCGCCGAAGCTCGCACGTGAGCCGCGGTATGTGCCGAATCAAGTCTTGGTAAAGCTTGAATCCCGAGAGGACACCCGTATGCGTCTAGGCCTTGGGGACCTCAGCGCCGCGAAACAAAAGAATGAACGCCTCCGAGCTGAGGTCCAGGAAACCGTCCAGGCCACGCAGGTCAACTTGGCGATAACCCGAAGCATTGATAATCCGCGAGAGGGCGACCTTTTAGTGGTGGATCTCCCAGCTGATGAAAGCCCGGATGAAGCAATCGCGAAGCTGCGTGGCAAAGCGGGAGTGAAGTTCGTCCAAAAGAACTGGATCTATTCACTTCAGCAAAATGTCTCGAACGATACCGAATATGTTAGGGGCGCTCTCTGGGGTATGTTCGGAGATGACCTGCCCGTACCGATCGGCCCCAATCCAACCACCAGCGCTTTCGGCTCGCAAGCCGAAAAGGCATGGTTCAAAGGACACGTCGGGTCGCGGGCGGTCGCCGTCGGCATCATTGATGGTGGAGTTCAAGTGGATCATCCCGACCTCGAGGCAAATATTTGGACTAATTCCGGCGAAACCGGCATGGATGGAAACGGCCAGGACAAAAGTACGAATGGCAAAGATGACGACGGAGACGGGTTAGTGGATGACGTTAACGGCTGGGACTTCGCGCATCGCAAGGGAAGCGTCTATGACGCGGAAAACAGTGACGACCACGGTACGCACGTCGCCGGGACGATTGGCGCAACGGGAGGAAATGATCTTGGTGTGGTCGGACTCAACTGGTACGTTAGCATTATTACGGCAAAGGTTTTTGGCACTACGGATGCACCCACCGACCGGCTCGTTGAAGCGATCAATTTCTTTGTGAGCTTGAAAGAGCGCGGTGTTAATGTGGTCGCAATAAACAACTCCTGGGACGGCACACCCTACGATCAATTGCTACTCGAAGCAATTAAGCAGGCGGCGCGATCCGGCATTTTGTTTATTGCTGCGGCGGGAAATTCCCGAACCGATAATGACCGGGCGCCGGTTTACCCGGCATCCTATGATACGCGCAAAGATACGCAGGCTGCGGGCGGAACTCCCGGAGTCAACTTTAACAGCGTGATTGCAGTCGCCGCTATCGACCGGTTCGGCAACCTCGCCAGTTTCTCGAATTTCGGACGAACGTCAGTGCATATCGGCGCTCCAGGCGCCGAGATCATTTCAACAATCCCGCCGAACAGCTACGATTCTCTCAGTGGTACCTCACAGGCGACACCGCACATCACTGGAGCTGCGGCGTTATACGCGTCTACACATCCCGCCGCGACTGCAGAAGATATTCGAAGGGCGCTGCTGGAAAGCGCTATCCCTACTCCTTCACTGCAAGGCAAGACGGTCACAGGCGCGAGACTTAATGTCGCAGATTTCTGATTGCTGCGGAAAAACATCATCTCTGATGCAATGTCTGACGCCAAATAATACGGCAGTTAATAAACCAACTCTCTTCACATCTGAAATATTTCCGGCGCCGCACTCATATCAATCAAAGCGGTTCTCGCGTACATGGTTTCGCCGTTCTCAACGGCGTTCAGCAATCAGACCGATAAGCGTGAGCGAGAATGAGCACAGGAAATAGACGACCGGTTCTTTCAACGAAAGGATTCAACATGCCACGCATAATTTTTCAACGCGCGCCCAGCGGTTTTCGGACCGTTCAGGGCGAAGTTATTAAGAAGATGCAGCAAGCGCTGATCAGCGCCGGCTTTCTGCACGACAAAGACGACGGCGTCTTCGGCGGAAATACCGAAGCCGCGGTGCGAAGCTTTCAGCAACAAAACCAACTTCCGGTCACCGGCAAAGTTGACGATCAGACGTGGCAGAAGTTGATGTCTTCTCCAGTTCCCGACCTGAAGCAGCGTTGTTTGCAGCTGACAGCCGACTTTGAAGGTACTGGCTTTACCAAAGCCGTAGGGAATTTCGATGGCGCCGGCATTACGTGGGGCATCATCGGTTTCACGTTGTCGAATGGAGAACTGGGCGCGGTGCTCAACGAGATCAGGACAAAGCATCCCGGTGTCTTCAGCGAGGCCTTCGGTAATTTGGAAGCGAAGATAGTGCAGGTCCT
>DATDFT010000075.1:0-7277 GCA_036522475.1 Pyrinomonadaceae bacterium | reverse complement strand
TAGAATGACCTGACAACGCATTCCTTCGTCTACCTCTATAATACGTTCCCAACTTCCCTCCAAATCCGGATATATTGCCAAGATCTTCGCATCGCTAACGGATGTCTGTTCATATCCCAAAAACAAAGAAGGACCAAATTGCTTCACTACTTCGGACCACTTTGCATCCAATACTCGGCCTTGAGTACCCGGCCCACGTAGATCTGATCCTTGTATTGCATGTACATGAAAATCGAACCAGAACGAAAATATCTTCTCAGGCAGAGAAAGACCCTGTTCGTCAAGAGTCACTCGAATGAGATCTCTCGGAACTCCGTAGGTATCGTTAAGAGGTGCCAAGCGCTTGAACAGCGTTTGGAACTCTTTGTTTAAGCCCAAATCTTTGTAACCTTCTGGCGAGTTGAAATCCAACCGAAGCTTCGTCAAGATTTCATTTATTTCAGGTTGAGCGATAACTTCCCACAGTTTTTCTAGACCCACAGTCAACGTCGATCCGAACCGCTGCTCTTCCAGGCTCACCATCTTCTCGATGAACTCTCGATGGGCCTCGAGCTCCGGATAAGTTTCCTTCATCAAATCGACGACGAAGTTCGTCACCTGATTGAAGAACGGACCCTGGAACCCGAGCGTGTGATGACCCTGGTAGATCGCGCGGCGCATGATCTTGCGCAGTACGTAGTTGCGACCTTCATTGCCGGGCAGAATCCCGTCCGAGATCGCAAACGCGGTGGCGCGCGCATGGTCCGCAATCACGCGCATCGCAAAACCTTCCTGCGTTTCCGCTTCGTAATTTCGATCGGCGAGCTTCGCGGTGAAGTTAACAATCGGCCGAATCAGATCCGTGTCATAGTTTGACTTCACGTCCTGCAAAACAACCGCGAGTCGTTCGAGACCGGCCCCGGTATCGACCGAAGGCGCGGGCAACGCCTCGAGTCTGTATTTGCCGGGCTCTACTTCACTGCGATCGAACTGCATGAACACGAGGTTCCAGATCTCCATGATCGTGTCGCCTGGTCCATTCACGTTCGCAGCGGAGTTCTCGGGATCGTCCGGACTGTCGCCCATGTAGTAATGAACCTCACTACACGGACCGCATGGCCCAGTCTCACCCATTTGCCAGAAGTTGTCTTTGCGTCCAAACCGCAGGATGCGCTCGCGAGGCGCACCGACCTGTTCCCAAAAACGCTCCGCATCTTCGTCGGGCGGCACTTCTGCGTCGCCTTCATAAACGGTGAACCACAATCGCGCCGGATCGAGTTTCAGAACATCAACCAGCAACTCCCAGGCATACTTGATCGCATCTTCCTTGAAGTAATCGCCAAACGAGAAGTTCCCGAGCATCTCAAAGAACGTGTGATGCCGGGCCGTCTTACCGACCTCGTCGAGGTCGTTGTGCTTGCCGCCGGCACGAATACACTTCTGCGACGAGGCAGCCCGCACGTAATCGCGCTTCTCCGCTCCGAGGAAGGTGTCTTTAAACTGATTCATGCCCGCGTTCGTGAACAGCAACGTCGGATCATTGGCAGGCAGGAGCGGCGACGAACGCACACGCGTGTGTCCGTGCTCCTCAAAATATCTCAAAAACGCTTCGCGAATTTCGTCACCAGTCATCATCGATTCGAGTGTAGCAAATCAGTCTTCATCCGTGTAATCCGTGGCCAAAGAGCGGACCTTATCGCTCACGAGATCAAACGCGAAGCCGCGCCTCAGCAGATGATCGAACAAGCTCTTCGCTTCGGCACGGTTCTTCGGCTTCCCGCGCAAACGAACGCGCTTCGCAATCGCCTCCTCGATCAACTGCTCCTCCGAAGTCTCGGTATAAACCATTTCCAGCGCCTCGTTCGCCACACTGTTTTCGATCTTCTTTAACTTCAGATCGCGCTCCAGACGCCGCCGCCCCACCGGCTTCTGTTTCACCTTGTAAGCGGCGTAACTGAATGCGAGGCGCTCGTCGTTCAAATATCCATACTCACGCAGCCGCGAGATCACAGTTTCTACAACTTCCTCGTCTATATTTTTCCCGCGTAACAACCGTTCGCGCAGCTCAGCGACGGATCTCGGCTTTGCGGCGAGGAGTTTGACAGCGCGCTCGAAAGTTTTACGAAGAAGCTCAGCCACGGATAACACAGATTCTGTGGCTGATCTAAAATCATTGCAATGGATGGCGTACTAATCATCGATAAACCTTCAGGCGTGACGTCGCACGACGTAGTCGCGCGCACGCGTCACATTCTGCACGAGCGTCGCATCGGTCACACCGGAACGCTCGATCCGTTTGCAACAGGCGTGCTCGTGATCGTCGTCGGCAAGGCGACGCGTCTCGCGCAATTCTTGAGTGACGTTGATAAAGAATATGAAGCGATCATTCGCCTCGGATACTCAACCGACACCGGCGATCGCACGGGCAATCCGATCGGTGGTCCACCATCGCACCCGCGCAACTGGAGCGAACAAGAGATCGAAACAGCTTTGCAAACTTTTCGCGGCGAGATAGACCAGGTACCGCCGATGTACTCAGCCAAAAAAGTCCAGGGCAAAAAACTCTACGAGCTCGCGCGCCGCGGTGAGAGTGTTGAGCGAAAACCGGTACACGTTTGTATTCACGAGTTCGAAGCTATCAAACCTGGCGGGCAATTGATCAAGGACAATCTTGACGGCACCTTCGACTTTCACGCGCGCGTGTCGTGCTCCTCGGGCACGTACGTCCGAACGCTTGCAGAAGATTTCGGAAAACGTCTGTACGTTGGCGCGCATTTAGCTGAACTGAGACGAACTCGAGTTGGCGACTTCCCAGTTACGCAGGCAATCACGCTCGAACAGTTAAAAATGCATTTTGCTGAAGAGTCGCTAGGGGGCGTTTTGCTGCCCTCGAACGCGGCGCTCTCGCGCCTGCCTTTCGTGCATCTAAGTGACGAAGACGTGCGAAGGGCCAATCACGGAAGAGAGGTGATTGTGGCTGGCTACGATTGGGCCGACGGAGAGAATGTGAAAATGTGTGATGCTCAGGAGCAACTGATTGCCGTCGGCCAGTACGATGCCGTTGCGAAGAGTTTACATCCGCGCGTGGTGCTGGCTCGGGACTGAGGCGACTGAGTTTGCAAAATTAGCATTGACTTGAGTCCTGTTTCTCTGTGCTATACTTGCGCGCAAGGAAGCGCGCGTGCAGTTCGCTTCCATGTTCCCACCGGACTTCTTGTTGATCATTGAGAAGAGATGTTTCGAGGACGCAGCTTACGCTACGCGCGCGTGAGGCGCATCACGAGACACAAGACTAAAACATACCGCAGTTCCCCGACGTATGGAGCGGTGTAGAATGGCGTGGCCTCTCCCCACACGCTGTCCAATGCGCGAAGGCCGAAGAGGTTTCAAAGGCTATGCAAGAGCAGGATGGCAACAACAAATTCAATATCAGCGAACGTTTGGAAGATCTGCGCCGTGAGCACGAGGCGCTGCGTTGGGAAGGATCGTTTCGAGATTACTTCGAATTAGTCGCACAAAACCCGCGCATTGCTCAACTTTCACACGCTCGCATCAACGACATGGTTCATGCCGCGGGCGTTGAGCGGCTCAACGAGGGCACTCAGCAC
Source organism: Pyrinomonadaceae bacterium (assembly GCA_036522475.1). Lineage (GTDB taxonomy): Bacteria > Acidobacteriota > Blastocatellia > Pyrinomonadales > Pyrinomonadaceae > PSRF01. The sequence goes on along the minus strand of DATDFT010000075.1, from coordinate 3,690 downwards.
GAGATACTCTCGTACAAGTTCTTCGCCGCTGAACTCTTTGGCATCGAAGAACCAATCGCCAGAATTGTCGAATACTTCAAATCTGCGGCTCAGCGTCTCGAGGTGCGCAAGCGCATCCTCTTGTTGATGGGACCGGTCGGCGGTGGTAAGTCGACCATCGTCAACATGCTCAAGCGCGGGCTGGAAGATTGGACCAAAATCGACGAGGGCGCAGTTTACGCCATCAAAGACTGTCCGATGCACGAAGAGCCGCTGCACCTGATTCCGCATCCACTGCGCGGTGAAGTCGAGAAACATTACGGCATTTATATCGAAGGCGATCTTTGCCCGCAGTGTCGTTATGCGTTGGAGCACACTTACGGCGGCCGTCATGAAGATGTGAAAGTGCATCGAGTCGCGTTCTCCGAAAAGGAACGCATCGGTATCGGCACGTTCTCGCCCAGCGATCCGAAGTCGCAGGACATCACGGAGCTCACAGGCTCAATCGACCTTTCGACGATTGGCGAGGTCGGTGTCGAATCCGATCCACGCGCTTACCGTTTCGACGGTGAGTTGAACATCGCCAACCGTGGCTTGATGGAATTCGTCGAGATGCTGAAGGTTGACGAGAAGTTTCTCTACAGCCTGCTCACGCTTTCACAAGAGCAGAGTATCAAGACCGGGCGCTTCGCCATGATCTACGCCGACGAGGTGATCCTTTCGCATACAAACGAGAACGAGTACATCGCGTTCGCCGGCAATCGCAAATCCGAGGCGTTGCAGGATCGCATCATTCTCGTGAAGGTGCCTTACAACCTGCGCGTCTCACAGGAAGAAAGAATTTACGACAAGCTCCTGCACCAGTCTGAAGCGCTGCGCAACGTTCACCTCGCGCCAAACACGCTGAAGGTGGCGGCAATGTTTGCAGTGATGACGCGTCTTGAAGAACCCAAGCGACAGAACGTCGACATCGTGAAGAAGATGAAACTTTACGACGGTGAGGATGTCGAGGGTTACAAGTCGAAGGACGTCCGCGAGCTGAAAGAAGAGACGATCCGCGAAGGTATGGACGGTATCTCGCCGCGTTACATCATCAATCGTCTCTCGAGCGCGCTCGTGCGCGACGGCGTCACCTGTATCAATCCGATCGATGCGCTGCGTGCGATCAAAGACGGTTTTGAGCAGCACACGGGCATCAGCAGCGAACAGCGCGAGAGATATTTGAACCACATCTCGCAGGCGCGCAAAGAGTATGACGAGCTTGCGAAGATCGAAGTGCAACGTGCGTTTGTCTATTCGTTTGAAGAGATGGCGCGCACGATGTGCAACAACTATCTCGACAACGTCGAAGCGTTCTGCAACAAGGAGCGCATCAAGGATCCGATCACGGAAGAGGAGATGGATCCCGACGAACAGCTCATGCGTTCGATCGAGGAGCAAATCGGGATTTCGGAGAATGCGAAGAATACTTTCCGGCAGGAAATACTGATTCGCATCTCGTCCTACGCGCGCAAGGGCAAACCGTTTGAGTACAACTCGCACGAGCGTCTGAAAGAGGCTATCGAGAAGAAGATCTTCGCTGACTTGAAGGACGTGGTGAAGATTACGACTTCGGCGAAGACCCCCGATCCGGATCAGTTGCGGCGGATCAATGAAGTTGTCGATCGGCTAGTTAAGGAGCATGGTTACTGTCCGGTTTGTGCGAATGAGTTACTGACATACGTCGGTACGCTCCTGTCGCGGTAGATAATAGTTAGCCGCAGATTTTCGCAGATGAACTCAGATCAGATTTGCGTTCATTTGCGAAAATCTGCGGCTAAATTACGATGAAGAAACGATACTGGATCGCAGGCGCTGCAACCGTGGCAATTGCAGCCAAATTGCTGCTGCGGCCGCGTGATGCCGACTGGCAGAAGTGTCGCGACGTCGTTTTCCATTCGGAACACTCGTGCTTCATCGACGTCGACGGCATTCGCGTTCACTACCAGGAAGCCGGCGACAGACATGCACCCGCGATGGTGTTGATTCACGGATTTGCGTCGTCGACGCTCGTCTGGAGCAACGTGTTTTTGAAACTCGCTGAGGCAGGTTATCGAGTGATCGCGCTGGACATGCTCGGTTACGGCTACTCCGCGAAACCGCGCAACGGCGAGTACACGATCGGGGGCCAGGCGAAACTGTTGGCGCGATTACTGGACCAGCTCGGCATTCCGCGCGCGATTTTTGTCGGCAGCTCATACGGCGGCGCTGTAGCCGCGACGTGCGCGCTCGATTATCCGGATCGCGTCGAGAAATTAATTCTGGTTGGCGCCGTGAACAACAACCGGCCACTCGAATTCACTCTCATGCGTTTGTTTGGCGCACCAGTCTTCGGTGACGTTGTCTCGCCGCTTCTGATCGGTTCGCGTCGTTTGCTGCGACGGCGCATGAAACGAGTTTACGATCAACATTCCTGGGTGCTGGACGAAAAAAGAGTCGATGCGCGACATCTGCCTTTGCGCGCCGCCGGCACACAACGCGCGATCATACGCACGGTGCGCGGCTGGGATGCTGAACGCATCTCCAGAGACGCGCATCTAATTACACAGCCCACGCTGTTGCTTTGGGGTGAAAACGATCTGGAGATTCCACTCGCCGACGGCGAGCGACTCCACGCGGAGATTCCCGGATCGCGCTTGATAGTTTTATTGAACTGCGGTCACCTTCCGCACGAAGAGTATCCGGAAGCCTTTACGAATGTCGTGATCGATTTTTGTAAAGCGCAGCCGGGGTAAGCTGTGGATGGAGGTTTTTTGTGTCTATCCAACGAAACGACTGGTCCTTACAACGCAAAGGCATCATCGATCAGGAGCGCCACAAGGATCGTGTAAAAGAAGCCATCCGCAAAAACCTCGGCTCGATCGTTTCGAACGAAGCGATCATCCTCTCTGACGGTAAGCGCACCGTCAAAGTTCCCATCAAAGCACTCGACGAATACAAGTTTCGTTTCAATTATCAGAAGAGCAAACACGTTGGGCAGGGCGACGGCAAGACGCGCGTCGGCGATGTCATCGCTCGTGAAACGCGTCCCGGCACCGGGCAGGGTTCAGGACAAGCCGGACAAGACGCGGGCGCCGATTACTACGAAGCGGAAGTAAACATCGACGAGCTTGCGGCGTTGATATTCGAAGACCTCCAGCTCCCGTACCTCCAGGAAAAAGCGAAGAAGGCCGTGCAATCGCGCAAGACTCAGTTCAACGAGATCCGCCGCACGGGTGTGATCGCGAACCTCGATAAGCGACGCATGATCCTCGAAAATATTCGACGCAACGCGCGCGAAGGCAACGCGCGGTTTGGCGACATCAAGAAAGAAGACCTGCGCTTCAAAACGTGGGAAGAGGTGATGCGTTACGAGTCGAACGCGGTCGTGATTGCGATGATCGACGTCTCGGGCTCGATGGGCGAGTTCAAGAAATACATCGCGCGCAGTTTTTATTTCTGGATGGTTCGTTTTTTGAGAACGAAATACGACAACGTCGACATCGTTTTCATTTCACATCACACCGAAGCGAAAGAGGTGTCGGAAGAACAGTTTTTCACGCAGGGAGAGTCGGGTGGAACGGTCGTTTCTTCGGCTTATCAGCTCGCGCTCGACGTTATTAACCAGCGCTATCACCCGTCGGATTGGAACATCTACCCGTTTCACTTTTCTGACGGCGACAACTACTACTC